>CANKZI010000001.1 GCA_947488595.1 Flavobacteriaceae bacterium
GGAAAAGGGTATGGCGAGAGCGAACCAAAAGTAGACTGCAAAGAAGCATGCACCGAAGAACAACATGCACAAAACAGACGCAGCGAGTTTCTTATTGTAAAATAATAAGTGTTTTAGTTCATAAGAATGTCCCATTTAGTGTTTCACTTTTTGGGGCATTTTCTTTAAGAGCGAGTAACTATTTTAAAAAGGTTCAGTTTAATAAATTATCACTTGCAAACCATTCGGCAAAAGAGGTTTCTGTTTCTTGAAGTTTTAACGAAAAAAGCTGAATTGTTGTAGGAAGACGATTTTGGATTTTTTCTGCAAAATCAATCACCATGTTTTCGCTTGTGGGTTGATAATCAACCAAGATCACATGATGACCACGGTTTTTTAGTTCATTTGCAAGCTCGATGTGCGGTGTAGTTTCGTTAAAAACCGTCGCGTGATCAAATTGATCTACGATTTCCTCTTTCACAATTTTTTTCAAATCAGAAAAATCGATAACCATTCCGAATTTCACATTATTGCGATCTGATATTGGCGTTCCAATTACCGTTACAGAAAGTTTGTAGCTATGGCCATGTACATTTTTACATTTTCCATCATAGCCATACAGTGCATGACCGGTTTCGAAACTGAATTGTTTTGTAATTCTGATTTTAGTCATGGTATTTTTATTTGTTGCAAATTTAGTGATTTATTGTTTATCGTCTGGATCAGAAAATACCTAGCCCTGATGGAAGTGAAAATCCTTTTTGGGCGGTGTTCGCGCAAAAAGATTGTAACGGACAGCAGGAATAGCTTCAAAAAAAAATTACTTTTTAAAAGCAATAAGGGCATTTTTTGTGAAATCGGAAAGCACCAATTTGCCAGAAATTTGCGCCCTTTCGTATAATAAATTATCCCAATGATCGGTGTCTTGCCAAAGTACTTTTTTCATTGCAGTTAAAGCTTCGGGATTGTAGGAAGCCAGTTTTTGAGAAAACAAAAGTACGGCATTGTCTAAAGTCTCAATGCTATCAAAAACTTGAGCAAATAATCCTTTTTGATTGGCCCATTGGGCGTCTTTCCATTCGTGAGCGGCCCAACTCATTTCTGCAAGCGCTGTTGCTCCAATTTTTCTAGCCACTGCGGGTGCTATGACAAAAGGCCCAATTCCGATGGCCAATTCGGATAATTTTACGGCAGCATTTTTTGTCGCCATTACATAATCGCATGCTGCAATGAGTCCCACTCCGCCTCCAACTGCTTTGCCTTGAACACGACAAATAACGGGTTTTACACATTTGCGAATCGCGTTGATTACATTGGCAAATTGAGAGAAAAAAGCGGTGCCTTGTTCAAGCGTAGCTATTTGCAACAGTTCGTCAAAAGAAGCGCCTCCACAAAAAACGCCATCACCTTGGCTTTTAAGTACAATTACAGCTACTTTTTCGTCATGACTAAGCACATTAATCTCCGATGTTAAACGCGTTAATAAAGCAGTTGGAAACGAATTTCCAGCAGGATGACCAAAAGTAACTGTAGCAATATTATTTAAGATTTCGGTTTCTAGAAATCCGTTGATTGGAGCCGTGTTCATGTTTTTAATTTTGTGTAAATTTAATGAAAACAAAAGTACAATTCATAAAAGTGGTGATTTGGAAATTCTTTTTTGGAAAATGGAAAGGAATTGCCTTATATTTGTCGAAATTATTGGGGGATTAGCTCATTTGGCTAGAGCGCTTGCCTGGCAGGCAAGAGGTGGTCGGTTCGAATCCGATATTCTCCACATAAAACATTGCAACATAACAGTACCAATTGGTGCTGTTTTTTTGCTTAAAGAGCAATCAAAAATGTAGTTATTTAAAGTGTTTTATTTGCCTTTCAACAACTTAATATTTTGCAGTTACACTAAATCCAAAACTTACATCTTCTTGTTTCTTCCATTTTCCTTGACTTGCCGCACGGGAAATGATTTGATTTCCAGAATAGTCGGCTAAAAAATGCAGGCCGCCTTCGCCAAGACCTTCGATTAGTTCGATGGCTACAAAAAAATCGTCTTGAACAACTATGTCATATTCGTCTAAATCAACACTCAATTTTCCTTTTTTGATTGTACTCGTTACAATGATACTTTCTTGAAGAATGGAGTTATTGGGTAATCCATCCTTTAAATCATAAAAGTTGAGACGGAATTTGAATTCTTTATAATGGTTGTAATCTACTATCGCATGAAATGCTTTAATGAAGGTTGGTTTCTTTTTAATTTTAATAATCATCCCGATTTCATTGCCCAAAACATTATTGACAAATCCAGCCGAAACTGTTTTTTTTTCTAAAACATTTCCGAAATTACGCGTTTGCATTTTTTTATTGCTAATGATAATTTCTTTTAACTCGGCAACTTCTTTTTCTAAAAAGAAATCTTTGTTTTCGGTAATTGCTTTTTTAAAATCGGCAACGTTATAGATTATACTTTTGTATCCAATAATTGAAATCTTTAAAATTTCATTGTCATATTTTTCGTCCAAAACCAATTGAAACTGTCCGTTCACATCAGAAACAGTGCCTGAGTTTTTATTTAGCACGCCAATATTCACATACGCCAATGCTTCTTGTGAATTTATATCTTTCAAAACACCTTCATAAACTTTGGATTGTGACTGGCTTTGCTGGAATAAAAATATCAAAAAGTAAAAGACCAATAATGATTTTTTCATTGCATTTTACTTTGGTAAAGGTGCGCCAACTGCAACACTGCAAACATGACCTTCTTGACCGTGTGGCGGATTCATTCCCGGAGCGGTAGGCGTTGCAGCCGCTGGCTGTGCTAGTGGCGTTGGTTGTGCCAATGGCGTTGGGGTTGGGGTACTTGTACTGATTGGTTGCACGGAAGCACTACCCGATTTTTGAGCTGTAACAGCTTGCTGTTTTTTGGCCACAGGCGAACTCAAAGCCGCACCAACAGCAATGTCACAACGGTGGTTAGGTTGTCCGTGTGGCGGATTCATTCCCGGAGCCGTTTTGGCAGCATTTACAGCTTGTGGTGTTGCATTTGTAACGCTTTGTGCAGGTTGACCGACTTGAACCGGCGTGGAAGCTGCAGGTGCAATAACAGGAGCTGCAGCAGTTGTATTTTGAACAGCAGTGGAATCGGTTGTAGTTTCTTGAGGCTGTAATTCTTTCTTGCAAGAAGTTAAAAATAAAACCACTGCAACTGTAGTTAAAAAGGATTTAAAATTCATAGTTTTTAAATTAAGAACTTCAAATATAAAACTTTAATGGGTTTAAAAAAAAGATTAACG
Source organism: Flavobacteriaceae bacterium (assembly GCA_947488595.1). GTDB lineage: Bacteria > Bacteroidota > Bacteroidia > Flavobacteriales > Flavobacteriaceae > Flavobacterium. Next base: position 3,273 of record CANKZI010000001.1, read on the forward strand.
AACTTTACGCTATTCAAGAAAGGAAAGCTACACCAAAGTGTTTGTTTTGAAAAAACAAGAATAAAAAAAGCCTTTCCGTTTTATCAGAAAAGCTTTTTGTGGTCCCACTTGGAATCGAACCAAGCACCTACTGATTATGAGTCAGTTGCTCTAACCGAATGAGCTATAGGACCAATTGTGGCTTGCAATATTACCACTATTTTTGCTTCATTGCAAATCTTTTTTGTTTCTGCGACTTAGAATTTTGAATCAACTGCGTTTTCAGATAGTTAGAAAGCGGCCTTTTTTTCGAGTCCTATACCCAAAAATCATAACATCCAAGAATCTAAATATCCTGACACAATTCTATCAAAACGCCGTTGGTGCCTTTTGGATGCAAAAAAGCAACCAGTTTATTGTCGGCGCCTTTTTTGGGAATGGCATTCAAAACAACAAATCCTTCCGATTGTAGTCGTGCGATTTCGGCAACAATATCGTCAACATCAAAAGCAATATGATGAATGCCTTCGCCTTTCTTTTCTATGAATTTCGCAATCGGACTTTCGCTATTCGTGGCTTCAAGCAATTCAATTTTGTTGGGACCGTTTTTAAAAAAAGATGTTTTTACCCCTTCACTGGCTACTTCTTCAAATTTATAAGGCGGTGCTCCGAATAATTTTTCGAAAAGCAAATTAGAAACTTCCAAATCTTTTACAGCGATGCCGATGTGCTCTATTTTTTTCATGAGGTCGAATTGAAACGCAAAGTTCGCAAAGTTTTTTGCATAGTCCGCAATTTTTTTTAAACTAAACGCCTAGCCCTGATGGAAGCGGCATCCTTTTGAGGCTTTTCGCCGAAAAAGATACAGCGCACAGCAGGAACAATGCTTCAAAACAACCAATAGCAAAAGCAAATTATTCCCAAAAAACTAAAAAACTTTGCAACTTAAACACTTTGTAACTTTGTAACTTCAAAAAATCGTATTTTTGCGGCATGGAAACAAACAGACAGAAAAAAATTGGTGGCGTAATCCAAAAAGATTTGGTAGATATTTTGCAAGGTGAAGTGCGAAAAAACGGAATTTCTAATCTTGTAATTTCGGTTTCTAAAGTTTTGGTAACTTCTGATTTGTCGGTAGCGACCGTGCATTTGAGTATTTTTCCGCAAGAAAAAGCCGCCGAAACATTGGCTGCCATCAAATCAAATACGCCTTTGATCAAGCACGATTTATCTCAGCGTGTGCGTTTGCAATTGCGCAAAGTACCCAATCTGACTTTTTATATTGATGATTCATTGGATTATATCGAAAAAATCGACAACGCGCTTGCCGCCAAAGAAAATCCAATAGAAAACCGCGATTTATTAGAACGCCGAAGAAAATCATAAATTGAATTTTTCTCTTTACATAGCCCAACGTTATCTGAAAAGCGCTAGCAAAAACAATGCAATCAACATTATAAATCGTATTGCATCGTTGGGAATTATCTTTGGCGCAGCCGCTTTATTTATTGTTTTATCGGTTTTTAGCGGCTTGATTGACTTTAGCCTTTCTTTTTCCAATTCGATTGATCCCGATTTGAAAGCAAGCAGTACTTTTGGCAAATCTTTTTTTATATCCAAAGAACAAAACGCGCAACTAAAAAAAATCGATGGCGTGGCAGCTTACAGCGCCATTGTCGAAGAACGGGTGCTTTTTGTTTTTGACGGAAAAGAACAAGTCACTGTTCTCAAAGGCGTAGATGCCGAGTTCAACATCGTAAATGCAATTAAAAAAAGCGTTTTTAACGGACAATGGCTGGCGCCGAATACGTCGCAAGTAGTCATTGGCGCGGGAATATCACAAAAATTATCGGTAGGCGTTCTTGATTATAACAATCCTTTTGAAGTGTATGTTCCCAGAGCAGGCAAAGGCGATATTCAACAGCAGGAAGACGCATTCAATAAAACCGTTTTAACGCCAATCGGAATTTATTCGATTACCGAAGAACTCGACATGAAATATGTTTTCTGCGATTTACAACAAGCACAATTGTTATTGGATTTTAAACCCAATCAAGTGTCTGGAATCGAACTGAAACTCAAATCGCCAAACGATGAAGCCCAAGTAATCCGAAAATTGCAAAGCATTTTTAATCAAAAACTAACCATAAAAAACCGAGCGCAACTCAACGATGCGTTGTACAAAATGTTGAATACCGAAAACATGGCCGTTTATCTTATTTTCACATTGGTCATTATAATCGTACTTTTTAATTTGGTTGGCGCACTCATTATGATGATTCTCGAAAAGAAAAACAACCTCAAAACACTTTATTGTCTTGGCGTTGAAGTTAAAGATTTACGAAAAATTTTCCTTTTGCAAGGCACGTTATTGAGTACCATTGGTGGAATTATTGGTTTGCTAATCGGAAGTATTGTCGTGTTAGCGCAACAATATTTTCAGCTGATTATGATTACATCCACGTTGGCTTACCCAGTCAACTTTACATTTCAAAATGTGGTTATTGTGTTTTTGACGATTACTTCCCTTGGATTTTTAGCTTCTTTAATCGCTTCAAGTCGTGTGACAAAAAGATTATTGGAATAGCACTTCGCAATCATGCCCGCAAAAAAAACCATACCACTTTCATTAAAATAAAACAGACGATTGCTGCAGCTGTAATTTTGTTGTGGCAACTTTCTAAAAAATAAAAAATTTGACACAAGTTAATTCTAGCCTAAAAAAAAGACAGCAGCTATTTCAACTCCTGTCTTTTTTCCTAATTCTATTTTCTTAAATCCGACTATTTCTCCAAAGCATACCTTCTGGCAACTTCTGTCCAATTGATAACATTAAAAAAGGCTTCGATATAATCGGGTCTTCTGTTTTGATAATTCAAATAATAAGCATGTTCCCACACATCCATTCCCAAAATTGGTGTACCACCACAACCCGTTTCTGGCATCAATGGATTGTCTTGATTGGCTGTGCCGCAAACTTCTAATTTACCTCCTTTTTGCACACAGAGCCAAGCCCAACCTGAACCAAATTGTGTAGCACCCGCTTTTGCAAATTTGGCTTTGAATTCTTCAAAAGTGCCAAAATCTTTCTCAATAGCTTCGGCCAAATCACCAGCAGGCAATCCGCCACCATTCGGTGACATTACCGTCCAAAAAAGATTGTGATTGTAAAAACCACCGCCATTGTTGCGAACAGCCGCGTTTTTTTTGTCCAGATTAATTAAAATATTTTCAATCGTCAAACCATCCAAATCGGTGCCAGCAATAGCCGCATTAAGGTTGGTAGTATAAGCATTATGATGTTTTGTATGATGAATTTCCATCGTGCGTGCATCAATATGTGGTTCTAGTGCGTCGTACGCATAAGGTAATTTTGGTAAATCAAAAGCCATAATTATGAAGTTTTAATGGTTTATAAATATATTATTCAAATTTAAACATTTAACTTTGGAATTAGAAATTTGAGGTTGTTATATTTTTATTAATTAAATCAAAAGCTTATTCCCGCTTTCCTTTTCAATCTTTTACTGCCTAAAGAAGGCAGCAAAAGGATTTCCAATACAATCGGGGCTAGGCAATAATTTCAAAAATCAAAACCGCACTAATTGCGCAATCTGTAATTCACTTATGCAAAGACCTTCTTTCGCACTCTACGACGCTTCTGCTGGTTCCGGCAAAACCTATGCGTTGGTCAAAGAATACCTAAAAATTATTCTGACCGCCAAAAAAAATGATGCTTACCGCAATATATTGGCCATTACTTTTACAAATAAAGCAGTGCACGAAATGAAATCGCGCATTGTTGGTAGTTTGTCTGAATTTGCCAAAGAACATCCAAACGCAAAAGCCGTCGGTTTAATGCAACACTTGTCTCAAGAAACCCAACTTTCGGTGGCGTCAATCCATCAAAAATCAAAAAGCATCATCAAACATTTGATTCACAATTATGCTGCTTTTGATATTGCTACCATCGACAAGTTCACACACAAAGTCATTCGCGCTTTTGCCCATGACTTGAGTTTGCCCATGACTTTTGAAGTGACTTTGGACACCGAAAATCTCTTGACCGAAGCCGTCGATGCCATTATTGCAAAAGCGGGTGAAGACGCAACACTGACCAAATTGCTCATTGATTTTACAATGGAAAAAACCGATGACGATAAAAGTTGGGACATATCACGCGAAATTCTCGAAACGGGTCAACTGATTTTAAACGAAAATAACCGTGAAGCCATCAGCCATTTTCAAAATAAAAAAATAGAGGATTTTGTAGCCATAAAAAAGAAAATCACCGAGCTGTTTACAGTTTTAGAAAACAACAACATCCAATTGGCAACCCAAGTTTTGGCTTTGATCAACGAAAATGGCATTGATACCAAAGCGTTTCCTTATGAAACATTTCCGAAACACCTGAATTTTATCATCTCCAAAGACCACCGCGAGCACAAACATAAATTCTTGCAAATCGAAGACATTAAAACCAAAAAAGGAAGTAAAGAAACGGGATTAATTGAACAGTTGGCTCCCAAAATGATTGAGATTTTAGCCCAAGTTTATACCAACAACGAAAAGAAAAATTTTTACAAAGCGTTTCTCAAAAACATCACACCACTTTCACTGCTCAATGAAATCAGCGATAAATTAAAAGCCATTCAAACCGAACAAAATGTGCTTTCGATATCCGAATTCAACGCCATCATCCACCGCGAAATTCAAAACCAACCTGCGCCATTCATCTATGAAAGATTGGGCGAACGTTACCGTCATTTTTTTATTGACGAATTCCAGGATACGTCTGAAATGCAATGGCAAAATTTAATTCCGTTAATCGATAATGCCACTTCTAGTGAAATTGATGGCGAAAAAGGTACTTTGATGCTGGTTGGCGATCCAAAACAATCGATTTATCGTTGGCGTGGTGGCAAGGCAGAACAATTTATTGCGCTAACAAAAGAGCAAAATCCGTTTAATAATCCCGAGAAAGTAGTTACTCATTTGGATAAAAACTACCGCAGTTATTCAGAAATAATTAACTTCAACAATTTGTTTTTCAAACGTATAGCAACAGCTTTTGATGCCGAATATGCTGGTGCCGATTATAAAGACCTTTATGAAAACCACAGTCATCAAAAAACAAACGATAAAATTGGCGGTCATGTAGCTATTAATTTTTTACCCATCAATGATGTGGCTGCTTCCCATCCAGAAAATGACGAAGAAGACGCATTGGATAAAACCGAAAAGTACGTTTTGGCGACTTTAAATACGATTCAAAAAGTGCAACTACAAGGTTTTGAATACCAAGATATTGTAATCCTTACGCGAAAACGAAGCCAAGGTGTCGCCATTGCAACCTATTTGACAGCACAAAATATTCCGATTTTATCGTCAGAAACTTTAATGTTGCAAAATGCCACACAAGTCAGATTGATAGTTCATTTGTTGCGGTATTTAAAAAACAGTAGTGATATCGAAGCCAAAGCGCACTTTTTGCAATATTTAGCAAGCCAACAAACAGCAATTGCGGTTCATGATTTTATTGCGCAAGGAATGGCGCTGAAAAAAGAAGTCGAATTTGAAAAATGGTTGCAAGCCTCGAGCATCGATTTGTCGTTTCAAAATGTTCGAAAAAAATCATTGTATGAAGCGGTAGAAACCATCATAACAAAGTTTTTAAATCCCAACGAAAGCAATGCATATGTTCAATATTTTTTAGATATTATTTTAGAACGCGACATTCGAAACCAAGCTGGAATTTCAGATTTTTTAAGTTATTGGGATAAAAATGCCGACAAATTTAGCATTCCATCACCTGAAGGCAAAAACGCAGTTCGGATTATGACGATTCACAAATCGAAAGGATTAGAATTTCCGGTTGTGATTTTTCCTTTTGCCGACGAGGATTACAACCATAAACCCAAAAACAAATTATGGCTCAATGCCGATGAAACCGACTTTGGTTTACCCAAGGTTTTAATAGACAACAATAAATCCGTCGCTGAATTTGGCAGCGATGCAAAAGAAGTATACGACCAAAAAAACCAAGAGGAACTGTTAGACAATGTCAATATTTTATATGTGGCGCTAACGCGTGCCGAGGAGCAGTTGTATGTTATTTCGCAAATGATAAAGCCCAAAAAAGAAGGCGATTATCCCAATAATATGGCAGCTTTTTTTATTCAATTTCTAATTGCACAAGGCATTTTCGACGAAAATAAATTGGATTATTCTTTTGGCGATCCCAAAAAATGCTCGTTGAATGAAGCATGGATAGACACGTCGCAAACCATTCCGCTTCTTACTCAAATTCTGGATCCAAAAAACATTAAAATAGCACAACGCGAAGCATTAATGTGGGGAACGCAAAGGCAAGAAGCCATTGAGTACGGCAATATTATTCATGAAATATTATCATTTATTAAAACCAAAATTGATATTGACTTGGCCATTACAAAAGCTATCGAAAGCGGATTGATTACTATCAAGCAAAAACCAATGGTTGCGCAAACCATATCAGAAATCGTAAACCATCCTGAACTTACCGAATATTTTCTTGAAAGCAATACCATTTTAAACGAACAAACCATTATCCAAAAAGAAGGCAACACCATCATTCCCGACCGAATGGTAGTTACTAAAAACAATGAAGTTTTACTTTTGGAATACAAAACCGGTGCGCACCAAGCCAAATACCAAACGCAAGTGGACCAGTACCAAGCTGCAATTGAAAAAATGGGATTTAAAGTTGTAAAAAAAGCACTCATATATATAGGTACGCCAATTGAAATTGTAAATTTGTAGCATAAACCAATACCAACTATTATTAAAATGTACGGAAAAATTCAACAACACCTGCAATCAGAACTTCAAACCATTGAAGCCAACGGAATCTTTAAATCAGAAAGAATCATTACTTCACCTCAAGGTGCCGAAATCACAGTAAATGGCGCAAAGGTTTTGAATTTTTGTGCCAACAATTATCTCGGATTATCTTCGCATCCTGAGGTGATTCAAGCGGCAAAAGATGCTTTGGATAGTCACGGTTTTGGTATGTCGTCGGTGCGATTTATTTGCGGAACCCAAGACATTCATAAAACTTTAGAACATAAAATAGCTGAATTTTATGAGACCGAAGACACCATTTTATACGCTGCAGCTTTTGATGCCAACGGAGGCGTTTTCGAACCCTTATTAGGAGAACAAGACTGCATTATTTCGGATAGTTTGAACCACGCTTCGATTATTGATGGCGTCCGTTTGTGCAAAGCGGCGCGCTATCGTTATGAAAACAACAATATGGAAGATTTGGAACAGCAGTTAATCAAAGCCAATGAAGCTGGCACACGATTTAAATTAATTGTTACCGATGGCGTTTTTTCGATGGATGGCGTTGTTGCCCCTTTGGATAAAATATGCGATTTAGCCGATAAATATGATGCTATGGTTATGATTGACGAATGCCATGCTGCAGGATTTATTGGCGCAACGGGTAAAGGAACCATTGAAGCAAAAGGTGTAATGGGAAGGGTTGATATTATTACAGGAACACTCGGAAAAGCTTTGGGCGGTGCGATGGGCGGATATACTACCGGAAAAAAAGAAATCATCGAAATTTTGCGACAACGTTCCCGACCTTATTTGTTCTCTAACTCATTGGCTCCAGCAATTGTAGGTGCTTCTATTAAGGTTTTTGAATTGTTGGAAAAAGACACGTCGTTGCGCGATCGATTAGAATGGAACACCAATTATTTTAAAAGCGGAATGAAAAATGCAGGTTTTGATATTATTGATGGTGATTCAGCAATAGTTCCAGTAATGCTTTATGACGCAAGACTGTCACAAAACATGGCCAATGAACTATTGAAAGAAGGCATATATGTAATAGGGTTCTTTTTTCCGGTAGTTCCAAAAGAAAAAGCAAGAATAAGAATACAGTTATCTGCTGCGCATACTAAAGAACACTTAGACAAAGCAATAACCGCTTTTGTCACCGTCGGAAAAAAACTAAATGTGATAAGTTAATGACAAATTACCAAAGATTTATGTTATTTTTTTAACATTTCGTTTTGTTGTTAGGATTATAGACATTACTTTTGCATATTAATTTTTGTAACTAAAACAACTAATGTATGAAAAATCTTAACAAAATTTTTGTCGCGCTATTGCTAGTTTTCGGACTAACTACGCAGGCACAAGACAGTGACAATCCATGGTCATTATCTTTTGGAGTCAATGCAGTTGACACTAGAACAAGTGCCGAAGGGTCAGGTGTATTCGATCAGCCATTCAAAGTAAAAGAAAACTGGAATGTTTTGCCTTCATTATCTTACCTCAATATTAGCAGGTACGTAGGAGATGGCTTTAGCGTGGGAATAACAGGTTCTGTTAACAAAATCGATAAATTGGTTTACCAATCTGAAACCAATCCTAAAGATTATTTAGCTGTTAATCCTGGTGATTTATCTTATTATGCTGCTGATGCGACAATCAAATATAGCTTCATGAATTTAATTAAATCTAAAATCATTGATCCTTCACTTCATATTGGTGGTGGTTATACATGGTTAGAAGATTATGAAACAGGAACACTTAATGGTGGTGCTGGCGTAACTTTTTGGTTTTCTGAAACAGTTGGCTTGTCTTTGCAAACGACTTACAAAAAATCATTCAATGACAATGACACTAACGAAACCAGAGCGACTGGTGTACCTACACACTTTCAACATCTTGCAGGTTTGACTTTCAAATTTGGCGGAAAAGATTCTGACGATGACGGAATTTATGACAAAGATGATGCTTGTCCAGACGTTAAAGGCCCAAAAGAATTAAACGGTTGTCCTGATACAGATCGCGACGGTGTTCTTGATAAAGAAGATTCATGTGTTGATGTAGTTGGTTTGGCTGAGTTTCAAGGCTGTCCTGATACCGATAAAGATGGTATTGCTGATAAAGATGATGCTTGTCCAGAAATTGCAGGTTTAAAAGCATTTGGTGGTTGTCCTGATACTGATGGTGACGGATTAACTGATAAATCTGACAAATGTCCTACTGTTAGTGGGCCAAAAGAAAACCAAGGTTGTCCATGGCCAGATACCGACGGAGATGGTGTTCTTGATAAAGATGACAAATGTATCAATATCAAAGGTACTGCTGCAAACAATGGTTGCCCAGAAATTTCTGAAGACCAAGTAAACAAATTGAATGCATACGCTAAAACCATTTTGTTCAACAGCGGAAAGTCAACTTTCAAACAAGAAACTTTCGCTGTATTACAGTCAATCACTGCTATTTTAAAAGAATATCCTTCTTCTAATTTTAGTATCGAAGGTCACACAGATGCAGATGGTAAAGATGCGATGAACCAAAAATTATCTGAAGAAAGAGCAGCAGCAGTTAAAAATTATTTGATCGAAAACGGGATTTCAACAAACCGATTGACTTCGGCAGGTTTTGGTGAAAGTAAACCAATCGACAGCAACAAAACAGCCGCTGGAAAAGCAAATAACAGAAGAGTTGAAGTGAAATTAGTAAAATAATTACACCTTTAAAATAGTTACTAAAACGCCTCGATTTATCGGGGCGTTTTTTTATTTTTATACAATGATAAATACTTCTTTTTTAGATAACATTGCTGCAACTTTAATCAAAAATTACGCAACAGATTTTGCTAATACAATGGTAATTTTGCCCAATAAACGCGCAAAAGTATTTTTAATTGAAGCTTTGAAAAAACAGGTCACCAATACCGTTTTTTCGCCTCAAATTATAAGTATTGAAGATTTTATTCAAGATATTGCCACCGTTAGAACAATAGATCCTATCGAATTATTATTTGAATTCTACGACGTTTATTTGTCAGTTACCGATAATAACCAACAGTCCTTCGAATTATTTGCCAATTGGGCAAAAACACTACTTCAAGATTTTAATGAAATTGACCGTTATCTTTTAGATCCATTGCACATATTATCCTATCTCAAAGACATTGAAGACATCAAAAAATGGGGAATCGAAGTCGAAAACAAAACACCATTACTCGAAAAATACATTGACTTCTGGAAATTATTACCGCTTTATTATCAATCGCTTTCTGCGCATTTACTCAAAAAGAGAATTGGTTATCAAGGTTTGATTTATCGTGAAGCGGTAAACAATCTTATTCCTTTTGCTAAATTAAACAGCAATAAAAAGTTTATTTTTGCTGGTTTTAATGCATTAAATGCCGCCGAAGAAGAAATAATCCAACACCTAATAATCAATGATGCCGCAAAAATGTATTGGGATGCAGACCATACTTTTTTAAACGATCCTTACCATGATGCTGGCTTGTTCCTTCGTCGTTTTAAAGAAAATTGGAAGCACTACAAATCCAATCCTTTTGAATGGTCGTTTGACGATTTTTCAAAAACCAAGAACATCCAAGTCATTGGTACGCCAAAAACAATTGGACAAGCCAAAATTGCGGGAAGTCTAATAGAAAAAATTATCAGCCAAAACCCCAAGGCCTCTTTAAATAAAGTAGCGATTGTGCTTGGTGACGAAAATTTATTGGTGCCGCTTTTGTATGCTTTGCCATCAACTGTTGGCGCTTTAAACATCACGATGGGCTATTCGAGCAAAAACAATCCTGCACAAATTTTAATTGCAAAATTGTTCAAAATGCACACCAATGCTTTGAATCGAAATGCCAATAATTATGTGTTTTACTACAAAGATGTACTCGATATTTTGACACATCCTTTGGTCGAACCATACGCGAAAACCAACGATTTGGTTAATATTATCAATCACAATAATTATACTTTTATTACACACAAAAAGCTAATCGAACTGCACTCCGATCAAAGTAGTTTGTTTGTTTTATTGTTTCAAAAATGGGAAAATGGCGCCGTTGCGGTTTTAGAAACCATTACCGCCTTGTTGCAAACCATAAAAGCCAATTTAAGCAACGACAATGAAGAAGAAAAAATCACAAAAGCTTTTGTTTTTGCCATTTTCAAAACCATCAATAAACTAATTAATTATTATTCAGCACACCAACACATTGACAAAATTGAAACACTTTATGCCATTTACAAACAAGTAATTGATCTGGCAGAGGTCGCTTTTGAAGGCGAACCGCTAAATGGTTTACAAATTATGGGAGTATTAGAAAGCCGTGTTTTGGATTTTGATACCGTAATTGTAACAGCAATGAATGAAGGCAAATTTCCGGCGGGAAAATCAATGAATTCCTTTATTCCTTATGATGTAAAACGCGAAATGGGTTTGCCTACTTTTAAAGAAAAAGATGCGATTTATACCTATCATTTTTACCATTTATTGCAACGCGCCAAAAACATTTATTTACTTTACAATACCGAAAGTGAAGGATTGGATGCAGGCGAAAAAAGCCGTTTTATTACTCAATTAGAAGTAGAAAAACAAGATCATCACATTTTGACACACGAAATTTATAATGCGGTTTTGCCCGAAACAGCCTATCAACCTATGGTGATTCCAAAATCAGAACGCGTGATGCTACGGCTGAAAGAAATTGCCGAAAAAGGATTTTCTCCGTCGGCTTTAACCAGTTATATTCGGAATCCAATTGACTTTTATTTCCAAAAAATAGTACAGATAGGCGACATTGAAGAAGTCGAAGAGACCATTGCGCTCAATACTTTAGGAACCATAATTCACGAAACTTTAGAAGATTTATACACCCCTTTGATCGGAAAATTTTTATCGGAACAAGATATTTCGAATTGTTTTACGCTTTTAGATGCTGCCGTATTGAAACAATTTAAAGCCATTTATAAAGAAGGAGAAATCAAAAAAGGCAGAAATTTATTGGCTTTTGAAGTCGCAAAACGCAATGTTTCCAACTTTTTGAAAATCGAATTGGAAAACATCAAAAATAGAGATGTCATAAAAATATTGCATTTAGAAAGAAGTTGCGAAGCTATTTTGGAACATCCTAGTTTGCCATTTCCGGTCAAAATTGGCGGGAAAGTGGATCGCATTGAAGAACGCAATGGTACAATTAGAATCATCGATTATAAAACAGGTAAAGTTGACAAACCTAATGTCACTTTGAAAACCTGGGATAAATTGACCCAAGATATTAAAAACGATAAAATCATTCAAATTTTGGCTTATGCTTTTATGTTTCAAAAAGAAGCCGAAAACAAAGTCGTTGAAGCTGGAATCATTTCTTTCAAAAATTTAAAATCCGGTTTTTTGCCGTTTGGATTTAAAGAAGGTTCCGAAACGCGTTCCATTATTAACGAAGAAATCATGTTGCCTTATTTGGAGCAAATGGTTTTGTTGTTAAATGAAATATTAGACCCTACTATTGCATTTGAAGAAAAAGTTTAGACTAAATTTTCTTAATAAAATCCACTAAAACTTTTAATAATTTTTCTTTATTTTCGATGTGACTCATGTGCCCGTCGGGAAAACTAAGTAACTCAACAGTGGTGTTTTCTATTTGTTCGAGATTGTCATTATAATTCAAAACAGGGTCTTTTTTTCCCAAGATTAGCATTTTTGGATAATTGGAAAAATGAAGTAAAACTTCTCGGTCTTTGCGGATTTTCATCCCTTCAAGCGAAGCTACAATCCCTTGAAGTGGTGTTTTTAAAGCTGCAATTTTTGTGTTTTCGATTTCGCTAACCAACCGTTCTCTGTTATCTTCGCTGAATAAATTGGCAATTGACAACCGCACAAAACTCACATAATTTTGTTTCACCGCCTGAATAGCCCTTTCCCTGTTTTTTTTCTTTTCGTCACTGTCGGCCCTTGAAGTCGAATTTAATAAAACCAAACCTTTTACATAGTCAGGATACAATTCGGCAAAAGCCAAAGCCACATAACCGCCCATCGAATGCCCGATAAATATGGCTTTTCTAATTTTTAACGCCGTTAAGACTTCGTGCACCACATCGGCATTGTCTTCCATTGCATGTACGTATCCCCTACTTTCTGTTGCGCCATGACCCAATAAATCGATTGTAATAACACGATTTCTCTTGGACAATTCAGGTACAAAATATTGCCACATTTGTTGGCTTCCCAAAAAACCATGGAGCAAAACTACAGCGGTTCCTTTACCAAAGTCGCTGAAAGCGATAGAAGTGTTTTTGTAGAAAAGTTGTTTCAAAGCATGCATTTATTTTTACAAAAATAGAATTAAATCTTTTAAGCGGAAGTAGATTAAAAAGCGAAATTGTGACTATTGAAATAAAAACGGCTCACTTTCGCAAACCGTCTTTTCTCTCTTCTCATTCTTCTTTCTCTTTCTTCTTTCTCTTTCTTCTTTCCTCCAAAATCAATGCATCAAACCTTCGATTTCGTCAATTTCTATCGGAATATTGCGCATCAAATTAAAAGGCGCGCCGCTTTCTTGAACTACAACATTGTCTTCCAATCGAATACCAAAACCTTCGGCTGGAATATAAATACCTGGCTCTACTGTAAAAACCATATTGGCTTTTATCGGTTCGTGCAACAAACCATAATCGTGCGTATCCAAGCCCATGTGATGCGATGTGCCGTGCATAAAATATTTTTTATAAGCTGGCCACTCTGGATTTTCGTTCTGAACATCGGCTTTGTCAATCAATCCCAAACCCAACAATTCTGAAGTCATTATTTTTCCAACTTCTAAATGGTATTGTTTCCAAAGCGTGCCCGGAACTAACATTTTTGTAGCTTCATTTTTTACATTCAAAACGGCATTATAAACTGCTTTTTGACGATCAGAATAACGTCCAGAAACCGGAATTGTACGCGTTAAGTCACTCGAGTAATTGGCATATTCGGCGGCAACGTCCAGCAAAATCAAATCGCCTGCTTTGCATTGTTGGTTGTTTTCGATATAATGCAAAACATTGGCATTGTTGCCAGAAGCGATAATTGGCGTATAAGCAAAACCTCGAGAACGGTTGCGTACAAACTCGTGAATCAATTCGGCTTCAATTTCATATTCCATTACATTGGGCTTTACAAAAGAGAGCAGTCTTCTGAAGCCTTTTTCGGTAATATCACACGCATTCTGAATCAAATCCAATTCTTCGCTTTCTTTGACTGAACGGATGCGTTGCAAAATCGGATTGCTTTTTGCCACTTGATGCGCTGGATATTTTTCTTTCCACCATTTGACAAAACGGGCTTCACGGGTTTCTGTTTCGACTACAGCGCGATAATGCTCGTTGGTATTGATGTAAATCGTATCACAATACGTCATCATTTCGTTGAGAACTTTATGAAAATCAGTCAGCCAATATACGGTTTTGATGCCCGAAACTTCAAAAGCCCGCTCTTTGGTCAATTTTTCGCCTTCCCAAACGGCAATGTGTGCGCTGGTTTCTTTAAGGAATAAAATCTCACGTTGGTTTTCATAAGGTGCATCTGGAAAAAGCAGCAAAATGCTTTCTTCTTGGTCCACTCCAGACAAATAGAGAATATCTCGGTGTTGTGCAAATGGCAAAGTTGAATCTGCCGAAACAGGATAAATATCATTAGAATTGAAAACAGCAACGCTATTGGGTTTCATTTGCGCAGTAAATTTCGCGCGGTTTTTTATATACAATTGTCGGTCGATTGGATGGTATTTCATACTTTTGATTTTAAGTTTATAAAGTTCTATCGTCGCTTTAGCTAGTAAACTACTTTTTCTAAACAAAGTTACAACAAACTAAAAAGGCCGCAATCAGCCAAATGACGTTATTTTATGTTTTTTCGGATGCGGCTCATGTGTCGTGATGCAATTCCCAAAAAAAGAAGACAGAAAATCAGATGGCATTTTTGTAACTTCAACACAACAAAAATAAAGCATTTTTGTCTAATAATCTGTATCGATTATTTAGGACTAGTTATAAAATACAATGCTGTTCTAAAAACGAAAGTTTTTTTGCTAGATAAAACAATCTTCTTAATTTTTATGAATTCGTACTCAAGAAAATTAATAATTTTGGAACAAACAGCCACTACTACTTAATACCAACTTTCGTCGTTGAAGTCATTAAAAAAAGCAGTTGGATTTAATAATTAGTTGCAAAACAGAAACAATCAACGTCGAATTTCAAATACTAGTTAAGCATTGTTAAAAAACATTTTAAATTCATTATAAATTAGTGCGAAAAGGTTGTAGTATTTTGTAAATAGCTGTATTTTTGTGTGATTTTTTAAACACTACAAACAAATATTATGGCAAAATCTGCATTATTAAAGTCATCGCTAGCAAAAAAAGTCGCCATGGCGCTTTCAGGACTTTTCTTAATTTTATTTTTAACGCAGCATTTTTTTATCAACACCACTTCGGTTTTTAGTTCAGATACATTCAATTCTATTTCTCATTTTATGGGTAATAATCCGTTGGTTCAATTTGTTATTCAACCCATTTTGATTGTCGGCGTTATTTTTCATTTTATTATGGGATTTGTTTTGGATTTTAAAAACAGAAGTGCCAGACAAATTGGCTATACAAAATACAATGGTGCGGCAAATGCTTCTTGGATGTCGAGAAACATGATCATTTCAGGATCGGTAGTTTTGGCTTTTTTGGGATTACATTTTTATGATTTTTGGGTGCCTGAGATGGTTTACAAATATATAGAAGTCAGTCCAATTGAAACCGAGCGCTATTTTCCAGAATTGGTTCACAAGTTTGAAAGCCCTATCCGAACAGGTTTGTATTGCTTGTCTTTTATATTTCTTTCGTTGCACTTGTGGCACGGATTCAACTCCTCGTTTCAATCGGTCGGTTTCAATAACAAATATTCTAAGGGATTACAAAAATTTGCGTATGGATTTGCAATTGTAGTTCCGTTTGGATTCATCTTCATTGCATTATTTCATCACTTTAATAATTAATTATTATGGCATTAGATTCAAAAATTCCAAACGGTCCAATTTCTGATAAATGGACGAATTATAAAGATCATATTAACTTAGTCAATCCAGCCAACAAACGCAATATCGATATTATTGTAGTTGGTACTGGTCTTGCTGGTGGCTCAGCTGCTGCAACATTGGCTGAATTAGGTTATAATGTTAAAGCTTTTTGTTATCAAGATTCACCTCGTCGCGCGCACTCTATTGCTGCACAAGGTGGCATCAATGCAGCAAAAAATTACCAAGGCGACGGAGATTCTACTTTTCGATTATTTTATGATACCGTAAAAGGTGGCGATTACCGTGCTCGTGAAGCCAATGTGCACCGTTTGGCCGAAGTTTCTACCAATATCATCGATCAATGTGTGGCGCAAGGAGTGCCATTGGCTAGAGAATATGGTGGCCTTTTGGACAATCGTTCTTTTGGTGGAACACTAGTTTCCAGAACTTTTTATGCTAAAGGACAAACTGGGCAGCAATTGCTATTGGGAGCATATTCTGCAATGAACCGTCAAATCGGTCGTGGTAAAATAGAAATGCTCAACCGTCACGAGATGCTTGATTTGGTTATTGTAAACGGAAAAGCACGCGGAATAATCGCTCGTGATTCGATAACCGGAAAAATCGAAAGACATTCAGCACATGCTGTTGTTATTGCATCTGGTGGTTACGGAAACGTATTTTTTCTTTCTACAAACGCCATGGGAAGCAATGTAACGGCTTCTTGGAAAATTCATAAAAAAGGGGCTTATTTTGCCAATCCTTGTTATACACAAATTCACCCAACCTGTATTCCGGTTTCTGGTGAACACCAATCAAAACTGACTTTAATGTCAGAATCTTTGCGTAATGACGGAAGAATTTGGGTTCCTGCAAAATTGGAGGATGCCAAAGCCATTCGCGAAGGAAAATTGAAACCTACACAAATTGCCGAAGCAGATAGGGATTATTATTTAGAACGCCGTTATCCTGCCTTCGGAAATTTAGTGCCTCGTGATATTGCATCTCGTGCAGCAAAAGAAAGATGTGATGCTGGATTTGGAGTTAACAAAACTGGTGAAGCAGTATATTTAGATTTTGCTGAAGCCATTTTGCGCTACGGAAAAGACCAAGCCAAAGTAAAACATTTGGATGTCAATGATGAGGCATTAGTAAAAAAATTAGGGACTGACGTCGTTGCCAGTAAATATGGTAACTTGTTTCAAATGTATGAGAAAATCGTTGACGAAAATCCATACCAAACACCAATGATGATTTATCCAGCAGTACATTATACTATGGGTGGCGTTTGGGTTGATTATAATTTGATGACTACCATTCCTGGTTGTTTTGCCATTGGAGAAGCCAATTTTTCTGATCACGGAGCTAACCGATTGGGTGCTTCTGCCTTAATGCAAGGTTTAGCAGACGGTTATTTCGTATTGCCTTATACGATTGGAGATTATTTGTCACCAGACATCAAAGTCGGAAAAATTTCAACCGAAACACAAGAATTTATTGATGCCGAAAACAATGTTCGTGCGCAAATAGATGTTTTGATGAACGCTAAAGGCAACAAACCTGTTGATTATTTCCACAAAAAATTAGGAAAAATCATGTGGGATAAAGTCGGAATGGCGAGAAACGCAGAAGGATTAACCGAAGCTCAACAAGAAATTGCAGCCATTCGCGAAGATTTTTACAAAAACGTACAAGTACCTGGAACAGCAAACGGATTGAATCCAGAGCTCTCCAAAGCTTTGCGCGTAGCCGATTTTCTTGAACTAGGTGAGTTATTTGCCAAAGATGCTTTGCACAGAAACGAATCTTGTGGTGGTCACTTTCGCGAAGAATACCAAACAGCAGACGGCGAAGCACAACGCGACGACCAAAACTTCGCTTATGTAGCTGCTTGGGAATACAAAGGTAGTCCAAGTGATGCCGTTTTGCACAAAGAAGAGTTGGTTTTTGATAATGTCAAATTGGTACAACGTAGTTATAAATAAATTGTCGCATGTCAAATTTCTTAAAATTTAAGACCATTGACCTTAAGACTTTCAAACAATAAAGGATGAAACTTACATTAAAAATATGGCGTCAGCAAAACGCCCAAGACAAAGGAAAATTAGTTGATTATCCGATTGACGGCATCGAACCAGACATGTCTTTTCTAGAAATGTTAGACATTTTGAACGACCAATTGGCTACCAAAGGCGAAGATACTGTCGCTTTTGACCACGATTGTCGCGAAGGAATTTGCGGTATGTGTTCTTTGTTTATCAATGGAGAAGCACACGGCCCAGATCGTCTTGTAACAACTTGCCAATTGCACATGCGTATGTTCAAAGACGGTGACACAATTTATATAGAACCGTTTCGTGCCAAAGCATTCCCAGTTATCAAAGATTTGGTAGTAGATAGAAGTGCTTTTGATAGAATACAACACGCTGGTGGATTTGTATCTGTTAATACCTCCGGAAACACACTTGACGCCAACGCAATTTTGATTCCGAAACACGACGCCGACAGGGCTTTCGATGCCGCTTCTTGCATAGGTTGTGGCGCCTGCGTGGCCACTTGCAAAAACGCATCAGCCATGCTTTTTGTCGCCGCAAAAGTTTCGCAATACGCACTTTTGCCACAAGGTAAAGTCGAAGCAACAGACCGCGTTTTAAATATGGTCAAACAAATGGACGACGAAGGTTTTGGCAACTGTACCAATACTGGCGCATGCGAAGTCGAATGTCCAAAAGGAATTTCACTAGAATATATTGCACAAATGAATAGAGAATATTTATCAGCAAGTATCAAATAAATCCGGACAAAATCTCCAATAATCAATCAAAACGCGTTTTTTAATCAAGATGCGTTTTTTTTGCACACGACCCAATTGGCATCATTTTAAAAAGTCCGCCACAAATTCAAAAATCATTCCTTGCTTACCTGATGCTGTTTTTGGGCGTTCCCTTCGGGTCGGGCTGTCGCTCCAATCTGACATTGCAGCACGATTGTCAACCCGTAGAACCGGAGAAATAACAATGTCAGGATTTCCGCACCCATCCCTAACGCTTACGTTCAGCAGAAAATTCCTTATATTTGAACAACAAACCTTCTACAATGAAATATTTACTTTCAGTGCTGTTGCTGTTGCTTTCGACGGCAATTTTCTCGCAAAATTATGCAAAACACGTGAATCCTTTTATAGGAACTGGCGGCCACGGACATACTTTTCCAGGAGCAACATTGCCATTCGGAATGGTACAATTGTCGCCCGACACCCGTATTGACGGCAGTTGGGACGGTTGTTCAGGTTATCATTATTCTGACAGCATCATTTTTGGTTTTTCGCATACGCACCTCAACGGAACCGGCGTTTCAGATTTTGGCGATATTATGCTTATGCCAACAATGGGCGAACCTTCATTTGCCAACAAAGAATATGCTTCGACATTTTCGCATCAAAACGAAAAAGCTTCCGCCGGATTTTATGCTGTAAAACTCGACAAACATGATATCGATGTGGCACTAACGGCTTCCACAAGAGTTGGAATGCATCAATACAGATTCAACAAAAACGGTCAGGCTAATATTATTTTAGATTTGAACCATCGTGATAAATTATTGATGGGCGAAGTTCGAATTATCGACAGTAAAACTATTGAAGTTTTTCGTCGAAGCGAGGCTTGGGCACGAGACCAAAATGTTTATGCACGAATTGAATTTAACGTGCCGCTGAAAATTACAAAAGTCACCAACAACGCTTTCGCACCAGCGAAGGTTTCAGATACATTTTTTACAGGAAGTTTATTGGCGTTGAGTTTTTCAACGGAAGTAAAAAAAGGGGACAAAATTTTAGTAAAAGTTTCGCTTTCGCCAACATCTTATCAAGGCGCAAAATTAAACATGTCCGAAATAAAAGGCTGGGATTTTCAAAAAACAAAAAAACTAGCAGCACTTGCCTGGGACAAAGCGCTCTCCAAGATAGAAGTCACTTCTGACAATAAAGATAAAAATGCGATTTTCTACACCGCATTATACCACACGATGATGCAACCCAACATCGCCCAGGATATCGACGGAAAATACCGTGGGCGAGACAACAAAATTCATGTTGCCGAAGGTTTTGATTACTACTCTGTATTCTCGCTTTGGGACACGTTTCGTGCGGCGCATCCTTTATATACATTAATAGAAAAAAAGCGCACTGCTGATTTTATAAACACATTTCTGAAACAATACGAACAAGGTGGACGATTACCGGTTTGGGAACTCGCTTCCAATGAAACCGACTGCATGATTGGTTATCACTCGGTTTCAGTAATGGCCGATGCAATGGCAAAAGGCATTACAGGTTTTGATTATGAAAAAGCATTCGAAGCCGCAAAACACAGCGCAATGCTTGATCATCTCGGACTCGATGCCTACAAAAAGAGTGGTTTTATTTCTATTGACGACGAACACGAAAGCGTTTCTAAAACTTTAGAATATGCATATGACGATTGGTGCATCGCACAAATGGCCCAAATTATAAACAAAAAAGAAGATTACGAATATTTCATGAGACGTTCCCAAAATTGGAAAAATACCTTCGATTGGAAAACAGGTTTTATGCGACCCAAGAAAAATGGTGGATGGGAAAAACCATTTGACCCGCGCGAAGTCAACAATAATTTCACAGAAGGAAATGCTTGGCACTATACTTTTTTTGTTCCGCAAGATATTACAGGAATGATTGCAGCTTATGGAGGACCCCAAAAGTTTGACGCCAAACTCGACGTCATGTTCAACGCCGAATCCAAAACAACCGGTCGCGAACAAGTTGATGTTACGGGATTGATAGGACAATATGCGCACGGAAACGAGCCATCGCATCACATGGCGTATTTGTATAACTATGTCGGAAAACCAGAAAAAACAACCGAAAAGGTGCATTACATTCTAAACGAATTTTACAAAAATACGCCCGACGGATTGATTGGAAACGAAGATTGCGGACAAATGAGCGCTTGGTATGTGTTGAGTTCTATAGGAATTTATGCCGTGACGCCTGGAAATGCCGAATGGAGTTTGACAAATCCTTATTTCAAAAAAGCAAAAGTTAATTTTGAAGACGGAACTTCTGAAGAAATTAGTGCTGAAAATTCTCTGGAACATAGAAAGTATTTTGGAGTTCATCCATCAAAACTCGAAAGTGGAGCATTTGATTGTCGTATTATTATTCCAGTTCCCGTAATTGAAGCAGAAAGCAAAACATTCAAAGATAAATTATTGATTTCTTTAGAAAATGATAATTTCGATAAAAGTTACAGACCAAATTTAATAAAATATAAAGTTGAAGATGAATCTCAAAAGAGTTCAGATTTTAAAGTGTACGCAGCACCGTTTGAAATAAATAATACTTCTACAGTTACCGCTTATTCGGTATTCCCTTTAGAAGCTGGACTTGGAGGAAGTACTCATGTTTCCGCCACTTTTTTCAAAAAACCAAACAATTACACCATCAATCTCCAATCAAAATACAACCGACAATACCATGCTGGAGGACCAGAAGGATTGATTGACGGCATTTTTGGCGATGAAAACTGGCGCAAAGGCGATTGGCAAGGCTATCAAAGTCAGGATTTGGAAGCGACTATCGATTTACAAAAAGAAACCAAGGTCACTGAAATTTCAGCTAACTTTCTTCAAGATTCAAGATCATGGATTTTAATGCCCACAAAAGTCGAATATTATATCTCAGTTGACAACGTCAATTTTATGCTATTGGAAGCCATTGACAACATTCTTGACCCAAAAATAGACAAAACCACTGTTATTCCTTTTCGTTCCAACGTTGCGCCAGTAAATGCCCGATATATCAAAGTTAAAGCCTACAATTACGGTGGATTGCCGCAATGGCACCAAGGGTTTGGCGGCGATGCTTTTATTTTTATTGATGAGATTACAATTAAATAATTTGGGTAATTAGAAAATTTATGGCTACGGATGCACAGCTTAATTTAGCATAAAAAAATCTGCGAATCTGTGGCTATAAAAGATTACAAAAACATGAATATAGCGCTAATCCAAACCGACCTAATCTGGGAAAACGCAAAAGCCAACCGCGATAATTTCGCACGGAAAATCAGCACAATTCCTTCGGATGTTGATTTGATTGTTTTGCCCGAAATGTTTACCACAGGATTTTCTATGAAGCCCCAAAATATTTCCGAAACCATTGACGGTGATACAGTTAACTGGATGAAAACCATCGCAAGAACCAAAAATTGCGCAATCACGGGAAGCGTTATTATCTGCGAAAACGGAAAATACTACAACCGTTTGCTATTTGTTTTTCCGTCGGGCGAAATCCAAAAATACGACAAGCGGCATCTGTTTTCTTTGGCTAGCGAAAATGAAGTTTACACCGCTGGTACCGAACGTTTGACTGTCGAATACAAAGGAATTAAAATTTGTCCGCTCATTTGTTATGATTTGCGATTCCCTGTATTTTCGAGAAATAACGAAGATTACGATGTCTTAATTTATGTCGCCAATTGGCCCAAACCAAGAACAAACGCTTGGGACATCTTGCTAAAAGCACGCGCCATAGAAAACATGTGCTATGTTATTGGAGCAAACAGAATTGGCACTGACAACAATCAACATGAATACATCGGTCATTCGCAAGTAATTGATTATTTGGGAAATAACTTAATCGATCCGCAAGAAGTTTCGGGTGTTTATATAGTTGAATTAGACAAAAATAAAATGCTGGAAGCCAGAAAAAAATTGGGGTTTTTGAACGACCGCGATGATTTTGAACTTAGTTTCCCAAATCAAAATCCTGATTGACATCCCAATTGGCACGCACATCTAAAGCCGATGGGAAATAAATTACGGCCTCAGATTGCCTTTTTTCGAGATAATTTCCTGCATCCCAAACCTTATTTTTATTGTCATCATAAATAACCCGTAACATGAATTTATTGGGTTCTAAACCTTCAAAAATAACGGTTGCATTATTTTCAGAATACTCAGTTGCTAAGACTTTTCCTTTTGCATCGGTCAGCTCCACAATAATCGGAAACTGTTTGACATTCTTTAAGTTAAGTGTCAAATTACCATAATCCGAAGTGCTTTTTGTGGTCATTTTAAAGCTTAAAGTATCGTTTGCTTTTTCATAAAAATCGGTTAAAGCGCCCGGCAGCAGCTCAAAAGTATATTGTTCGGAAGGCTCCTTCTTAAAATTAATTTTTAAACTTTGTGCAAACGCATCATATTCATTCGTAAAAACAACAAGAACAGAATCCTTGTTGCGCAAACTCATTTTTGTTGCATCAAATTGAACTAATGGTGTGGCCGATTTTAAAGTAAAAGTGGATCTAAATTCAAGAACACCACTTTGTTCAGCAGTTATTTTTAACGAATCCAGTGCTTGGTTTTTAATCTTAACCGAAAAATCTTTATTGAACTTTTCTTTTGAAACCAAAATTTGCAAAGAATCTGCTTTCACAGGTTGGAACCAAACATTAACCGAATCTTTGTCTGGCAATTGGGTAAGCAGCGTCGGAATGGTTTCGTTGCCATTCTTCAACAAGACTTCAATTGCTTTTGGATTGCCTTCATAACCCATCGTGAGTCGGTTTCCTGCGGCTTGACTGGGCTTTAGCACTTTGAATGTTGGTGTCTCGCGGAACAATGCCAATTCATAATTTTCAGTGCTTGGCACTGTTACTGGCTGACTGTAAAAACCAATTCGATCACTTTTCGGATCAAATTTATAGTTTTTGTTACTGTCTTTTACGGCAACCAAAAGATAGTTGCCTGCCTTTATATTTTCTATTTTAAAAGTGGTTAAACTGTCTAGAGTGTTAGTTACATAACGCGGTTTTTCTTTATAAATAATCGAATCTGTAAACAAATCGTTTTTTTCATAAAGCATCACATTTACAAAATTATCGGTTGTTTGCTCAAGTGCATCTTTAATAGTTCCTTTAATCGAAAGCGAATCAATATAGCTTCCTGTCGAAAAAACATATTTGAATTGAGAATAGGGATTGCCTTCGTTGTTGTCCTGAATGCTTTGGCCAAAATTAAAACTATAGGTAGTATTGGGTTGTAAAGTGTCTTTGATTTTTATGGTTAAAAACTTACTCGAATTCGCAGGCAAAACTTCTGGTGGCGAATTCATTGGTGGCGAAACAATCAACTGCTTATTGATGTCTTTGAGTTTTACATATTCATTAAAATACAATTTGATTATTTTTTCGTCAAAATTGGTGCTAAAGTTTTTTGGAATACTTGCGTCCAAAACCGGAGCTAACGTATCTTTTTCGCCGCCAGTAATATTGCCTCTTTTGGCACAACCAATGCTTACCAAAAACAAAATGACCAATAAAAACTTAATGTAAATTTTGAGCATACAAACCGAATTTTATCAGCCACAAAATAACAATTATATTTAGTGTAAACGAAATGTTTTAAGAAAATTATAGTTCGCTCAGACCATCTAATCAATTATTAATGTGAAAAAGCCATCGTTATAATGCTCAATTTTGCGCCTGGGATTTTTAAAATTGCTCGACCACAACTTTCTAAAGTTGCTCCAGTAGTCATTACATCATCGATTAACAGAAAATGTTGGTTGTGGTGACTTTCGTCAAAAACAACATCAAAAATATTTTCAGCAACAGTTGTTCGTTCCAAAAAAGTCTTTTTTGATTGCGTTTTCGAATACTGATTCCGAATCAAAATTTCTTCATTATAAACGATATTCCATTTTTTTGCCAAAGCCTTTCCAAAAGTAGCTACTTGATTGTATCCTCGTTCACGCTTTCGTTTTTTGTGCAATGCAACAGGTAATATCGTGTCAATGGTTTTAATTTCGGCTGTGTCTTTTAAATCTTCGGCGTACCAATTTGCTAAAACAGTTCCAATTTCTTCGTGGCCTCTGTATTTGAGACTGTGAATCATTTCTTGAACAATTCCTTTTTTATGATAATATAAAAAACACGAAACATGAACCAAATCAAGTCTTCCGTAAAACTTTTTAACCGCTTCGTTTTCTGGATTAAGATAAAATTGGGTCAAAGGCATTTCATGACGGCATTGCGTGCAAATAACATATTCATTGTCAAATAAAAAGTTTTTACAACCTGAACAAACTTTTGGAAAAAATAAATTAAGAAGGTTTTTGAACATAACACTACGTTTATGTCCATAAAATTACTTAAAACATAAAGTGCCAATTACGGAAAAACCATATTTTTTGTTATTTATTTACAAGCATTTATAATCACAAATAGCGGATTATTAAGAAAAACTTTTATTTTTGCACCACTATGGCAAAACAAGAAGATTTATTTAAAAATGTAGTTTCGCATGCAAAAGAATACGGATATATTTTTCCGTCAAGCGAAATTTACGATGGTTTGAGTGCGGTATATGATTATGCACAAAACGGAGTCGAATTAAAGAAAAACATCAGAGAATACTGGTGGAAATCGATGGTGCAAATGCACGAAAATATTGTTGGACTAGACGCCGCAATTTTGATGCATCCCACAACTTGGAAGGCTTCGGGTCATGTTGACGCGTTTAATGATCCTTTAATTGACAATAAAGATTCGAAAAAAAGATACAGGGCAGATGTTTTGATTGAAGATTATGCCGAAAAACTCAATCAAAAAGCCGAAAAAGAAATAGAAAAAGCAAGTGTTCGTTTTGGTGCAGCATTCAATCGTGACGAATTTGTTACGACCAATACTCGCGTGATGGAATACCTTGCAAAAAAGAATGAGATTCTTGCAAGAATGGCCAAATCTTTGGGTGATGAGAACCTCGAAGATGTAAAAGCCTTGATTGAAGAATTAGAAATTGCTGATCCGGAAACAGGTTCTAGAAATTGGACCGAAGTGCGTCAATTTAATTTGATGTTCGGTACAAAATTAGGCGCTTCAGCAGATTCTGCAATGGATTTGTACTTGCGTCCAGAAACGGCACAAGGTATTTTTGTTAACTTTTTGAATGTACAAAAATCAGGCAGAATGAAAATTCCGTTTGGTATTGCGCAAACCGGAAAAGCATTCAGAAATGAGATTGTTGCCCGTCAATTTATTTTTCGTATGCGCGAATTTGAACAAATGGAAATGCAGTTTTTTGTAAAGCCAGGCGAAGAAATGAAGTGGTACGAATACTGGAAAAATACCCGATTGAATTGGCATTTGTCTTTGGGATTAGGAAACGAAAATTACCGCTTTCACGATCACGAAAAATTGGCCCATTATGCTAATGCCGCTGCGGATATCGAGTTTAATTTTCCTTTTGGTTTTAAAGAATTAGAAGGTATTCATTCAAGAACAGACTTTGATTTAAAAGCCCACGAAAAATTTTCTGGACGAAAATTGCAATATTTCGATACCGAAGAGAATGTTAATTATACACCTTATGTAGTAGAAACCTCGGTTGGTTTGGACCGCATGTTTCTTGCTGTTTTTTCTAATTCATTAAAAGAAGAAACTTTAGAAGATGGTTCGATAAGAACCGTTTTGCAATTGCCAAGTGTTTTGGCACCAACCAAAGCAGCCATTTTGCCTCTGGTCAAAAAAGATGGATTGCCTGATGTTGCCCGAAAAATCATTGAAGACTTAAAGTGGGATTTTAATGTTACTTATGACGAAAAAGATGCTGTTGGTCGCCGTTACAGACGACAAGATGCATTGGGCACACCATTTTGTATTACCGTTGATCACCAAACGCTAGAAGACCAAACGGTTACTATTAGACATAGAGATTCGATGAAACAAGATCGTGTAGGCATTACGGAATTGAAAGACATCATCGAACAAGAAGTTAGTATGAAAAACTGGCTGTTGAAAGCAAAGATTTAAAAAGTTGCAAAGAGATAAAGATAAAATTTTAATACTTTAAAGATTTGTTCCTTTACGCCTTTGTTCCTTTACCTCTTTACTTTTGTTGCAACAAAAACTGCCTTCTAACCTCATCATAAACTGCCAGCCATTTGTTTGACTTTCCGTCCCGGTCAAAAAACGGTTCCCAAGTACTCAAAGGCTCCCAAATGCAAGTGCCTTTGCCTCTTCCGTTAGGAACTTCGAAAGCAATTTTATTGACTTCTTCTTTCAACTGTGAATATTCAACAACTATTACATCTTTGTTATACCGGCGTGCCAAATCGGCTAAATTGTCTCTCAAATCATCCAACGTACCATGCCATTTTGGATAATAAGATTCGCCAATTACATCAAAGTGCGCCCCTCTTTTTAGCATACCATCAATAAAATCAACAGATTCGGCATTTTGTCCACCCAGCGCAACATGCAACATAATGGTTGTTTTTGGCGCTACTGCTTTTACAGCAGCAACTCCCGCATTATACAATTGTGCCAATCCATTAGGATTATTCACATTACCATCAGGCCAAACCATGCCGTGATTTATTTCGTTGCCAACCTGGACCATATCGGGTAACGTGCCTTGATCATTCAGAGCTTGCATGACCTTTTTGGTGTAATCATAGAGTGCTTTTTTTAGTTCAGAAAACGACAAACCTTCCCAAGATTTGGGTTTGAATTGTTTGCCAGGATCTGCCCAAGTATCGCTATAATGAAAATCGAGTAAAAGTTGCATTCCGGCAGCTTTAACTCTTTTTGCCATTGTTTTTGTATGTTCTAAATCGCAAAAACCTTGATTTGGCGAATAGCCGTTTTCATTGGCAGGTTCATTAAAAATTCGCAATCGGATGTAGTTGATTCCGTGTTCCTTCATAATTAAAATAGGATCTTTTTCTACCCCTTTGTCTGAAAATTTGATGCCTTTCGCCTCTAATTCTGGTAAGAACGAAATATCTGCGCCAACCATTTTGTCAACTGGTCGGATTTGGGCTGCTTCCCCTTTTAGTTCATAAGTCGGGTCTTTCGAAATCATGACCGCTTTTTCTGGCGCTACCGTTACAATATCTGTAGCTCCTGGGTAGAGTCCGACGGCTTTTGCTTCAAAATGAATCATATCGGCAGTAGATCCCGATTGCACAATGACTTGACATTTTCCGTTGAACAAGTTGCGTTGCCAAGCACCATCTGCACATTTATCGGGCTCATGACTGCTCGGGTCGCCATTGCCAACACCAATTATTTTTCCGTTTCCAGTGATTGAAAACTGAATCCGATTGTTCGCATTCGGGACTTCGCGTCCTTCATTATCTATAACACTTACATTAATTACGGTAGCGTCTTTTCCGTCGGCTAAAATGGTGGTTTTATAAGGGGTAATGACCACCTCTATTGGCTGGTTGGTCGTTTCAACTTTGGCTGTTAGCTTTTTGCCTTTTTTGTAAGCGATGGCCTCTAATTTCCCAGGTTCATAATTGACGGTCCAATTCAAATGACTATTGCGAGGCATGTCTTTTTTGCCGAGACTTTTTCCGTTCAAGAACAACTCAACATTATCGGCATTGCTATTTACCCAAACTTCTACAGGTTCTGGTTGCTGTCCCCATTTCAATTTTTCGGGCCAGTTCCAATGTGGTGCAATATGAAGCACATCTTTATCTGTCCACCAACTTTGATAATAATAATAGATGTTTTTTGGGAAACCGCAAACATCCATAACACCAAAATGCGAATTCACATTGGGCCATTTATAAGGTGTTGGTTCGCCACGGTAATCAAATCCGGTCCAGATAAAACCCCCAAGCCAAAAATCGTTTTTTGCTGCAAGTTGCCACCAATCTTCGGCTTTGCTTGCCCACCAAGGCGCCGTGATGTCTTGGTCCGGTACATAGGCGCGAATCGAATCTTTTTCATAAATGCCTCTTGTAGTTACGGTGCTTCCCATTTCGGTACCGATGATAGGTTGGTTGGGATGTTCGTTGTGGTAATCAGCAACTGCATATTGGCGGTAATTGAAGCCGCGCACCGGAATCACTTCGTTTACGCCATTAAAAACATTGGGCAAGTCGGCCGCATAAGTGCTTGTTCGTGTTGGATCCAATTGTTTTTGTTTGGCAAGTAACGTCATGGCTATTCTTTTGCCATTTGAAGTTGCTTGTATTATACCTTCTTCATTGCCAATACTCCACAAAAAAACGGAAGCATGGTTGCGATCGCGTTTGATTAAACGTTCTAATTGATTAGTATATTCGGCACCACTGTTCAACAATCTTTGTTCGTCCATCATCAACATTCCGAGACTGTCACAAGCATTAAGTAATTCGGGAGTTGGTGCGTTATGGCTGGCACGATAGGCATTTACGCCCATATTTTTTAGTAAACTAATGCGATAATACTGCAAATAATCAGGCATGGCACTACCGAGTCCCGCGTGATCTTGGTGGTTGTTGGTGCCCAATAATTTGATGAATTTATCATTCAAAAAAACACCGTTTGATTTGATGGCAATGGTTCGAATTCCAAAAGGAACAGTTTGTGTATCAATTGTTTTTCCATTTTGTTTTATTTCGACAACAATTCGGTACAAATAAGGATTTTCTAGCGACCAAAGTGTTGGATTATTCACCGAAAAATTTTGTTTGGAAGTTTTTGTTTTATTTACATCCAAAGTAACTGTTTCTGTTTTTGAAGCAGCTATTTTTTTTCCCAATCGGTC
This sequence comes from Flavobacteriaceae bacterium, assembly GCA_947488595.1. GTDB lineage: Bacteria > Bacteroidota > Bacteroidia > Flavobacteriales > Flavobacteriaceae > Flavobacterium. The sequence goes on from CANKZI010000001.1 coordinate 32,715, forward strand.
TTTGATATACGAATTTATAGTAAAGGTAGTTGGACTGAAATTTTCATTAATGACCTCGGTTTCAACCGAAATACTAGCATTATTTTTCTGTATTTTAGCATGGGCAAAAACGCCATCGGTTGCGATGTGCAGGTTGTTGTATTTGTTGAGCCATACATGCCTGTAAATCCCGGCACCTTCATAAAACCAACCTTCATATTGGGTAGCGTCGGCGCGAACCACTATCACATTGTCTTTGTTGAAATTTAAAAAATCAGTGATGTCATAGCCGATTCCCAAATAGCCACTTTTGTTGTTGCCTAAATAAAAACCGTTTACCCAAATATTGGCATCGCGAAAAATTCCGTCAAATTGAAGTTGGAATCTTGTATCGTTTGTAGGTTTTTCAACAGTAAAGTGCTTTCGGTACCAACCAATACTGGTTTCGGGAAACAAGCCTCCAACAGGTTTGTATCCATGAGATTGTACATCAAAATTGTCAACATTTACAAAAGGCAAAGCCACCGCCCAATCGTGCGGAAGATCAATGTTTGTCCAAGTGGTATCAATAAATTTTGGATCAATGGCCGTTTTTATTGCATTGCCAGATTTCGAAAAAGCAGTTGCAATACTGTAATTAAAATCTTTTTCGGGATTTCCTGCGTGACCAAAGTGAAATTTCCAACCGGCATCAAAATCTATTTTTTGTCTTGTCGAAGATTGGGCATTTAAGAATTGAGTAAAAATTATAACAAGCAAAAGCGAACCAGCACGTGTTTTCATGTGAAATCTATTTTAATCAATGTAAATTTAAAGTTATAACACAACGTCTTAAAACTTTACCGACCAGTTTTAAAAAAAGTGAGTTCAAAACAAAAAAGCCTTCCGAAAAGGAAAGCTTTGAATTGTTTCGTAATAAATTTTTCTAGAACCGATAACCAATATTAAAATCACCACGAAAAAGCGCATCAGGCGCAGCGTCTGAATTTCCCAACGTACGACCAACACCTACTAATATTTCGAAAACAAACCCACTATTATTGATCCATTTTTTTCCTACGGAAATTCCCAAGGAAGCCGCAGTATATTTTTCTGAATAGTTATCCCAAAAATCATCATAGTTGTTTCGTCCCATGCTATATTTAGCAAAACCTTCTACAAAAAAACCTTTGGCGCCAAACTCTTTTGATTCTTGAAAATAAAATCTTGCAAAAGGCGAAATCGAAAAGTCTTCGTAATAATCATTTCTATTGTCTAGATTAACCAACAAAGATGCCCCGTAAGTAAAATCTTTAGTCTGAATGTACTCATAAGTGCCTTCGAAAACTGGACCAGCAAGCAGTTTTATAGCGCCAACTTTAATTTCGTGTTTGCGATTAAAAATAGATTTACTTCCCACAGGCTGAGTAACTTCTTGCGAAAAACCCAAAGATGCAAATGCAAGTAGTGCTAAAATAATGATTTTTTTCATAATTAGAATTTTATTCCAAATGTAAGAGAAAGTTTTAAAAAATAGTTTTTTTTATAATTTGTATGCGTTGATTCGGGCAACATACTTACCAATCACATCAAACTCCAAATTGACTTTTGTACCGATTTCGAAATTTTTAAAATTGGTATGTTCATAAGTGTACGGAATTATAGCCACACTAAATTCGTTTCTTTGTGAATTCACCACTGTTAAACTTACGCCATTTACTGTAATTGATCCTTTTTCAATCGTAATGTTTTTTGGTTTTTCGTCGTATTCAAATGTATAATACCAGCTTCCATTAGCGTTTTCAATATTTTTGCAAATGCCAATTTGATCCACGTGTCCTTGAACAATATGACCGTCCAATCGGTCGCCCAATCGCATGGCCCGTTCTAAATTAACGGTATTTCCCACTTTCCAATCGCTAATATTTGTTTTTTCTAAAGTTTCGCGAATCGCCGTAACCACATATTCATTGTCATTAATGCCTACAACAGTAAGACAAACGCCATTATGCGCCACACTTTGGTCAATTTTTAATTCATTTGTCAACGATGTAGCAATGGTAATATGCAGATTGTCGTTGTCTTTTTTTAGCGCGCGAATAACGCCGAGTGATTCTATAATTCCTGTAAACATTTCTTGTTTTATTTTACTAAATTTGCACTTCAAAATTAGCAATAAATAACCTGAAGTAATAATGAAAAAAGCAGAAAATATCATCGTTGGAATTTCAATTGGAGATTTGAACGGTATTGGAAGCGAGGTGGTACTCAAAACATTTGAAGATACGCGAATGTTAGAATTGTGCACGCCGGTTATTTTTGCCAACGTAAAGACCTTATCTTTTCTTAAAAAAAGTTTTGAATCGACAACCATGTTGCACGGCATTGATCGTTTGGACCAGTTGGTAATCGGAAAAATCAATGTTTTGAACATTTGGCGCGAAGGATTTACTTTAGAGTACGGCGTGAATGATCCCATTGTTGGTCAGTATGCGATTAAGTCATTTGTGGCCGCAACCAAAGCCCTTAAAGACGGATTGATTGATGTTTTGGTCACTGCGCCAATCAACAAATACAACATTCAGTCAGAAGAATTCAAATTTCCGGGACATACCGATTATTTGAACCAAGAGTTAGAAGGTAATGCTTTGATGTTGATGGTGCAAGACAATTTGAGAATCGGACTATTGACCGACCATATTCCGGTAAACGAAGTTGCATCGCATTTGACCGAAGCTTTAATCAAACAAAAAATCGAAACGGTTCGTCAATCTTTAATACAAGATTTTAGTATCAATAAACCAAAAATTGCAGTTTTAGGATTGAATCCGCATGCTGGCGATGGCGGTGTAATTGGAAAAGAAGACGAAGAGATCATAAAACCAGTCATCAAAAAAATGTTCGAAAAAGGAACAATGGTTTTTGGACCTTATTCAGCAGATGGTTTTTTTGGAAGTGGGCAATATAAAAAATTTGATGCTGTGATTGCTACTTATCACGACCAAGGATTGATTCCGTTTAAAACCCTATCCTTCGGTAATGGAGTTAACTACACTTCAGGTTTAGATAAAATTAGAACTTCGCCAGATCATGGAACTGCTTATGATATTGCAGGAAAAGGTGTTGCTGATTTCAACTCGTTTAAAGAAGCAGTTTATTTGGCGATTGACATTTACAATTCGAGAAATCAATATACCGAAATCAGCAAAAAGCCATTAAAAACAAAAGAAAAACACTTATAAACAAAAAAAGGTTGATAACCCTTTTGAATTTGTAATAAATGTATATCTTTGCACTCCTTTATAAAGGAAACAAATTGTTGTTACGATGAAGCAGTTAAATGAATTTTTAATTCCTTTTATAGGATTAAAGCTGGGGAAACATCAGTTTGAGTATCAAATAAATAAAGCGTTCTTTGCAATTTTTGAGTACGATGAATTTGAAAGTTCAAACATCAAAGTAAATTTGGTTTTTGAAAAGAAAAGCACATTTATGGAGCTTAATTTTAAACACAAAGGCAGTATTCACGTGCCTTGTGATTTGACAAACGAAATGTTTGATATGCCCATAAAAGGAAAAATTAAATTGGTCGTTCAATTTGGGGAGGAATTCAATAATGACAATGATGAGCTTTTGATTTTGCCTCATGGTGAGCATCAAATAGACGTTTCACAATACATTTATGAAATGATTGTGCTTTCTATTCCATTAAAAAGAGTGCATCCAGGCATCAAAGACGGCACTTTACAATCGGAAGCGCTAGACAAACTAAATGAACTCAAAGTCAAAGTTAAAAAAGAAGAAAAAAAACAAGAAGCAATAGACCCACGTTGGGACAAATTAAAACAACTATTAACGGATAAATAATATAGTAAAATGGCACATCCTAAAAGAAAAATCTCGAAAACAAGAAGAGATAAGAGAAGAACACATTACAAAGCAACCGCTGCTCAAATCGCAACTTGTCCAATTACAGGAGAAGCACATTTGTACCACAGAGCTTACTGGCATGAAGGAAAAATGTACTACAGAGGACAAGTTGTTATCGACAAGTCTGTTGCAGCTGCGTAATAATTTATAGCACAACAATATTTAAACTCTCACACCGTGAGGGTTTTTTTTGTTGGTTAAAACCTAAAGTTCAAATATGCCAAAACAAAAGATTTTTTTTAGAAATTTTTTTGTAATTTCAACAACTTTTCTGAATTAAAAATTAGAAAAAACACACACAGCCCTATGAGTACAATTACAGCCGCAATTACTGCTGTCGGAGGATATGTTCCAGATTTTGTGTTGACGAACAAAGTACTAGAAACCATGGTCGAAACCAACGATGAATGGATTACTTCTAGGACCGGAATCAAAGAAAGAAGACTTTTAAAAGATGCAACAAAAGGCACCTCTTTTTTGGCGATAAAAGCTGCAGAAGATTTGATTGCCAAAAAAAATATCGATCCCGCAACCATTGATTTGGTCATTTTGGCTACCACCACACCCGATATGCCTGTTGCGTCAACAGCTGTTTTTGTTGCGACAAATATAGGCGCAGTTAATGCATTTGCTTATGATTTACAAGCAGCTTGTTCGGGGTTTTTATTCGGAATGTCAACAGCAGCAGCTTACATTCAGTCAGGGAAGTACAAAAAAGTTTTGCTAATTGGTGCCGATAAAATGTCTTCCATAATAGATTATACCGATCGTGCAACGTGTATTATTTTTGGCGATGGTGCTGGTGCCGTTTTATTTGAACCCAATCATGAAGGGCTAGGACTTCAAGATGAATACTTGAGAAGCGATGGTGTTGGACGAGATTTTTTGAAAATTGAAGCCGGCGGATCCTTGTTGCCTCCATCAAAAGAAACCGTCGAGAACAAACAACATTTTGTTTTTCAAGACGGAAAAACAGTTTACAAATATGCCGTCTCTGGAATGGCAGATGTTAGTGAAAAAATATTAGAACGCAATAATCTTGCTAAAAATGATGTAGATTGGTTGGTCGCCCACCAAGCCAACAAAAGAATTATTGATGCCACCGCTAGCCGAATCGGATTAGAAGACGACAAAGTATTGGTCAATATTCAGAAATACGGAAACACCACCTCGGGAACATTGCCTTTGCTTTTGTTTGATTTTGAAAAACAATTAAAAAAAGGTGATAATTTAATATTTGCTGCTTTTGGCGGCGGATTTACTTGGGGTGCGATTTATTTAAAATGGGCTTACAACAGCGCTAATTGATATTATTGTTCAAAATTTTCCCTTTTTCAATTATGGAAATTTATAAAATAAAAAACAAACTATAAAAAACTAAAACACATATTATGGATTTAAAAGAAATTCAAAACCTAATTAAATTTGTAGCCAATTCTGGTGTTGCAGAAGTGAAATTAGAAATGGATGATGTTAAAATCACCATCAGAACAACATTAGAAGGACACACTCCAGAAATTACTTACGTGCAACAAGCACCACAACAAGCATTGCCACAACAAACCCAACAACAACAAAGTGCTCCAGTTGTTGCAACGCCATCGGCTCCTTTGGCCGATGACAATTCAAAATTCATTACCATAAAATCACCAATTATAGGTACTTTTTATCGTAAACCTTCTCCAGATAAACCAATGTTTGTTGAGGTAGGCACTTCAATCGGAAAAGGAGATGTGCTTTGCGTTATTGAAGCGATGAAACTTTTTAACGAAATCGAATCAGAAGTTTCGGGCAAAATAGTAAAAATTCTTGTTGACGATATGTCGCCAGTCGAATTTGATCAACCATTATTTTTAGTCGATCCATCTTAATTTTAGATTTTTAGATTTGCAATTTAGGATTTCCGTACATGGAAGTGTTGATGCGTATAATTATCTAATTTTCAAATTGTCTAATTTTCTAATTCAAAAAAGATGTTTAAAAAAATATTAATTGCCAACAGAGGCGAAATTGCACTTCGCGTAATTAGAACCTGTAAAGAAATGGGCATCAAAACCGTTGCCGTTTATTCTACTGCCGATGCCGAAAGCCTGCATGTTCGTTTTGCTGATGAAGCCGTTTGTATTGGTCCGCCACCGAGTAATTTGTCCTATTTAAAAATGTCAAGTATTATTGCCGCTGCCGAAATAACCAATGCCGACGCCATTCATCCTGGATACGGTTTTCTATCCGAAAATGCCAAGTTTTCAAAGATTTGTCAAGAACATGGTATCAAGTTCATCGGTGCTTCGCCCGAAATGATTGATAGAATGGGCGACAAGGCTTCGGCCAAATCGACCATGATTGAAGCTGGTGTTCCTTGTGTTCCTGGGTCAGTCGGAATTTTAGAATCTTATGAGCAGGCTTTAAAATTGGCACGTGAATTTGGTTTTCCTGTCATGCTAAAAGCCACAGCTGGAGGCGGAGGAAAAGGTATGCGTGCCGTTTGGAAAGAAGAAGATTTACTGAAATCGTGGGAAAGTGCCCGTCAAGAATCGGCAGCCGCTTTTGGAAACGATGGGATGTACCTAGAAAAATTAATCGAAGAACCACGTCATATCGAAATTCAGGTAGTTGGCGATGCGTACGGAAAAGCCTGTCACCTTTCGGAAAGGGATTGCTCGGTACAACGCCGTCATCAAAAACTAACCGAAGAAACGCCATCGCCATTTATGACCGATGAGTTGCGTTTTAAAATGGGAGAAGCCGCTGTTAAAGCTGCTGAATACATTAAATATGAAGGCGCAGGAACGGTAGAGTTTTTAGTGGATAAACACCGTAATTTCTACTTTATGGAAATGAATACCCGTATTCAGGTCGAACATCCAATTACCGAACAAGTAATTGACTACGATTTGATTCGCGAGCAAATTTTAGTTGCTGCAGGCGTGCCTATTTCAGGTAAAAACTATTTACCACAATTACATGCTATCGAATGCCGAATCAATGCCGAAGATCCTTATAATGATTTTAGACCATCTCCAGGAAAAATTACCACTTTGCATACGCCTGGTGGACACGGAGTGCGTTTGGATACGCATGTTTATTCGGGTTATACGATTCCGCCCAATTATGATTCGATGATAGCCAAACTCATTACAACAGCACAAACCCGTCAAGAGGCCATCAATAAAATGAAGCGTGCTTTAGACGAATTTGTCATCGAAGGCATTAAAACGACCATTCCTTTTCACAGACAATTGATGGATGACCCACGCTATGTTGCTGGCGAATACACCACTGCTTTTATGGATGATTTTAAAATGGAAGAGCCACAAGATTAAAACATTTTTTGATTTAAATATGCAAAAACCTTACAGCAATGTGAGGTTTTTTTATTCGTAATTATCAAAATTTAATTCAATTTTACAAAGTTTTAAATACCTTTGCTTATATGCAGTTTTCTGAAATTTTAGGGCAAGATTACATCAAAAATCATTTAACAACGAGTGCTGTTGCGGGCAGAATTTCGCATGCACAACTTTTTATTGGTCCCGATGGAAGCGGCACCTTACCGATGGCAATTGCTTATGCACAATATATTTTGTGCAACAATGTAGATAACGAAAACAAGAATGGCAATGCGGCATGCAATTTGAAATTTGAGAACTTTTCGCATCCTGATTTGCATTTTGTCTATCCGACAGTGGGTACCGATACAATTAAAACCAAGCCCAAAAGCATTGATTTTGTTGTTGAATGGCGCCAATTTTTAAACGAAAATCCTTATGGTAGCTCGTTTGATTGGTACCGCCATTTGGGCGTTCAAAACAAACAAGGCGAAATCAGAGTTGACGATGCTCAAGAAATCTTGAAATCACTTGCGTTAAAATCGTACGAAGGCGGATACAAAATAATGATTGTTTGGATGGCAGACAAATTGAATATTGCTGCTTCAAACAAGTTATTAAAACTACTTGAAGAACCCAATGACAAAACCCTTTTTTTGTTGATTTCTGAAAGTGAAGAAGACATTATGCCTACCATTCGCTCCCGCTGTCAAGTATTACATTTTAGTGCTTTACCCGAAAAAACTATCGCCGATGCTTTGGTGAACCGCCACAACATTGAACCCCGAACAGCTTCAAAATTGGCGCATCAAGCACAAGGCAATTATAACAAAGCACTGCAACTTTTGCAATCTGATGGCGAAGATACTGTTTTTGAAAAATACTTTGTCGATTGGGTTCGTGCTGCTTTTAGAGCCAAAGGGAATGCGGCCGCAATTCAGGATTTAATTGCTTGGAGTGAACAAATTGCAGCTTCAGGACGCGAAACACAAAAAAAGTTTTTGCACTTTTGCATCGAAATGTTCCGTCAGGCTTTACTGTTGCATTATCAAACCACCAGTTTGGTTTATATGGAACCTAAAATAGAAAAATTCAAACTCGAAAATTTTGCGCCATTTGTTAATTCGGGTAATATCAACGACATTTTCAAATCGCTTTCAGATGCAATTTATCACATTGAGCGCAACGGAAACGCCAAAATTATTTTAACCGACTTGTCTATAAAACTCACACGTTTAATTCATAAAAAATAAAAATATGTTCAATATTGCTTCTGTTTTGGTTTTGGTTTTTTTGGCTGCTACATTTATACAATCGGGTTATGATAAAACCATGTATTGGAAAGACAATTTAGAATGGCTAAAAGGTCATTTTGCAAAAACACCCATAAAAAACATGGTGCCTTTTTCGTTGTTTCTGATTTTGGTATTAGAGTTAATTTCGGGAATTTTATGTGTTTCTGGCGTTATACAATTGCTTTTCAACAACGGGAGAACTTTTGGTTTGTATGGTGCTGTTTTTTGCTGTATTACACTTATATTTTTATTGATTGGTCAACGCATGGCAAAGGATTATGATGGCGCAAGAACGATTGTGATTTACTTTATACCAGCGGTTTTAGCTACCTATTGGCTGAGTTAGTTTTAATTTGGATGGTGCCTTAATCACTGCGCCTTATGCTAATTTACTGATATTTAGTATTTTTATTCTGCAGGCAATGCTGTTTTTGCTTATTGCTTAAGACCATTGCCTAAAACCTAATTTGATTTAAAGTGCTGCTGCTGTTTCAAATGGAAGGAACAGACAATAGGACCAAATAGATTGGTTACAATCAAGTTTCATTTCAAAAATACCAAACCTTTAGATACATTTGCTCGATACTTAATTGATGCATAATTGGTATTTTACTTTTATCAACTCTATAATAATTGTATAGTATTTCTATAAAAATCTATTTTTTTAGAATTACAATAATACATAAATAATAATAAACTACTTTTATATAAGTTAAAACATCAATTATTTACGGAGTATGCATTCTTTAAATAACTACTATGGCACGATTAGACAAAAACAAATTCTTGAGTGGCGTGATTGGGAACTTGGTTTTTAGAACCTTGATGGAAAACAAATAGTACAGTCAAAACCAGAAAAAGTCAAACTAAGTGCGATGACTAAATATAGCAGAAGCGAATTTAGAAGCTGCAGATAATGGGCGAAAACGATACGCCAACACCTGTATAATTTCTTAATTAACCAAAATGATAGTTATATGTACCGCCGTTTAAAGGGTAGTTTATACAGCGCAATTCAAAGCAATTCAGCTAGTTTAAGGGCGAACGTACGCCGCTGAATAGTAATTTAGATCATTAGTAGGGTTTGATTTTAATAGTAGTTCTGCCTTCACGGATTATTTTTTAACTACTGTGCTTATGGAGTCAAACCAATCAACGACAAGGGCAAGTTAATATTCCGAAATTTGAGCCAAAGTCTGAAGTTGTTTTTCCTGAGCGTACAGGTCATGCTGAACTATTAGTCTATGTTATGGAAAGCAGTTTGAAATACAACACTGCGGCAGTTGACGACTATTTTTTAGTACCAATGACAAATAATGCTGCTGTAATTCCGGCAACTGTTTGGACCAGTGTCGTTTTACCTGAAAGTCATTTTGTTTTGGTAACTGCAAAGATGATGTATTATCATAACGATAAATTTACCGTTATAAATTATATCAATAATAAAGCGATGAATCCTTCAACTATTCTCCTGGCTAAGCATACTTAAAAGTAGATCAGGACGACTTTCGTTTATAACAAAGGCAAGCTTTTTTGGAAAATAATGTCTTAACTCTTCCAGGATTTAAAACCGTAGGACTATCAGCTGCATGGATTATTTATAGCTGGTTTTATAGAAATTTAACCTTTTTTAAAAAAATTGGCTAATTTTTTGGAATACTAATTTGAATAATTGTTCCTTGATTAAGCACGCTGTTGATTTCGAAAATTCCTTTGTAGTTGAGAATTCTCTTTTCAATATTTTCGAGACCAAATCCTTTTGGCGTTTCGCGCTCATTTATACCAACACCATCATCGGTAAACTGAAATTGGTAATTGTCATTGTAACTATAAAATTCTATAGTAATATGGTCTGATTTGCCATGTTTTACTGCATTGTTAATAAGCTCTAAAGCGATAAGGTACATATCATAAACCCAAATTTCATTAATATTCTCAGGAAAATCATAAGCAAAAAACTCAATTTTTAAATGGGGTAATCCTGCATTAAGGATGTAAATTTGACTTTGTAAACTGTCTAATAATGCGCCATCATCAAGGGATTTGGGTAAAATTTGATGTGATATTTCTCTAATATCAGCCGCAAGTTCTTGAATATTAGCTTCGGCAAGTGTCGTATTATTTAGCTTGAAGAGCTGCAAAACATGTGCAATTTTACTTCCTAAATTATCGTGAATTATGTTGGCAATATTGCGACGTTCTCTAATTTGAACTTGTGTTATGACCTTAATTGAATTTTCTTTTTCGGTTAAAATTTCAAGGTTTAAAGCAACGTTTTTTTGATACGTCTCGATATACTTTTTGGTTAGTACATACCCAAAAAAAACTACTTCATACAATCCAATATAGATGACCCAATCCTCGTGCAAATCGAAGGTAATAATACTAAACGATTTTAAAACAAAATAGCCCCCCCATAGAAAATGAGGAAAAAAAGCAAAGAGCACGTACAGACTGTTTCTTTTATTTATTTTATAGTTTTTAATTGATGCCAATAGTATTGTTATATAAATAATTAAAAAAGTACTGTAGGTAAGGTAGAAAAACAATTGCAATATCTTTACACTATTTGTGTACAACACGACAAAGCTTGATAGTATTGACACAAAAATTATTAAATTACAATAGTAAATAATTTTATGTTTTTGAGGTTGGTTCTTTTTTAACTCCAAAAAATCCATCATGAAATAACTTAAACTAATGAACCAAAAGCAAGAAGTGTAAATTTGCAGTTCGCTAAAATATATGAATTCGTTAAATAAGTTGTTTTTAAGGTAGTTAGAAATTACTGTAATGTATACTATCGTAAGAATGGAGTATAAAATGTATTTTAAAATCAAGGTACTTTTAGTGATAAAGTAAATAATGAAATTGAAAATTAATAAAAAAAGGATACTTCCCAAAAAAAGCGTTATGAAGGATGTTTTCTTCAAGGAACTGCTTGATAAAGTTTTTTCATCTTCAAAACTGTATGAAAATTCAAAAAAAGAGATTTCTTTTTTCAATTTAACTTGAATTGTTCTGTCTTCATTCGGCTTTAATGTAATACTAAAACATTGTCCGTTGATAAACGGACTAACAAATTTGGTTCTATCTCCTAAAAGTTCTATTTTGTTTCCATCATAAAAAAACAAACTATCGATGTGGTTGTTATCAAAGCACAGCCAGGTTTTTATATCATGCTTTACATCAGTATTTTTTATCTTAAAAACGCACCAAATCGATGCATGATTGTTATAACCAATGTTTAATTTGTTGTTTACAAACGGATAAAATGTTTTGGTTTTTAGTGAAGAAAGGGTGTAAGTCGAATTCCAATCAACAGTGTATTTACCATCAATTTTCAGCTGATCTTTTTCCGTTGAAAACGAAAAATTGAAAACAAATAAAAAACTAAGAAAATAAATTATTTTCATTGGCAAATTTTATGAGCGTACTATTGCTGTTTATTTCTAACTTTCTGTTGATGTTTTTACGATGCGTATCGACAGTATTTTTTGTGATAAACAAAAGTTGCGCAATTTCTTTACTGGTTTTACCTTCGACAATATATTTAATAATTTCCTTTTCTTGGTTGGATAATCTAAATTTATTGACAACAGCTTCATCAACAGTCATAAATTCATTTATAGCTTTATTACTGTTTTTGTTGGTGTAAAAAGGAAAACTATTTTCAAGTTCTATGACGTTAATAAGTTCCTCAGAAGTTGTTTCTTTTTTTAAGAAAGCATTAATGCCTGATTTTTCTGCTTTTCTTATTAAGAAATCTTCATAATAAGCGGTAAGGATAATAATTTTTGCCTCTATTAGTTGGAGTTTTAATTCCTCTATCAGCACAAAACCATCAACATTGTCAATGTTTAAATCACAAATAAAAACATCTACTTTATTTTGTTGGATATAGGCTTTGCAGGATTGCGAATCACTGAAAGCAACTACGTTGTAACCTGCTCCAAACTTACTTAGAATTTCAGATAATCCACTTAAAAAAAGAGTATGGTCGTCGCATATGACGATGTTTTTTATCATTCTTACGAATTTAACTATAAAATTAACTGCATTGGTAAATGTAAAAGTAACAAAAAATCAATTATTTTATTAATTGCTGTAATATTCACATCACTTTCCAATACTCGCCTTAAACATTCGCAATTCGTCCCAAGTGAATTGATCGCCTGTTTTTTCTTTTAATGGCGCCAAACTTTCTTCCTTGTAACCAATAAAAGCTATGGCGAGTGCAATAATTTTATCTTCCGACAAAACTTCGGAAATGGATATGGCTTTGCTCTCGATAAGTTTGGCAATATGACTGTTTATTGTTTGTGGCGTAAGTTTTCTAATAGCTGAAATGGCTTTGATGCTATTTTTTTGTTGCCATAATTCGTAGGTTTCTTCAACTGTTGATTTTTTGGTAGCTTTGGTTTTCTTTTTCGAAGTATAGCGTTGCACATCAAAATCTTCTTCGATTAAGGCGCTGTTTTTGTTTTTAAATTCCTCACGAATAAAATCAACCTTTATTGATTTATAATTGCTAATACTGTCGGAATGTAAGGTGGCTTTTGAAATCTCAGAACCACTCATCACGGTTTCTACAAGCAATTTGGCGCGCATTAGCCGATGAACGGCACGAATTTGAAGTTCTTCTAAAACCAATAAAGCTTCATAAAGTCCTTTTGCTTTTTTAATGCGTTGCACTTCTTCTAATTTCCACAAGACATCATCTACCATTTTATCCATTGGTACAATGAAATAATTGTACGCGGCATTCATCCTTTCGGAAACCCGATTGATATCAAAATCATCTTGATGAAAAAGTTGGTCCAGTTGCGACATGAATTTGGTTGATGGCACCAGCAAATTCCAGATCACTCCAGACTGTTCTTTTGCCCAAATGCCATGACTTGATTTTTCTGTATGCTCTTGAAAATCAAATTGATGGTTGCGCCATTCTTGCGCCAAATCATTCCAATCAAAACTGTTTTTAAGATAAATGTGAATAAACCGTTTTGTTTCAGAAGCCAAAGTACTTTTTAAAATAACATCATCTGCTTTGTTCAATGCATAATCCATTACATCTTGATCATTCGAGATACCATTCATCTGCAAAGGAGAAAGCAAAACGAGCCCGTTTAACGAACGCAATCTCGACAAAGCGACATACGCTTGTCCGGGCATGAAAACTTGCGACACGTCGAGCGCAGCTTTGTCAAAAGTTAATCCTTGACTTTTATGAACAGTAATTGCCCAAGCGAGTTTTATCGGATAATGAACAAAAGTGCCTAAAACTGTTTCTTCAATTTCTTTTGAGTTTGGATTTACGGCATATTTGATGTTTTGCCACTCTTGTTTTTCAACGATAATGGATTTATTTTCTTCTTGAAAATAGACAACAATTTCTTGATCAGACAAAGATGTGATAGCACCCATTTTTCCGTTAAAATACCTTTTCTCAATAGACAAATCATTTTTAACAAACATGACTTGTGCGCCAATTTTGAGTTGGAGCGTGGCTTCGAGCGGGAAAATTTTTTCTGGAAAATCATCCACAATCTCCGCGTGGTACTGCACTAATTTTCCATTCAAATCTTGGAGTGCTTTGGCGTTGATACTATCAGCTTTGGCGTTGTGGGTGGTCAAAGTAATGTAACCGGGATTTCCTTTTAAATCAAAATTGGGCTGAACATACTGGTTTAAAACTTCGATGTCATTTGATGTAATATGGTTGTTCCGCAAATTATTTAATACCGAAATAAAGCGATCATCGGTCTGCCTGAAAATTTTAGACAACTCGATATAAAGCGGTGGATTTTGCTGCACCACATGCGAATGAAAGAAAAATTTTCCTTTGTAATAATTTTTCAAAGTACGCCATTCGTCATCACGAACAACGGGAGGTAGTTGCAATAAATCGCCAATAAAAAGTACTTGAACACCTCCAAATGGTAATCGTTTTTTGCGAATACTTTGCATTACACAATCGATAGCATCAAGCAAATCGGCACGTAACATGCTTACTTCGTCAATAATTAGCAATTCCATGTTTTGAATGACCAACTTTTTTTGTCCGCTCATCTTAAAAACACGACGTAACGTATTGGGCGTTTCGAATTTTATATTGTCAGAAAAATTAGTTGCATTGTTATCGGGAATGAATCCGCCGAAAGGCAATTGAAACATCGAATGAATGGTGACACCACCTGCATTAAGCGCTGCAATCCCTGTTGGTGCAACGACAACGGTGTTTTTATGGGTGGTTTGTATGATTTCTCGCAGTAACGTTGTTTTGCCTGTTCCGGCCTTTCCGGTTAAGAAAACAGAGCGCTGGGTTTGATTGATAAAGCGTAGTGTGTAGTCGGCGGCTTCGGAAATGGATTGCATTGGCGTAGAATTATTCTATAAAAATATTGAAAATATATTGAATTTAGACTATATCAAATAAAAAAGGCTTCCGTTTCCGGAAGCCTTTAAAAAAGTTTTATAAAAACGGTTTAGTTTTTAAAGAATTTTTTAGTTTCAACTGAATTAGTTGTAGGATTGATAAATCTAACTACATAAAGACCTTTAGGCAATCTTGATGTATTAGTATTTACTGTATTGTTTCCTTTTTGTAAGTTATGTTTTTCTTCACTTACTACGTTTCCGTTGAAAGCGTAAACCACAACCGTTAATTCTGAAGCAGCAGCAGCATTGATATCAATGTTGAAGTTGCTAGAAGATGGGTTAGGATACAACTCAGAATAAGTTACTAAAGAAGTTTTCACTTCTTGTTCTGCACTTACACCTCTACCAACACAAGCTTGTTTGGTTAAGGCAACTGATCTGCTAGGTCCATCAACACCACAAAGACTAACCGCTCTAACAAATAATGTAGACGATGTCGCTACGGCATTAGAGAACTCAATTACTACTGAGTTTGTTCCTTGACCACTCACAATGGTTGCACCAGCTGGAGCTGTCCAAACATATGAAGACACCAAAGGACTTGTTGGTGTACTGTAAGTATACTGTCCACATGAAATGGTAGTTGGACCAGATACTGTAGCTGGTCTTTCAGGTGTAGTAAAGATAGTCAAACCTTTAGAAGTAGCACTGGTTGAACAAGCAGTTACTGAAAATACCTGAACCAAACCTGAACCTGATACATAACCTTGTGGGAAAACTACCGAGAATGAAGTCTCAGTTGTTGACAAAACATTCAATGTATTTGATGGGTACAAAGCAGAAGTAACAATACTTCCTGCAGGTGCTGAAATTAAATATGATGTGGCTTCTGCAGCAGCAAAGTTATAGTTATAAGTGTTACCAGCACAAATAGCATATCTTTGACCGCTAAGTGATGAAGGAGGAACTGGAACTGATCTTTGAACAGTTCTAACTCTAGCAGCACTTGCTCCGATGGCATTAACTGCTTTAGCAGTAACGGTTCCGTTAGTTGTAAGTGATGCATAATTCACAGTAATTGAAGTTCCATTAGATGCTCCGATAATTGAAGCTCCTGCTGGAACAGTCCACAAATACGAATTGGTATCAGGAACTGCTGGAATAGTGTAGGTAACATTTGTATTTGTTCCAATAACCAAACATACATTATATAATGAAGCGGTAAGTGATGCAGGTACTGCAGGCGCTTGTTTGGTCAACACGATATTTCTTGATGTTGAAACACCACAACCCGCAACTGTTTGTGCAGATATAGTGAAATTTCCTGCAGCATTAGAAAAGTTTTCAAAGCTAACTACAATAGCAGTAGTTCCATGACCTGACAAAATTTGAACTCCTTGTGGTACTTCCCAAATATAAGAAGAAGCGCCTGCAACTGAATTAAAAGAAAATCTAACTGGTGTAGCAGTTCCTACATATTTACCTAAATATGTTGGGCTAACCGCTGAGCTATTAGCAGTGATGCTAATGGTTCCAGGAGATCTTGGCAATTCTGTTGGCAAGTTCAATGATCTTACAGCACTAGCACATCCAGCAGCTGAAAATGACTGTACTGTTATAGCACCGATAGAAGTACCATTAGGTACTACATTAGCAAAGTTTACAACGATGCTCAAACCGTTAGCAGCAGTAGATATCAAGTTTACTCCAGCAGGAACAGTCCATACATAGCTAGCAGCGTTTGCAGCTGCTGCAATAGAATAAGTTTCTTGCGTAGTAGTACCAATTCTGCTACAAAGCGTAGTGATATTTCCTGTGATTCCACCAGGAGTTGATGGAACAACTGTAGTGTTAACAACGATAAGCGCTCTTGGGCCTTCCTCGCCATTAAGTACTTGAGATACATAATAATTTTTAGCTCCAATTGTAGTGGTTGAAGGAACTGGTGCAGTTGTAGAAGCTGTACCTCCAGTAGCTACTGTGTACCATCTTAATTCTGTAGCTCCATAAGTTAATGTTGCAGACAATGCAGGAGCAACTTGATTTCTACAAGCGTTAACAGGAGAAACTACAGTTGGGGCAACCACTTCTAAAATGCCACTAAAAAAAGAATCAGAGAAATCAGATCCTGATAATAATGGAGAGTTTGCGGCTGGTCTGTAATCAAGACCTGTGTAAGATCCTAAATTTGAGTTGTTGTATGGCAATGTCATCAAACCTGAATTATTAGTCAAAGTTGTGTTTCCATTGGCAGCATACCAAGTAGTCAAATTGAAGTTAGCATTATTCCCTGCTGTAATAGTTCCTGGCGAAGTAATTTGTAATGTTTTGCTTACAATACCAGCCATAATGTTGTTTTTCCATACTAAATTACCAGCAACAGCAGCATTTTCACAAGCTACACCGTCAATATGAAGTCCTTCTTGGAAATCAGTAAAAACTGAGTTGTAAATTTTCATTTCAGATGCTTTTCTTAAACGAGCAACTCTTCTGTAACCTGCTGCTATTGTACCAGTGTTACGGAAACTTGGTCCAACCATAGTTACATTTGAGAAAATAGCACTAGTACGTGGTGTATTTGTATTTCCAGGGTTGTTGTTATCACACTCAAAACCTTCAGAAGTAGAAATTGCAGGTGCATCAGCAACTTGAGGATCTCTTACTGCTAAAGCAAACTGAACACGACCATTAAAACCGTTATCCGTATCAAAATCATCATCTAGAGTTCTGAAAGAAACCAAGTGTGTACAATCAACTGAACCACCAAACCATTCGAAACCATCATCATTGATGTGAGAAACTTGTACATAGTCGATAGTTGTTCCTCTACCAACTGCACCCATTGTCAAACCGTTGATTTCGCTGTTTGCAGCAAATACGTAACCACCAAATTCAATACGAATGTACTTTAATGTTCCAGAATTGTCATTGTCATCTGGAGTTAAACCACCACCAAATTGTGTATCAGCACTAGAGGTTATACCCTCAATGTTGTTAACACCGTTATTGATGTTTAATGAACCTTTACCCAAAAGAATAATTCCACCCCAATCACCTTTTGCTCTAGCACCAACGGCTTTATCAGAAGTAAATACGATTGGATTTGCAGCAGTACCAATGGCATTTAATTTTGCTCCTTTGGTAATTACTAATGCAGAACCAGTATTGTCACCAAGAATTTTAGTACCGGCTTCAATAGTCAAAGTAGCATTGTTTTTTACATAAACCAATCCAGACAACAAATAAGTGTTGTTAGCTGTCCAAGTTGTGTTTGTAGTAATCGCGCTGTTAACTGTAACGTTAGCAACAGGATAAATAGCATTTTGTGGGTCAAAATTGGTCCACGAATCAGTCCACATTGCTGCGGGAGCTGGAGCAAACGCGCCACGATAAGTGGTTGGCGTAATCTGGGCATTCATGAATCCGCATACTAGCGTAAGCAGAAGCAAGGCATAATTTTTTTTCATTTTTAATTGAAATTAAAGTGAGTTTATAATGTTCAAATTTACTTTGAAAATACCACCCAGATTTTAACATCAATTTATTAAAAAGTTAATAAAATATTACCATATATAGCATTAAAAATAAATTTGTTAGCGTTAATTTAACAAAAGAAGTTCTTAAAAATTATAACTCATGGTTAAAGAAAAAGTGGTGCCGTTTTTTGTTGACCAAACCAAATCATCAAGCGAACTGTCATAGCCGTCTTGGTTTTGTTTGTCGCCTGTAAAAACATTATTAACGAAACCTTCGATACCACCAACCTCTTGAGGGTTAGTTGCTAACTTGTTTTGATAAAAAATCAATTTTTGATTCAGAAGGTTTTGTAAATTAAACCTGATTTCTAATTTTTTCTTCAAGAATGTTTTTGACAATTGTGCGTCTAACATAGTTCGTCCCTTTTCCCATAGTGTCGGCTCCGCATCAGTGTCATTACCAACAACCGCAATACGATTTCCAACTCTATTGACATTCATCGACAAAGACCAACCACTTTCTGGGTCCAAATATTGCATACCAGCATTAAAAACATAAGGTGATTGCCCTTGCAATGGTCTTTGTTTTACTTTATTGCCTGATTCAATATTTGAAACATCAATTTCTGATTTGATTACAGCCAAGTTAGAAAACACAGTCAAATTATTGGCCAGACGATTTTCGGTATTCAACAATGCACCTAAGAGTGTTCTGAACTCCATTTCGACACCATAATTTTGGGCTGCTTTGGCATTTCTATATTTCACTTCTTTATTATTAGCTCCGGCAATTAATTCGATTGGGTTTTTGAATTCTTTATAAAATGCAGAAACAGAAAGCAATTGTCCTTTTCCAGGGTACATTTCATACCTAAAATCTCCGTTTTGTACATTGGCGATTTGTAATTCTGGCGTACCATTGGTAAAAAATTGTGTCTCGAAATCATAAAATCCAAAAGGAGCTAACTCTCTAAACTCTGGTCTATTAACGGTTTTAGAATAACTCAGTCTTAAGTTTTGTGTTTTATTTAGCGCATATATGAAGTTAACCGAAGGCAAGAAATCCAATTGATAATTATCTACCTTTAAATTTTCAAATTCGTTTAATTTTGTATCTAATTTTTGACGGTAATTTTCTACTCTAAAACCCCAAATAACCCTTAACTTTTTAATTGTGTTATCAGACATTAGATAAACGGATTGCAATTCGGAACTTGCAGTGTAGGCATCAAAATATTTGGTCGCATCAAAAAGTGTATAACCACCAACATTGGGTGCAACTTCGCCAATGTTCTGCGGACTAAAGATGTTGTCGTCGGTCAAGTTTAAAAGATTGTCATCAAATCTAATATCACTACCACCAGCGCTATAATTCAATTTATTGTATTGCAATTGTCTGGCAAAAAAGTCACGGTCTCTGTTTTGCATGTAAATACCAAATTTTATTTCGTCGGGTGCTCCTGCTACCAATTTGTGGGAAAGATCTATCTTGGCATTGTAACTGTTTTCATTATTTTCCGAAAAAAACATACCTCCACCATAATCGGGACCACCATTTCCTTCAGCAATATTTGCAACTTTAATCAAGTCGTTTGGATTCGGATTATCTGGATCATTATAATTTTTATAATAAGTATAAATGTTCCTTCTCATATTAGGAATAGAACGGCTTACTTTACTGTAGGAGCCCAACCAATTCAATTTGATGCGACTGTCCGGGAAAAAATGATCTCCGTTCAATTGCCCTGAATAAATGCGATTACTTGTAAACCATCTCACAGTTGAATAGGTTTGTAATGGATTAGTTGATAATGCTTCTTGAGGCGCGCCATTTCTCTCGATTACACGGTCATTAGAATTAATGCTATAAATGTTTTTAAAACTAATTGTGTTGTTGGCATTCAGTTTTAAAGAGAAGTTGGCTAATCCACCTAAAAGGTATTGCTCACTGTAATTTTGATCAACATAATCACTGTCTAAAATTGATGGTAAAGCATCATCACCTTGGTATTCGTAATCATTACGAATCCACTCGGTAAATGCATTTGATTTACTGTACGAAACTGAAAAAAGGACACCCAAAGTTTTGTCTTTGATATCAAATCGTTGTCCTGTAGCATATTGAAGACTAATATTTGGACTAAAATTTTTATTTTTGAGACTCCAATCACTATTTACATATTTTGCAAATTCTGAACGTTGCAACGCATCCAAACTTTGAAAAGAAAAATAATCAGGTATTTGAGATGGCAAAGCCCTGCCGCCATCATCGATTCCTATCCAATCTGTGCTTCCGCCTTCATAATAAATTTGATTTTTTCCAGTAGTGATGGTGTTGTATCCGCCACCAATTGATAAAGTGTGAAAACTTTTTTCTGGAATACTTCTGGTATTTATTTGAATGATTCCACCAGCAAATTCGCCCGGAAGATCGGGTGTTGCGGTTTTGGTAATCACTAAATTATCAATCATGTTTGACGGAAAAATGTCAAATGAAAAGGCTTTTCTATCGGGCTCAGAACTTGGTAACGGAGCGCCGTTTAAAAGTGCTGTATTATAACGATCATTCAATCCTCTAACAATAACAAATTTATTATCTTGGATACTTGCGCCACTGATGCGCTTTAAAACATCTGAAGTATTTTTATCTGGAGTTCTTCGAATGGTTTCTGCTGAAATACCATCCGACACGTTGATACTGTTTTTTTGCATAACCAATAATGTTTTTATTGACTCTGCTTTCATTCTCGTAGTTTTAATTACCACTTCGTCTAAAGCACTTGAAGCTTCTTCCATGTTTATATTTAACACAGTAATGTCGTTTTTTAATGTTTCGACTTCTGTAATTAATTTTGTTTGAAAAGAAATAGCCGAACATTCAATATCAAATTTTCCGATTTCCAGGTTTCTAAAAATGTAATTACCATTTAAATCAGAGATAGACGTTGCGTTTATCGATTTAATGGTAACAGTAACTCCTGGAAGTGGTTGTCCTGTTTTTTCTTCGATAACAGTACCTTTGATAATTGACGTTTGGCTGTAAATAAATGAAGTAAAAAGTAAAACGAAAAGTGTGTAGTTTAATTTCATAAGAATGGTCTTATTGCGTTTTTTATAAACGGTGAAATTAACCCACTAATGTTACACTAATGTTAATTTTGAATTACTAAATGTTAAAATAAAACATCGTACTGCAATCCGTTTTTGATAAAAAAAAACAATAAAAACGCTTCAAAATACAAAAAGCCTATGCTTCCAATTGAAAGCATAAGCTTTTTGTTTGTGACCTATTTATTTTTATTTTTTAGCCGATTCCTTTGGTATTGCCTTTTCGTATTTTTTACTTGAAGCTTCGTATTTGTCGTTCAACAATTTTACTTCTTCTTTAGTGATATCATATTTATCTTCGGCATATAAAACGGTTGCAGATTCTCCCGTACCATAAATATATGAATAGCCTTTTTCTTTACCAT
Organism: Flavobacteriaceae bacterium; assembly: GCA_947488595.1. Lineage (GTDB taxonomy): Bacteria > Bacteroidota > Bacteroidia > Flavobacteriales > Flavobacteriaceae > Flavobacterium. Next base: position 54,557 of record CANKZI010000001.1, read on the forward strand.
AATCTTTAATAAATTGCTTCACGCTTTTTACCAAAGTGTCCATTTCTGTACCGTGCTCAGATTGTAATTTTTGCGCAATATTTTGCGCTGCATATTGCAAATCTTGCTGTCTTTTTTGTAATTCGGCTCCTTTTTGCTCTGCCCAAGCTCGTCCGTTAGCTTCCGCATTTTTTTCGAAATATGCCGCATCCGATTTGAAGTTCGCTTCTTCTACTTCCAATTTTCTTCCAATCTCTTCGGTTTTGGTTTTGTATTTGGCGTCTATATCTTTGGCTTCGGTATAATCTTCCAATAATTTCGACGTATCGATGTAAGCTGTTTTTACTTCTTTAACTGTTGCGGTTTCATTGCATGATATAGTGGTCAGCACAAATACGGTAAGTACAAATAATTTTTTCATTATCAATTTTCTTTGTTGATTTAAATTCGGGTTCAAAAATAGTAAAAATATATTGTTATTTGATAAAACTAAAATGTTAGCTAAGCGATCCTATTTCTATAGAGCAAACTACTATAATCTGTCTTTATTAAAAACTAGCTTGCTATAGTCAAGCACTATTATTTTTGAAGCGATATAAAGCGATTAAATCGATTTTTGTTTTAAAATCAAGGGCAAGGCTGTTTTTTAAAAATACACCCCTCTTGAGTCTTAATATTAAGTTTTACTGTTTTTTAATATATAAATATGTGAAGAATACTCTAAATTGCGCCTTGCTTTAATGTTTGATTGTAAACCAATGAAAAAAGCCTTAATAAAATTCATTTTTCCGCTTTTGTATTTTTCTGACAATAGACTGACATAAAAAGCGTCAAAATACATCGGAAGTATATCAACCAAATGAAGTTTTTCTTTGCTAAAAAGTGCTTTTATGGCGGATTTGGAAAAATGCCACAAATGTCTTGGGACATCAAAAGCGGCCCAAAATTGTCCGTAATATTTGGCGTCAAATGAATTAAAATTAGGCACAGCGATAATTATGGTGCCTTCTGGCTTTAATAAGCGTCTAAGTTCTTTAATCTGATTTTCGACATTAGGTACATGCTCTAATACATGCCACATAGTGATAACGTCAAAAGAATGATCTTCTAAATTTTGTGTACTAGCTTCAAAAGCAACACCCTTTTTTTTGGCTACCGCTTTTGCTTTTTCACTCGGCTCAATTCCAATAGTATGCCACCCATTATTTTTCGCAAAAAGCAAAAAATCTCCAGTTCCTGCGCCAATATCTAATAGATTTCCTTTGTTTTGATGCAAACGATTTAAGAGTTGCAATTTGTTTTTTAAGGCAATGTTTTTTATAATTTGATAAAGCTTTTCAAAAGCAGAACGTTTGCTGTCGGTATGCGAAATATAATCATCACTTTCATAATATTTTTCCAAATTCTCCCCTATTGGTTGCGGAGCAGTAATGAGTAAGTCGTATTTTTCGTCTTTGTAAAGTTCGAAAATTTCATTTGATACGCTATGGTCTTTTACTGTTAGAAAAAGCTTTTTATTGAATAAATCCATTATAATTTTAAATAATTGTCCTTCAAGTTTTTCAAATAAATTGTTGCAATATTTTTAAAAATAGATTGCTCCGACAAACAGTCTTCGTTATTGGCATTAATCAGCGAAAGCGCTAAAAAGTTGGGCTGTGATGGCATGTCAGTGTTTTCTGGCTGCTTATTCGTAATGATAAAATCTGCAACAACAAAATATTTTTCGAGTTCCGCATTTTCATAAACGATTAGTTTATATTTATTTCCGTCTATTGTAACCCAAAAATCTTTGTCTTGCAAACTGTCTAAATTAAATCTAGAAACCAGAAAATTTTGAAACGTAATTTTGTTTTGTGTGTTTTCAAAGACGAATGCAGAAAGTCCATTGTTTCCTAAAATTTCTTTCCCGTTGGGTAAAATTAGAAAATCATCAATTGTAATTCGAGTTCTTGTAACACCACAACTTAGTAAAAAAAGCGATGTAAAAAACAACACAAAACCCTTGCGGGCGCTGCTTAACGGCTTTAGTTCCACGTGAAACATTCTCATCTTCCCATATAAATTAACAGCACCGAAATGTCGCTTGGCGATACCCCACTAATTCGTGACGCTTGCGAAATGGTCACCGGTCTAATTTTTGATAACTTTTGCTTGGCTTCAATCGACATCGATTTAATTTTTTTGTAATCAAAGTTTTCAGGGATTTTAACATCTTCTAAACGCGTCAATTTATCCGCGTTATTCCTTTCTTTATCAATATAACCTGAATATTTAACTTGGATTTCCGCTTGCTCTAAAATCTCTTGGTCTACATTATTTTCGGCAATATAAACTTTGACCTTTTCCAATTGTAACATATCAGCTAAATCAATTTGTGGCCGCGAAAACATCTTAAACATTTTATCTGATTGATTGACCGCAGCTGAAGATTTGCTTTCAAGAATCGGATTCATTTCTGCCACAGAAACGCTAGTTTCTTTATAAAAGGCAACCATCTTTTCTGACTCATTGCGTTTATGTTCCATACGTCGCAAGCGCTTTTCTGAAGCGAGACCTATTTCATACGATTTTGGCGTCAACCTAAAATCAGCATTGTCCTGTCTGAGCAAAGTTCGGTATTCTGCTCTCGAAGTAAACATTCGATAAGGTTCTTCAGTTCCTTTTGTGATCAAATCATCGATCAATACACCAATATATGCCTCATCTCTTTTTAAGATTAAAGGTGCTTTTTCCTTGATTTTCAATGAAGCGTTGATGCCTGCCATTAACCCTTGAGAAGCTGCTTCTTCATAACCTGTTGTTCCATTAATCTGACCTGCAAAGTACAATCCTTCGACCAATTTGGTTTCTAAAGTATGTTTTAGTTGTGTCGGCTGAAAATAATCATACTCGATTGCATATCCTGGACGAAAGAATTTCACTTTTTCAAAGCCAACAACTGAGCGCAACGCTTTGAACTGAATGTCTTCTGGTAAAGAAGTCGAAAAACCATTGACGTAAACTTCAACCGTGTTCCATCCCTCGGGCTCAATGAATAATTGGTGTCTTTCTTTGTCAGCAAAACGATTGATTTTATCTTCAATTGACGGACAATACCTAGGCCCTAAACTTTTAATCCTTCCATTAAACATTGGCGAACGGTCAAAACCCTCACGCAAAATATCGTGAACATCGAGCGAGGTATACGTCATGTGACATGATTTTTGGAATGCTAATGGCTGGGTTAAATCAGAATAAGAAAACTTATCGGGTTTGTCATCTCCTTTTTCTTCATTCATTTTACTATAATCCAGAGAACGGCCATCTACTCTTGGAGGTGTGCCGGTTTTCATACGACCAGATTCAAATCCAGCATTTAATAAATCTTCGGTAATTCCATAAGCAGCACTTTCACCTGCACGTCCTCCGCCAAATTGTTTTTCACCGATATGTATCAATCCATTTAAAAAAGTACCATTGGTCAACACAACGGCTTTTGAACGAATTTCAACACCTAACGACGTAGTAATTCCCTTGATTTTACCTTTCTCAATAACCAATCCTTTAACCATTTCTTGATAAAAATCAAGATTGGGAGTCTGTTCTAACATCAAGCGCCATTCTTCAGCAAAACGCATCCGGTCACTTTGGACCCGCGGTGACCACATTGCAGGACCTTTTGATTTGTTGAGCATCTTAAATTGGATAGCGGTTTTATCTGAAATGATACCCGAATAACCACCCAACGCATCAATCTCACGGACAATTTGACCTTTCGCTATACCTCCCATAGCGGGATTGCAAGACATTTGCGCGATGTTTTGCAAACTCATTGTTACCAATAAAGTTTTAGAGCCCATATTGGCAGCGGCAGCGGCAGCTTCTGAACCCGCATGTCCCGCTCCTACTACAATCACATCATATTCGTCTTGAAACATTTTTGTTTGGGATTAAAAATTTAATAGCGCGCAACCAACGTTGATTCAGCTAATGTTGTTCCACGTGAAACATTGCGCTTTATGTTGCATTAATATTTATTTGCGATCCTAATGTTCCACGTGAAACATCAAGATTTTCTCCTCTTCTTTATCACGCATCATTGCTTCATCGATTTCGGATTTGTCATTGTAACCGCAAAAATGCAAAAGGCCATGCACAATCACGCGCTTTAGTTCATTTTCAAAAGAAACATTAAAATCTTTGGCGTTGTCGGCCACTCTTTCTGTCGAAATGAAAATATCTCCATGTAATTCATTTCCTACAGTATAATCAAAGCTAATCACATCGGTCAAAGTGTCGTGTTGCAAATATTCTAAATTGATTTTATGCAAATAATCATCATCACAAAAGATATAACTAATTTCACCTTCGACCTTATTCTCTGAAAAAATAACGGTTGACAACCATTGTTGATAATAAGACTCGTCGGACAATTCAAAATCTGTTTCGTAATTAAAGCTTATCATTGTTTTTAAAATATTCTTGTACCTTTTGGTTAAAATTAGAGCGCAAAGGTAAGCTTTGTCTGTTTAATATTTCAACACTATTTAAATATTCTTGTAAGTACGGTTGAAGCGCATTGGTTTGATTATTAAAGTCTTTTTTATTGGTTTGCGATTGCCTTTTCTTCTCTTCACCTTGCTGTTGTACAGCTTTGTCTAACTTTAAAAGTTCCTGTTTGATGTTCAAAATTCGCTGCAACGCATCGTTTTTAAAACCCTTATTCAATAACTGCTTTTCAATTTCTTTCATTTGATTTAAAGCATTTTGCCCCTTGCCTCCAAGTCCGTTTTTATTCAATTCATTTTGTAAAGCTTCTCGCAATTGTCGTTGCTCTTTATAAATCTCCATTATGGCTTTGGCATCTCCTTCGCCATCTTGCCCTTCGCCTTCTCCATCACTTTTCCCGTCTTTTCCTTTTGCTCCCGGCTTTCCATTACCAGCCTTTTCTCCAGGTTTGTCTCCAGGTTTGTCTCCGGGTTTGTCTCCTTTTTTCATTCCGTCTTTCATCTTCTCGCCAAGTCCTTCTTGTTTTTTAATAATATCTGGTAACTGCATGCCCTCGCCCTTACCTGATTTAGGTTTTCCTGTGCCCATACCAGACATTGACATTTGCATACCATTAAGAATATCGCTCAACATATCAGCCAATTTATTTGCCGATGCAATTGCATATTGTTGGTGCGAAACACCTTTTGGAATTTGTGCTTCTACCAAAGTGGATATCGCTTTCTCTAAATTATAATGTACATTGCCAATTTCTTTGTTAATTTCCTCGCTAATTTTCGGATTGCGCAAAGACATAGCGAACAAGCTATCGTCAACATGCTTGAATTGCACTTTCAAGTCTTGCTGTGTTTTTAAGTTTTTATTAAACGATGGAGCACCACGTCGTGATACTTTGAATTGGGACATTAAATCCTCTTCTGAGAAAGAAAAAGCCAACAAATTGTCCAATATCTGGCGCAACATCTGAACATCTTCTTCCATCTGCTCCATATCACCGCCTTCCATACTTTCTTGCATTTTGGCACTCATTTGTTTCATTTTCTTGGCAGCGCTTTTTTGCTTGGGTTTGGCTTTTTCTTTATTATCTTTTTGCAATTCTTCGGCAGCCTTATCTAAATCCTCATCGATACTTTTCTCTTTTTCAGCATCATTCGGAATATCCATAGGTGCTTTTAATTCCTTATTTTCTTTGTCTAACGCTTTCAAATCTTCTTGAATGGCATCGAATTCTTTGTTGATTTCATTCTGCTCTTTGGCGTTGTTTTCTTGGTCTTTATTTGATAATTCTTCCTGCTCTTCTGAAAGTTTATCTAGTTTTTCAGCCAATTGCTGGGCTTTCTTTTCAACATAATAACGCTTAGTCAGTTCAACTAATTGTTGTAAATTCTTAACTTGATTCTTGGAACTTTGTTTTAATTTGTCCATTTTTTCGGTCAATTCTTCCTGCTTAATTTTATCATTAAGCGCTTTCAATTCATCCAAAAGCTTTTGATTCTCTTCTGCTGCTTTTTCTGCCTTTTCCATTCGCTCAAGCAAATCTTTTTTCTTTTCATCTCTCTTTTCTGGTTTGAATTCTTCCAGATTTTTTTTCATTTTCTCCGAAAATTGCTTCATCATTTCATCTTGTTGCTTTTGTTTCTTTATGAAATCAGCTACTTTCTGTTGGTCTTTAAAATCCAAATTCTCTTTTTCTTTGGTCAACTTCTGAAGTTTATCCAAATCATTCATTTGTTTGTCCTGTTTTTTAATCGATTGTTCTAAACTATTAATGTTACTATTTTGCTCATTAAACAACGCGTCTTCTAACTCTTCATCAGTTGCAATGCGATCAGAAAAAACATTCGATTTAGTACTCTTAAAACCATGCAAAGCGTCGTTGTCAAAAATTTCAAAATAGTAATCATAAGAAACACCTTGTTCTACCGGCAATTGACTTGGAAAAGTAAAAATAAATTGATCAAATACATCCCGCTTTATAGCAATAACAGCTTTCTTCAAAGACTGTGGCTTGCTTTTGGGATAATACACGACTTGCAAGCGCGATAAACCATAATCATCACCTACCTGTCCAATTAGAACATTGTTTTCAATTTTTAAACTGTCGGGAGCATTAGTAACACTAATAGTTGGAAATTGGTCTTTGACAACCGAAATCTGATAATTCAACCTTTCATAATGTTTTACCTTTGAATTAGAAGTAATTATTTGATAATCAATATTTTGCTTAATGTTTTTAGATAAACTATAATTGCTTTCTTTGGCAGAAAACGGAAAAACCGAACTCAAATCAGTCCATTCGACTTTATTGGTGGCCAATGCTGCTACTTCCCACGTAACATTTGTGCCTTCGGGAACAATAGCGTTACCGGTACCTTTTATTGTTTCTGATTTTTTATTAAGATACACCGGAAATTGTAAAACCATTTCAAAATTAGTAATCGTTGGCACCGCGACTACATTCAATTCATAATCTGCTGAAGTAACAGCGTTGCCTTCAATACGAAAAAAAACATTCTTTGCCAATTTCGTAAATCGATATTCAAAAAACCCTGGTCTGACATTTTCAAGAAAATAACTTTCGTCTTCGATAACAATTAAAGCATTTTCTGGAATCACTTTGCCTTCCGTTTTAATCTGCAACACAAATTCTCCTCCTTGTTCGGTTTGTAATTCTTTGTTCAAAACTACAAACTGAAATGGTGCCGGTGGTAAAAATTGTTGTTTGAAATGCACTACCCGATCGAAACTCTGCGAAATTATTTTACTGTTTCCTGAAATATAGAAAAAGGCAAAAAACAAAATAGGAATTATCGCTAAAGGCAAATATTTTCTATTTTTATTGAAACTAACTGCATTATTAAATGGAATCGGTTGCAAGGCATTTGCTTTTTGTTCGATGGATGCCAAAAGCAATTCTGATTGATTTTCATCATCCGACAATTGCAAAAAATTGGTCAACTTATCACTTACTTCTGCAAAATGATTGCCAATTATTTTCGATGCTTCATTGTAATCAATTCCTTTTTGAAGGCGCAACAACTTTGAAATTGGAAACAGTATAAACCGCAACAAAAGCAAACTCTCAACTGAGATAAACACCCAAAATAGTACGGTGCGTGCCATCGGCTTAAGCCATAGAAAATATTCGATGAAGAGTGTAAATAAAAAGTAAATCAGTCCAAGTCCGATAAAAAAAATCGTGCCTCGAAGTAATTCATTGCTATAATATTTTTTAATAAATGCCTCAAGCTTTGTATAAATAACCGATGTTGTCTCCAATTTTATAAAACTTTTATTTATGACCGATAAAAGTAGCAATTTATATGAATAATTAAATGTTAAATTAAAGGCCACGGGCAAAGGGTACAAGTTTTAGAATGCTGTATTAGTATTAGACCCAAGCTTGCGACTTTTGACCTGATCCTTTTTGTATATTTGCGCTAAATTTCAGAAAAATGTCAAAGCAAGTTCGTGTGCGTTTTGCACCAAGTCCAACTGGACCTTTACATATAGGAGGCGTGAGAACAGCGCTTTTTAACTATTTATTTGCCAAAAAAAATGGTGGAACTTTTTATCTAAGAATCGAAGATACCGACCAAAATCGCTTTGTTCCCGGTGCTGAATCCTACATTTTAGAAGCATTAGAATGGCTCGGTATTGCGCCAGATGAAACCATTGGAAAGAACGAAAAATTTGGTCCGTACCGTCAAAGCGAAAGAAAAAAAATCTACAAGCAATATGCCGACCAACTGATTGATTCTGGTTGGGCTTATTATGCTTTTGATACCGCCGAGGCTTTGGATGCGCACAGAAAACAACACGAAGCCGAAGGAAAAACCTTTATTTACAACCACCACAACCGCGAAAAACTAGATACTTCTTTAGTAATTTCAAAAGAGGCAACTCAAAAACGAATTGCCAATGGTGAAGATTTTGTAATTCGATTCAAAACCCCCGTTGATGAAACCTTGCATTTGAACGACCTCATCCGTGGAAATTTACAGTTTGAAACTAATTTATTAGATGACAAAGTGCTTTTTAAAAGTGATGGCATGCCAACCTATCATTTGGCTAACATTGTTGATGATCATTTAATGGAAACCACGCACGTAATTCGTGGGGAAGAATGGTTACCATCGATGCCTTTACACAAACTTTTATACAAAGCTTTTGGTTGGGAAGCGCCTCAATTTGCGCATTTGCCCTTAATATTAAAACCTGTCGGAAACGGAAAATTATCCAAACGCGATGGCGATAAAATGGGATTTCCAGTTTTTCCGTTAGAATGGACGTCGGACGAAGGTGTATCATCAGGATACCGAGAAAAAGGATTTTTTCCGGAAACGGTAATTAATTTCTTGGCTTTATTGGGATGGAATGACGGAACTGAAAAAGAATTATTTTCATTAGACGAATTGATTGAAGCTTTTGAACTGAAACGTGTTCATAAAGCCGGCGCAAAATTCGATCCAGAAAAAAACAAATGGTTCAACCACCAATACCTCATACAACAAAACGACGAAGATTTAGCGAAATGCTTTGCCTCTATTGTTTATGAAAAAGGAATCACGATCGATTTTACTAAGCTTGTAAAAATAGTTTCGCTTATAAAAGAACGCGCGCATTTTGTGTCCGAATTTTGGGAATTGTCCGATTACTTTTTTGAAGCTCCTAAATCTTATGATGAAAATGCATCTAAAAACTGGAAAGAAGAAACACCCGTTTTAATGCTTCAATTGATTGAAAAATTACAAACCATAGACAACTTCACTTCGGTTAACATCGAAACCCAAATAAAAGACTGGATGATGCAAAATGAAATTGGAATGGGCAAAGTAATGCAGCCATTCCGTTTGAGTCTTGTAGGCGCCTTAAAAGGTCCGCATTTGTTTGATATAATCGAACTGATTGGAAAAGAAGAAACCATAAACCGCCTTCAGAAAGCAATTGATACTTTATAAACAAAAAGCTCCTTTAGAATGGGAGCTTTTTTATTATTGTAACTTTTAATTAAACAATGCGTATAAACTACGTATAATCGTAACAAAATAAAAAAATGGACATTACTCTCCTTATTTTTCTCGTATTTGGTTTATTTATTTTTCTTTCTTCTTTTTTTACTGTCAAGCAACAAACCTCGGTGATTATCGAGCGATTTGGAAAATTTTTGAGTGTCAGAAATTCTGGTCTTCAATTAAAAATTCCGTTGATTGATCGCATTGCAGGTCGTGTCAATCTTAAAATACAACAACTCGACGTTATTATTGAAACCAAAACCAAAGACAATGTGTTTGTTAAAATGAAGGTTTCCGTTCAGTTTAAAGTAATTCAAGACAAAGTATATGACGCTTTTTATAAATTAGAATATCCGCACGATCAAATTACCGCTTATGTTTTTGATGTCGTAAGGGCCGAAGTTCCAAAATTAAAACTCGACGATGTCTTTGAACGAAAAGACGATATCGCCATTGCTGTAAAACGCGAATTAAACGAAGCCATGACGACTTATGGATACGATATCATCAATACATTGGTTACCGATATTGATCCTGATATTCAAGTTAAAAACGCCATGAACCGAATCAATGCCGCTGATCGTGAAAAAACGGCTGCAGAGTTTGAAGCCGAAAGTTCTAGAATCAGAATTGTGGCCAAAGCCAAAGCCGAAGCCGAAAGCAAACGTTTGCAAGGACAAGGTATTGCTGATCAAAGACGTGAAATTGCTCGTGGTTTGGTAGAAAGCGTCGATGTTTTAAATAAAGTTGGTATCAATTCTCAAGAAGCATCAGCTTTAATCGTTGTTACGCAACATTATGATACTTTGCAAGCGATTGGTGCTGATACGAATTCAAACCTGATTTTGTTGCCCAACTCGCCTCAAGCAGGAAGCGACATGTTGAACAATATGGTCGCTTCGTTTACGGCTTCGAATCAAATAGGAGAAGCTATGAAACGTGGCAATGTTAAAAGTCCTAAAAAAGATAAAAAAATCGAAGATTTTAAACCATCTGAAGATTATAAAAATCTTAAAGAAAATGAACCTGATCAAGAAGGTTACGATTCTACTAAATAATATACGTTTTTGGTAAAAAAAATAAACCGCAAACTCGCAATTAAACACGGCGTTTTTGCGGTTTTGTTTATAATCTAAACAGCTTTTTAAGAAGATAGGTAATACCCAATTGTTTCAACGGTCCTGCAATAGCGCCAATAGCATTAATGGCCATTTTTGGAACACTTCCAATTAAATTTTCGGGTGATAAACTTGCTTTGGTTTTATCAAAACTTTTGGTTAGTTTTTTAAATTGAATTTCTTTTTCTAACGCTAAAATTTCTAAATCCCGATCAATCTCTAAATATGAAGTATATTTTTTATTTGCCATTATGAAACCATTAATCGTTAAAAAAAAATTCAGAAAACTTCTTTAGAATTGGTCCTTCGACGATCTTGTCTTGTATTTTGTAGATGATAATGGACAATATTAAATAAATGCCACCAACAATTAAAAATCCGTAAACAAAATTACCCAGTCCGTAGCCGATGGCTAACGCGGCAGCTATCGACAAAAAAACGGTCACCATCACCAACATAACGCCCAATAAAAAAAGTTTGAGCAACATGGTGGTCGATTTCATGGTTGCCTTAAAAAGCCAAAGTTTATAATAAGAAACATTGGTTTCCAAAAAAGTCTTGGCTTGCTCTAGCAAATCTTCTGAGTTTTCTTTTATTTCTTGAAAAGCCATTACTTACTGTTTTTGAGTTGTTGTAGCTGCTTTTTTCAGTTCTTGTAATTTTTTTTCTAAAGTAGCAATTACATCTTCGGTTTTGTCATCAACATTGGAAACCAAATCATCAAAAGAAGATTCAAGATCCATTTTGGTACTTGCAAATTTAGATTTTATGGTATTCGTAAAACCATCAAATTTATCTTTAAATTCATCTTTTTTATCGTCAAATCCTTCTTTAATTTTTTCTCGGGTTTTTGTTCCTTTGTCTGGTGCAAACAAAATTCCTATTCCTGCACCAATTGCCACACCTGCTAATAGTGCTAAAACTGTTTTTCCTGTGTTGTCTGACATGATTTTAATTTTTACGGTTATTGATTTTAAAGATAGGATGTATTTTAAAATTGCTCTGTTAACAACCAGTTAAAGTGTCTTTAATTAATTACAAAAGCGAAAATAGGCTTTTATTCTTGTTGTTTTTATTGCTTTGACAAGATTAATGAATCGAAATTAAAAACAGCTTAAAACAGCTCTATGAAGGTTGATTTCAATTGGTTATTTCAATACTTTTTTAATTTGTAATAACAGAAAGTAATAATAACAAAAACCCCTTAAAAAAGAGGCTTCCTATAAGTAAATTCGTTTGTTTTTATTTATTGATTTCTGACTGAAACTTTTCAAGATTTTTTTGATCATTTTGAAGATTGTGCATGACCTCTTTCTTTACGAAAAGTGATTCGCTTCGTAAAGACATGGCATAAAATTTTTCCAAAGTTTCATTATCAAAATCAGAAAAATTAATTTTTACTGAATACTTCAAAAGAAAATTTGCAAACAACAACGAACTTTTATTATTGTTGACATTCTTGCGAAAAGCATTTTGCAACAAACTAAAGTTGGACACTATTTTAATTCCCTCAGCAATCGACGTTTCAATTGAATTTCGTTCTTGTTCAGTAGCAACTTTAAAATAGCGGTTGAGGTCTTTCAAAGAATTATTGATGACGTTTTCCTCTTTCTTCCCTTTCTCTTCCCAAGCATCTTTGAGTCCTACCGTTTTGTTGAAAACCAATTTTACATCAGTACTGTCTTTGTCAACTGTAAAATAGCCCAAACGTTGGAATTGGAATTTGTCTTCAATTTTAGCGGTCGCCAAACTTGGTTCCAAATAAGCAGTAACAATTTTTAAAGAATCTGGATTTACAAATTCCAAAAAGTCTTTTTCTTTATGTCCATCTGGCGCTTCGTCAGTAAACAAACGATCATACAATCGCACTTCGGCATTGATAGCGTGCGCAACCGAAACCCAATGCAACGTTCCAGCAACTTTTCGTTGACTGGCTTCACTACCACTTCCTGACCGTGAATCTTCATCAAAAGTTACTTGAACTTCGGTAATAATTCCGTTTGCATCTTTAGTAACACTTTGTCCTTTAACAATATAACCATTTTTAAGACGTACTTCATTTCCAATACTTAATCTAAAAAATTTAGCTGGAGCAACTTCTAAAAAGTCTTCTTTTTCAATATATAATTCACGGGAAAATGGTACTTTTCTGAATCCAGCACTTTCATCTTCTTGATTGTTTTCGGCTTCAAGCCATTCCTCTTTACCTTCTGGATAATTGGTAATAACGACTTTAATCGGATCCAAAACAGCCATAACACGAGGTGCATTTTTATTTAAATCTTCGCGAATGCAAAATTCTAAAACAGAAACATCAATCAGATTATCGCGTTTGGCAATTCCGGTTGTATTGGCAAAATTTCGAATTGAACTGGCTGTATATCCGCGACGGCGCAAACCTGAAATGGTTGACATTCGTGGATCGTCCCAACCATTTACATACTTTTCGGTTACCAATTGCAATAGTTTTCGTTTACTAACAACAGTATGAGATAGGTTTCTTCGGGCAAATTCTCTTTGTTTAGGACGTAAAGTGGTGCCATCATATATTTGATCCAAGAACCAATCATACAATTCACGGTGGGGCAAAAACTCCAAGGTGCAAAATGAATGCGAAATTTGTTCTATATAGTCACTTTCGCCATGCGCCCAATCGTACATTGGATAAATGCACCAATTATTGCCGGTTCTATGGTGGTCTTTGTGTAAAATGCGGTACATAATTGGATCACGCATCAGCATATTGGTCGATTTCATATCGATTTTCGCTCGTAAAATATGAGTTCCTTCAGTAAATTCGCCATTCTTCATCCTTTCGAATAAATCCAAATTTTCTTGAACAGAACGATTTCTAAAAGGACTATCGGTTCCAATTGTAGATGGTGTTCCTTTTTGCTCGGCCATGGCTTCCGAAGATTGACTGTCAACATAAGCCTTGCCTTTATTAATAAATTCAACAGCCCAATCATACAATTGCTGAAAATAATCAGAAGCATAACGCTCCTCTGTCCATTGGTAACCCAACCATTGCACGTCACGCTTGATGGCATCAACAAATTCTTGCTCTTCTTTGGCTGGATTGGTATCATCGAAACGAAGATTTACCGGCGCGCTATAACTAATTCCTAATCCAAAATTAAGGGCAATCGCACTGGCATGACCAATGTGAAGATAACCATTGGGTTCCGGTGGAAAACGGAAACGAAGTTTTTGCTGAGGAAGACCATTTTTTAAATCTTCTTCTATTATTTGTTCGATAAAATTGAGTGACTTCTCTTCGGTTGACATTATTTTGTAATTTTGACAAAGATAAAAAAAAGTTTAAGGTTTAATGTTACAATCGTAAACCATAACTTCTAAACTACAAAACTTAAACTACAATATGGGAACTATAAAACTAAAAAATATTCGCACTTTTTCTTATCATGGTTGCTTGATTGAAGAAAGCAAAATTGGTTCAGATTATCGGGTTGATTTGGAAATTAAAACCGATTTAAGAAAATCTTCGGTTTCTGATCTTTTAAAAGACACTGTGGATTATGTACTTCTTAATCAAATTGTTGTAGCAGAAATGGCGATTCGTTCACAACTTTTAGAACATGTTGCGCATCGGATTATCAAAAGAATCTTTAGTGAGGTCCCAGCGGTTTCAAGGATTATTTTAGCGGTTTCAAAAATCAATCCTCCGATTGGTGGCGATGTTGAATCGGTTACAATTGAAATGGAAGAATACCGTAGTTAAGTGTATTAAAATTTATTTTCACAACTAATCTGTAAATAAATAAAAAAACCTCTCGCTTGAGAGGTTTTAGAGGCATCGTCCGGATTCGAACCGGAGTAGGAGCTTTTGCAGAGCCCAGCCTAGCCGCTCGGCCACGACGCCATTATTTTATGGATGGCAAATGTAATTAAAAAGTTTAAAGTTTTAAAGTTTAAAGTTTAAAAGTTAAATAATTTTTTATAGATCCTTTTTTTAAGGCGTTGTCTCAATAATTTCAACCGCTTTTTTTACTAATTTTTGTTCGCTTGGAAACCAACCTTGCAGCATAATTGATATTCCAAAAACAATCAATAAAATACTTGTTAACTTTTTGATTTTTAGAATATTGTTCACTGTCATTTTGTTTTTTAACTTTTTTGCAAGCAGGATTTTAAATACATCAATAAAAAGATAGGTTGCAATAACAGAAATAAAGAACACCAATAATCGCGACGTTTTTAATTGCAATGTTGGTCCAAAAGTCAGGAAAATTAAAAGCCAAAATCCCAAAACACCAACATTGATGAAGTTGAGTAAAAATCCTTTAAAATATAGACTTGTATAATCTTTTTTAATCGGTTCAACCTCTATTGTTTCCTCAATTATTTTAGTATTTTTTTTTAGTTTTAAAAACGAAATAACTCCATAAGTAAGCATTATCAATCCACCAAATATAAAAAGTGCCGGCTCATCTTTTATACTATTGATTAAACGATAACTGCTAAAATATGCGACACCAATAAAAATAAAATCTGCAGTAACAACACCCAAATCAAAAACAAACGCAGCCCTAAAACCTTTAACGGCGGCAGTTTCTAGCAAAACAAAAAAAACAGGGCCAATCATAAAACACAATAGAAAGCCCATTGGAATGGCTAAAAAAATATCTTGAATCATCTAAAAATTTATAAATTTATTGAAGCAAAAAACTAATTTACTGCTTTTGCGGCAACAAAAGCTGATTCTGTACAAATATAATTCAAAAATAAAATAGCTAAAATTATATTGCTATCGATTGGATTCTTGAATTGTTCCACCAAGTAAGGTCTTTTTATTGATTTGTTTCGGACTGCCATAAATCGTGATTTCGCCGCCTGCTTTTACTTTGGCGTCAACCAAAACAGAGGCCCTAACATCTGCTTCGCCACCAGTAGTAATTGTCACTGTGGTTTGTGAAGTGGTTAAGTCTTGGGCTTCCAAAATACCACCTGTGCCTAATGAAGCATCTTGATTGACTGCATCTCCTGAAACTTTTACAATTGCACCAGTAACTGATTTTATTTGTACTTTTTCGACGTCTAATTTTAATTTTATTTGCGCGCCTTCTTTAGCAATAATTTCAATTGCTGTTTGTTTGAATATGGCATCACAAATAATATAAGAACCTTCACTAGCATCAATACTTTCGATGTTTTTAAAATACAATTTAGCCGTAATTTCTTCGCCATCTAGTAGTTTTCTAAATGACATTCGTATTTTTAAAGTGCCATTTTTATTTATGATTTCAACGTCATCTTTTCTGTTTCCTGTAATTTCTATCTTATTTTCGGATGAGGGAATCAGTTCTACATTGATTCGATCAAATACCTTTATTTCACTAAAATCACCCAATTCTTTTGTGTTTTGAGAAAATCCAAATGCACTTATAAAAAGCAGCAAAGCAAATATTTTTTTCATTTTTTTAAAAATTTAATTGAACATCTTACAAAGCGATTGTGTTTTAAAATTGATTGTGTTTTATAAGCAATTATTTTCGACTATTCATTTTTTCGGATATAATGAAAATCCAATTGTTTTTTTACTAAATCGGCATTTTTTACTTTAACATAAACTTCGTCACCCAATTGTAATATATTTTTAGACATTTCGCCAACAAGCGCATATTGTTTGTCATCAAACGTATAATAATCATCTTTTATTTCACGGATTCTGCACATGCCTTCGCATTTATTTGACACAATTTCGACATAAATACCCCATTCGGTTACACCAGAAATCACACCTAAAAATGCTTCGTCTTTGTGATCTTGCATGTATTTGATTTGCATGTATTTGATAGAATCGCGTTCAGCATTCGTGGCCAAACTTTCCATATTGCTAGAATGCACACATTTTTCTTCATAAATATCAGCATCAACTGATTTTCCGCCATCTAAATAAAATTGTAATAAACGATGTACCATCACATCCGGATAACGTCGAATTGGTGAAGTAAAATGACTGTAATAATCAAATGCCAATCCGTAGTGACCAATATTTTCTGTCGAATATTTGGCTTTACTCATTGTTCGAATCGCCAAAGTATCAATTAAATTTTGCTCTTTTTTTCCGTTTACGTCAGACATCAATTGGTTTAACGATTTTGAAATGTCTTTTTTATCACGCAAATCAATTTTATAACCAAACTTTGCAATCAAAGCTTGCATGGCAAATAATTTGTCTTCATTTGGTTCATCATGAATCCTGTAAACAAATGTTTTCTTTTGTTTTCCGATGTATTCAGCGACTTTTCTATTGGCCAAAAGCATGAATTCTTCTATCAAATGATTGGCATCTTTTGAAACTTTAAAATACACACCTTCAGGTTCTCCTTCATCGGTTAAAGTGAATTTTACTTCAACTTTATCAAACGAAATAGCACCATTGTTCATTCGGTTTCTTCTCAAAATTTTAGCCAATTCATCTAGCTTTAAAGTAGCTTCAACAATGGCATCAGGCGCAATAAAGTCGTTTTTAGTAAGTGAAATTTCCGCTGGAATAAAATTTGATTTCGTTTCAATTATTACCTGCGCTTCCTCATAAGCAAAACGTTGGTCAGAATTGATAACCGTTCTTCCAAACCATTGATTGATTACAGTTGCTTTATGGTCTATTTCAAAAATAGCAGAAAATGTATATTTTTCCTCATTTGGACGTAAAGAACAAGCAAAATTAGATAAAACTTCGGGCAACATTGGCACAACCCGGTCTACTAAATAAACCGAAGTACCGCGATTAAAAGCTTCGTCATCTAAAATGGTTCCTTCTTGCAAATAATGCGAAACATCGGCAATATGAATTCCAATTTCATAATTTCCATTCTCTAATTTTTTGAAAGAAAGGGCATCATCAAAATCTTTTGCATCTTTTGGATCAATAGTAAAAGTTAATGTATCGCGCATATCTCGACGATTGGCAATTTCACTTTCGTGAATTGAAGTATCTATTTTTTGAGCAAAAACCTCTACATCAATTGGAAAATCATACGGTAAACCATATTCGGCTAAGATTGCATGAATTTCGGTATTGTGTTCCCCTGGTTTACCCAAAACTTTAATGATTGTACCGAATGGACTATCTGCTTTTTTTGGCCAATCTTCAATCTTAGCAATTACTACATCGCCTTGTTCTGCCTCGCCAATCTTATCTTTTGGAATAAAAATATCCGTATACATTTTGGCATTTGCAGTAGATACAAAAGCAAAGTTCTTTTGAATATCGATTACACCAACAAATTCGGTTTTGTGTCTTTCTAAAACTTCAATGACTTCGCCTTCAGGCTTTTTGCCTCTTCTTCGGTTGTAAATATAAACTTTGACTGTATCTTTATCGAGTGCATGATTGAGATTATTGGTTGGAATAAAAACATCTTCACCAAAATCTGGACAAATGAAATAAGCCGTTTTTCTCGAAGTCATGTCTATTTTACCTTCATAATAATCTTGACTGATGGCTTTTACAAGGTATTTTCCAGGTTCTGATTCTGTTATGACTTTTTGTGCAGCTAAAATTTTTAAATCTTTGATGATTTCGTTCCGACTTTTTGTGTCATCCAATTCTAAAACAGCAGCTAATTGTTTGTAATTAAAAGGTTTATTAGCATTTTGCGATAAAATTTTTAGAATCTTTTCAGAGAAAGTTTTCTCTTTTTTGCCAAATTTTTTTGGTCTATTACTCATATTTCGTTTCTTAAAAGTTGAAAATTACGAATAAGATTTCAAATTACAGATTTTAGATTTTAGATTTACACAAAATATAACTTTATCGCATTTTAAATTTTTTTTTAATAGTTATAAGTTGTCAACATTTATTAAAAACAAAAACAAAAAAATTAAAATTAATTTAAAATCTTGTTGGTTATTATAGCTTGTTAATAGCTACGATAAGTTTTTAAAAAAGGTAAGTTAAATATAGTTTTACTTTTTTATAACATTTTATTAACATATAATTCAACGGTTAAAAGCTTCATTTTTAAATCATTTAATTTGGTTATTAACAATTGCTTTTTTATAACAAATTATGGCTTATGTAAATAACTCAAAAAGTAAATTAATGTTGATAAAATCGATTTTGTAGCTGATAACTTGTATAAAAAATTACCAAACTAAATTAGGTTTTTTAATCCGTGTTTTGGATTACTGTTTTTTTCTTAATATTCTAAAAATAGTTCTTATTTTCTATCTGAACTTATTAACAAAGAATGTTAATTTAAGGTAAACTGATTATCAATACATTGCAAAATACTATTAACATTACTATAAATTAACAATTAAATTACATTTAACATATCAAAATGAAGTATTTGTAAACAGGTAAAACAGGTAAATAATTGATTATCAATAATTGTTTTCTTTGATGATTCTTTTGGTAAATGCAATTGCTTGAGGTAAATTTGCAAAACAACCCAACACCATAAAAATGAAAATAGCCATAGGAAATGACCATGCAGGACCGGATTATAAAAAAGCAATTGTAACCATGCTTAAAGATCGTGGTCATCAGGTTACAAACTACGGAACCGATACTTTTGACAGCGTTGATTATCCAGATTTTGGGCATCCGGTAGCGCTTGATGTTCAAAATAATCATGCTGATTTTGGAATTGTAATCTGCGGAAGCGGTAACGGAATAGCCATGGCAGTCAACAAACACCAAGATATTCGTGCTGCCATTTGTTGGACAAAAGAAATTGCTGTTTTGGCACGTCAGCACAATAATGCCAATATTATTAGTATTCCGGCACGTTTTACTTCGATACCGCAAGCGGTTGAAATGGTTGATGCTTTTTTGAATACTACTTTCGAAGGTGGACGACACCAAACAAGGGTTGAAAAAATTAGATGTCAATAAACATTTCTTTTTAAACTCCAATTTTATTACAACCTTTTTGATGTTTCAAACACGCAAAGAGTTACACAACGACAATAACAATGACCCACATTCAGTTCATAAAGGCAATAGTAAATACTGCTGATAAAAACATTGAAGCCACTATAAAGTTGTTCAATGAAGATTGCACGATCCCGTTTATTGCACGTTATCGAAAAGACCAAACAGGTAATCTTGACGAAGTAATAATTGAACAAATTGCCAAATTGGCCAAACAATACGACGAAATAACGAAACGCAAAGAAAGTATTCTAAAAACCATCGCCGAACAAGGGCAATTGTTGCCTGAATTAAAATCTAAAATTGAAAAAAGTTTCGATTTACAAGAAATAGAAGACTTGTATTTACCTTTCAAAAAAAAGAAAAAAACCAAAGCCGATATCGCTCGAGAAAACGGATTGGAACCTTTGGCAAAATTAATTTTCGCTCAAAACAAAGAGGATGTCGATTTTATTGCCACACAATATTTAAATGAAAACGTCATTAATGAAGATGTTGCTTTACAAGGCGCAAGAGATATTATTGCAGAATGGATCAACGAAAACATCCATGTGCGGAAATTGCTCCGGCGATTATACCAGCGCAAAGCAACAATAACAACCAAAGTAGCAAAAAGTAAAATCGAAGACGAATTAGCAAAAAAATTCTCTCAATATTTTGATTGGTCCGAAAATCTGACAAAAACCCCAGCACATCGATTGTTAGCGATGCTACGTGCAGAAAATGAAGGTTTTATAAAATTAAAAATCGAAGTTGATTCCGAAAGTGAAAGCGAAGATGCCATTGCAATCATTGATGAAATCATCATCAAGAACCACCATTCGCCATCCAAATCACATCTAAAAATCGCCATTCAGGACAGTTTTAAAAGATTGTTGCATCCTGCAATTGCCAACGAAACTTTGCAAGAAGCCAAAGCAAAAGCCGATGCCAGTTCGATTCAAGTGTTTGCAAATAACTTATCACAACTTTTATTGGCGCCACCTTTGGGCGAAAAACGAATTTTAGCCATCGACCCAGGATTTAGGAGCGGTTGCAAAATAGTTTGTCTCGATGAAAAAGGCGATTTGTTGTACAACGAGACAATTTATCCTCATCAACCGCAAAATGAAACTGCTATGGCGATGAAAAAAATTCGCACGATGGTAAATGCCTACAATATTGAAGCGATTGCTATCGGAAACGGAACCGCTAGCCGCGAAACCGAATTGTTTATAAAGAAAATCGCCTTAGAAGCCCGAACCAAAGACGAACAAGGCGAAACCAAACCAATTCAAGTTTTTGTAGTTTCAGAAGCTGGCGCATCGGTTTATTCGGCCAGTAAAATTGCTCGCGACGAATTTCCTAATTTTGATGTTACGGTACGTGGGTCGGTTTCTATTGGAAGACGACTTTCTGATCCGTTGGCAGAATTGGTAAAAATTGATGCTAAATCGATTGGCGTTGGACAATACCAACACGATGTAGATCAAGCAAAATTAAAGGAAGAACTGGATTCGGTTGTAGTTCGTTGCGTGAATTCGGTCGGAATTAATATCAATACATCAAGTAAATCGTTGCTGAGTTATGTTTCGGGAATTGGCGAAAAAATGGCCGAAAGCATCGTGGCTTTCCGTCAAGAAAATGGCCCATTTGAAGACAGAAAACAACTTAAAAAAGTACCGCGATTGGGCGAAAAAGCTTACCAACAAGCCGCCGCTTTTATCAGAATTAAAGAAGGAAAAAATCCGTTAGATAATTCGGCAGTACATCCTGAAGCATACGGAATTGTCGAAAAAATGGCAAAAGATTTAGGTTTAAAAACCAACGATTTAATTGCCAATAAAGAAAAAATTGCTAAAATAAGACTCGAAGATTACGTTACCAAAGAAATTGGAATTTTAGCTTTAAAAGACATTGTAAAAGAGCTCGAAAAACCGGGATTAGATCCAAGAAAAGCGGCCAAAGTTTTTGAATTTGATGCCAATGTAAAAACGATAAAAGACCTTAGAACCGGAATGATTTTACCCGGAATTGTAAACAATATCACCGCGTTTGGTTGCTTTGTCGATATCGGAATCAAAGAAAGCGGATTGGTTCACATTTCGCAACTTAAAGCTGGTTTTGTTTCGGATGTAAATGAAGTAGTAAAATTGCACCAACACGTGCAAGTAAAAATCGTCGAATTGGATGAAGACAGAAAAAGAATCCAGTTGACGATGGTGATCTAAAGCAAAAATCCCGAATGCTAATAATTATATTAGAACTTGGGATTTTCAATAAAACAATGAAATTTACTGTTAAACTTCTTTCTTACTGTCTGCAGGTTGATCGTCTTTTGACGCATTTTTAAATTCTTTGATTCCGTTTCCTAATCCTTTCATTAATTCTGGAATTTTTTTACCTCCGAAAAGTAATAAGACGATGGCAGCAACAAAAATCATTTCTGTCGCGCCAAAATTAAGGAATATCATTAATGTTACCATAATTTTTAATTTATCAAATTAATATACTTGCAAACTTTTGTGTTGTTTGTTCATCAACAACTTTTTATCGCGCGTTATCTTCTTTATGAACCGATGTTGGTGGTGTTAATGGTGATGAAGGTGCAATAGGATCTGTTGAAACGGGATCTTTTTTTGCGGGTTCGTCTTTTGAAGCATTTTTAAATTCTTTGATTCCAGTACCAAGTCCTTTCATTAATTCAGGAATTTTTCGGCCTCCAAAAAGCAATAAAATTACGATGCCAACAAAAATCATTTCTGTCATACCAAATTCTCCCAAAAATATCATTAATGCATTCATACGTTGAAAATTTATATAGATTGCAAAATTACAAAAAATGTGGTGGTTTTTGGTAAACAAAAGTTAAATTTCAGGAACACCGCGTTTCAAAAAACGGTAAGAACAAAATCAAAGGGATATTTTTATTGCTAACACGATGATTTTAAAACCTATTTATTACCAAAATTTAACAAATTCAAACAAATTACTCAAAACAAGTTGGTTAAAAATCGGAAATAAACATAGGACAAAAGACCAGCAAATATTTTAAAAACACAATCTTCTAATTTTTGTGAACATATTTTTTTGTTGACCTACTCGCAATTTTATAAAAGCTATTAATTCCTATATTTGTAGCATGACAGAAAGAAGACACAAGCGACAGTTGCTAAAAAAGAAACTTTTTACAAAAAACCGATTGGTTATTTTGAATGAAGACACTTTTGAAGAAATATTTTCGTTGAAACTCACGTTAATGAATGTCTTCGTTGTCGCTACAGTAGGCGCATTTTTGATAATTTTTATTACAACTTATATTATCGCGTTTACACCATTACGCGAATATATTCCGGGTTATGCCTCTTCCAAACTTAAAAAAGAAGCGACAGAGTTGGCTTTAAAATCTGACTCTTTGACTTTTGCACTTAAAAAGAACCAGGCTTACCTGCAGTCTATAAAAAAAGTTTTAACTGGCGATTTAGATTACGCCCATTTAAGCAAAGATTCAATCATTGCGAGCGAAAGTTTAAATCCAGAAAGCGTTGATTTTGAGGTGGCATCAGCCGATTTAAAATTGCGAAAACAAGTAGAACAAGAAGACAAATACAATCTGTTTGAACAAGCAAGACCGAAAGTTAGTGTAGTGCTTTTTGCACCAGTAAAAGGTACAATAACCGAAATTTTTTCACCCAAAGACAAACATTTTGCCGTTGATATTGCCTTACCAAAAAACACACCAATAAAAGCGATTGCTAATGGAACAATTATTTTTGCAGATTGGACACCAACCAACGGAAATATTGCTATTATCCGTCACAACGATGGAATCATTTCTGTTTACAAACATTGCGAATCTTTAAATGTAGCGCAAGGAGATATCGTTAGAACAAGCGAAGTCATTGCCATCGCGGGCTCATCTGGCGAACAATCAACAGGCGTCCATTTGCATTTTGAACTTTGGAAAGATGGTTATCCAATTGATCCAACCCAATTTATAGCATTCGAATAATTATGAAATCAATAAAATCGGTTGCAGCCAAAATTTTCGCAGCCAAAATTTATAATCAAACCCAAGAATGGGCCAATAATCCCTTAGCAACACAGCAGAAAGTTTTTAAAGATTTGTTGCGTCAAGCGAAAAACACCGAATTCGGAAAAGACCATCATTTTGATACCATAAAAAACTTTGCAGATTTTGCCAAAAATGTGCCGGTTCGCGATTATGAAGAATTAAGAACTTATATTGATAAGGCTGTAAATGGCGAAGAAAACATACTTTGGAAAGGCAAACCATTGTATTTTGCGAAAACTTCGGGAACCACTTCTGGCGCAAAATATATTCCTTTAACAAAAGTATCATTGCCGTTTCATATCCAAGCGGCGCGCAATGCGATTTTGCTTTATATTCATGAAACTGGAAACGCTGATTTTGTTTCGGGTAAAATGATTTTCTTGCAAGGAAGCCCTGTTTTAGAAGAAAAAAATGGAATACAATTTGGACGATTATCCGGAATCGTAGCCCATTTTGTGCCGAAATACCTGCAAAAAAACCGAATGCCTTCGTGGGAAATCAATTGTATAGAAGATTGGGAAACCAAAGTAGATGCAATTGTTGCAACCACCTTTGATCAAGACATGACAGTCATTTCGGGCATTCCGTCGTGGGTGCAAATGTATTTTGAAAAACTAGAACAAAAAACGCAAAAACCTGTGGGCGAATTGTTCAAAAACTTCAATTTATTTATTTATGGAGGCGTAAATTATGAACCTTATCGCGCCAAATTTGAAAATTTAATAGGAAGAAAAGTCGATTCGATTGAGCTTTTCCCAGCTTCCGAAGGGTTTTTTGCTTACCAAGATTCGCAAAAAGAGAAAGGAATGTTGTTGCTTTTGAATGCGGGTATTTTTTATGAATTTATAAAATCTGAAGAATTTTACACCGAAAATCCTAAAAGATATACCATTGGCGAAGTCGAATTGCAGGTTAATTATGTTTTAATAATATCTACAAATGCAGGACTTTGGGCTTATAATATTGGCGATACAGTGCAATTTACAAGTTTAAAACCTTTTCGCATTATTGTTTCAGGACGCATCAAACATTATATTTCGGCTTTTGGCGAACATGTGATTGGCAAAGAAGTTGAGTATGCTTTGCGCGAAGCCATCGAAGATACCGCAATTTGTATCAACGAGTTTACCGTGGCGCCACAAATTAATCCACCGTTGGGTGGTCTACCTTATCACGAATGGTTTATTGAGTTTGAAGATATTCCGGATGATTTAAACGAATTGGCTTTGGCAATTAACGATGCAATGCGAAAACAAAATACTTATTATGATGATTTGATTGTAGGAAAAGTATTGCAAAATTTAAGAATTACGTTAGTTCCAAAAAACGGTTTTCAAGATTATATGAAGTCCATTGGAAAATTTGGCGGACAAAACAAAATTCCCAGATTGAGTAATGACAGGAAAATTGTGGAATTGCTGAAAATTGCCAATTAAAATATAAAAACCTTACATTTGTGGGTTATAAAATAAAATAATGAAAGAAATCAAAAACATTTCGCGTTCTCGGGCGCAAGAATCGTCGGCAGCTATCGAACGATTGTACATTACAATACGACACCTATTTAATCGTGGATTTTATAAACCAATGGGTGTTTCTGGAGAAACATTGCGCGAGGCTTTGTTGTCGTTAAGACCAGAAATTTATGGCACTATTGCCGAAGAAAAAGTAGAATTATCAGGACTTTTATATGTTATTGAACGTTTACCAATTGGAATTGAAGAATGCCGTTTTATTAACTTAACTTCAGATGAAGGCTATTCAAAATCCCATTTCAAAGCCATAATTCCACCAAAAAGAAGAAGAAATTGTTATCGAATTGATGAAGAGCAGATGAACGTCGAAATCACGCGTGGTCGTTCAGACATTTATGATATTTTGACACACTTGACTTTTATTTTTATCGAATCACACAAAATAAAAGATCGCGTTCTCATTGATGATGAAGGAAAAGTATCCCGCGATTGGGAAAAGTTAGTTCAAGCCATTGAATCGAATAAAAAACTGACTTTGATCGAGAAAGAAAAAGCCATTTCGCATACAGCCAATATTTTAGGAAGAACATTTTCTGAAGTTTTAAGTATTTATGACGATTTTGGCACTACCGAAAAACCGGATCGTTTTTTACATATCATTTATTGGTTGGGCAAATTAGCACTCGAAGAAGTCTTAGACAACAACAAACGGACCATCACTTTTAGTCCGATTTTAAGAGAACGTTTGGGACATCACATTCACGGCGAAATTTGGGCAACGAACATCAAAGAAGTACTCAAAGAAAACGAATTGCTCAACCGTCCAATTCATATTATTAGCGCCAACATGCACTCGGTCATGAATTCGATTTTTGCTACTCATGTGCTCAAAAATAAATTTAAAGAGCAAACCGATTTTGATATTTATCAAGAATTAAGCAAACAAGGCGCACACGAAGTCAGAGACAAAGTCGAAACATTTGCTAAACAATACGGTATGATTTCGCTTCCGGATACGTCTGGCACCAACATTGATGTTCAAATTTTTGATACTTCCAAAATTGATTTAAAAAAATCGAGTTTTGCAAAAGCCAAATTAAATGATACAAAACCTGTAATAATTGTAATGGATTATGCGTTTGGAGAACAAGCTTATGAAACCATAGACGAATTACTTAAACCATACCAAGAAACCAAAATGAAGAAGACTTTTTTGAATGTCGAATCGGTTTCGATCATGGGAAAAGCTGGAATTTTGCAAGGCGGAAAAGGCGATATCATGATTCCGAATGCGCACATCAATGAAGGCACTGCCGATAATTATTTCTTTGAAAACGAATTAACTTGCGAAATGTTCGAAGGCAATGACATCGCAGTTTTTGGCGGACCAATGGTGACCGTGTTAGGAACATCTTTGCAAAACAAAGATTTATTGAAGTTTTTTCACGAGTCAACTTGGGGCGTAATCGGATTAGAAATGGAAGGTGCCTATTATCAAAAAGCCATTCAGTCGGCGTCAAAAATCAGAAAAAGCATCAATCCAGAAGTAAAAGTAAGGTATGCCTATTACGCTTCTGATAATCCGCTAGAAACCGGAAGCACCTTGGCATCTGGTGGTTTAGGAACCACGGGAGTAAAACCAACCTATTTGATTACCATTAAAATATTAGAACAAATTTTTAACACAAAATAATAGCACCAATGAGTGAAGATATTAAAAAGAATGAGGAAAACCAAGAAATAGATTTGTTACAAATTTCAAAATCAATCGGAAACGGATTCCAAAATCTCGCCTTTTCTCTTTTCAAAGGCATACAATTTCTTGTAAAAAACAGTATTATAATTGCCATTCTTTTTGTAATTGGCTTGGGTATTGGACTGTATTTGGATTCATCAGAAAAAAAATACAACCATCAAATTATTGTTATTCCGAATTTTCAAAGCAATGATTATTTGTACAGTAAAATCGATTTAATCAATGCAAAAATCGAAGATAAAGACACCCTTTTTTTAAAAGCATTGGGTTTTTCAAAGCCTAAATCAATCTCGAAAATCGAAATTGAACCAATAATTGACGCCTATACTTTTGTAAGATACAATGAAGATAATTTTGATCTTTTAAAATTAATCGCCGAAAACAATGATATTGACAAAGTTTTAAAAGACAAAGTTACCAGTAAAAATTATCCTTATCATCTGATTTCATTTTCGACCAAAGGAAAAATCACCAATGAAAACACTATTGATCCGCTACTAAAAGCCTTGAATGATAACGCTTATTTTAGGGTAATACAAAAAAACATTATCGAGAATGTCAAGATTAAAATACAATCCAATGACAATACTTTGGTACAAATTGATGGTATTTTAAATAGTTTTTCGAATTCGGCAGATAACAAAAGTGTCAAAAATGATAATCTGATTTATTATAACAACAACAATCAATTGAACGAAGTTTTAAAAACAAAGTACGAGTTGATTTCCGAGCAGGGCAATCGAAAAATCGAGTTGATCAATTATCAAAAAATCATTAAAGAAGTTAGTGTTACAGCCAATATCAAAAATGTGACTTCCATCAACGGAAAGCTAAAATTAGTATTGCCATTTTTATTTATTTCATTGTTCATTTTATTGCGTTTATTTCTTAGTTTTTATAAAACGCAATCCGTTAGATTTAAAAATAGCCAACAATAAAATTTTAAAATGAAGGGAATTATTCTTGCAGGAGGTTCAGGCACACGTTTGCATCCACTTACTTTGGCAGTAAGCAAACAGCTCATGCCGATTTATGATAAACCGATGATTTATTATCCATTGTCTACTTTATTGTGGTCTGGAATCAGAGAAATTTTGATTATTTCGACACCACATGATTTACCGCTTTTTAGACAATTATTGGGCGATGGTGCCCGATTGGGTTGTCGATTTGAGTATGCCGTTCAAGAACATCCGAATGGTTTGGCAGAGGCTTTTATTATCGGAAAAAATTTTATTGGTACCGATAAAGTAGCGCTGGTTTTGGGCGATAATATTTTTTACGGAACGGGTTTGTCTGATTTGCTTCAGGCGAATAGCAATCCCGATGGCGGAATTATTTATGCCTATCATGTTCACGATCCAGAGCGTTATGGCGTGGTTGATTTTGATGCTGGAGGAAAAGTACTTTCGATAGAAGAAAAGCCATTGGAACCGAAATCAAATTATGCTGTTCCTGGAATTTATTTTTATGATAATGACGTCGTTGCCATAGCCGAAAATATTCAACCCAGCCATCGTGGTGAAATTGAAATTACCGATGTCAACAAAGAATATTTGCGTCGTGGTAAACTCAAAGTAAGTATTCTTGATCGTGGTACGGCTTGGTTTGATACGGGAACATTCAATTCATTGATGCAAGCCTCGCAATTTGTTCAAGTGATTGAGGAACGTCAAGGTTTAAAAATAGGTTCTATCGAAGAAGCCGCTTTCAGAATGGGCTACATCGATGCCACTCAGCTAAACACCATTGCACAACCGTTGTTAAAAAGCGGATATGGTACGCATTTAATGTCTATAGCGAATGATCAAATTTAAATGTATTAAAAAATTTCTTTTTTGAAATAGCTTTATATGAATTTTATACCAACAAAACTCCAGGATTGTTTCATCATTGCGCCCCAACTTATTTTTGATGAACGTGGTTATTTTATGGAAAGCTTCAACGAAAAAACGTTTCAAAAAGGCGTTGACCAAGAAGTACATTTTGTGCAAGATAACCAATCTTTTTCGACCAAAGGCGTTTTGAGAGGTTTGCATTACCAAACCGCCGAACACTGCCAAGCCAAACTGGTTCGGGTTTTGCAAGGCGAAGTTTTGGATGTTGCAGTTGACATCAGACCCAACTCAGCTACTTTTGGACAACATGTTGCCGTATTACTTTCGGGCGAAAACCAGACGCAGTTTTTTGTGCCAAGAGGATTTGCGCACGGATTTTTAGTATTGAGCGAAACCGCTACTTTTTTTTATAAATGTGATAATTTTTACAACAAACAAAGTGAAGGCGGCATTATCTTTAATGATCCACTTCTTAATATCGACTGGCAATTTCCAGCAACTAATTTGATTGTTTCCGAAAAAGATCAGGTTTTGCCAACGCTCGAAAACGCAAAAAAAATATGGTAGTTTTAGTCACTGGAAGTAGTGGACAATTGGGACAATCGTTGCAGTTTATTGCTAAAAATTATCCAGAAATCACATTCGTTTTTTGCGACTCTCAGCAGTTGGATCTTACCAATAAATCTTCAATAACTTCTATTTTTAATAAAAATAATCCCAACTATTGTATCAATGCGGCAGCTTACACTGCAGTAGACAAAGCGGAGAGCGAGCCTGAAAAAGCGCATTTAATTAATGCTATTGGTCCAAAAAATCTTGCCGAAGTCTGCAAAGATTTTAACACGACACTAATTCATGTTTCTACTGATTTTGTTTTTGATGGAGATTCCTCTAAACCTTATACCGAAGAAGACTTTCCTAATCCAACAGGAGTTTACGGACAAACAAAACTGGACGGCGAAAGAATGATTCAGGAAATAATGGAAAACTATTTTATCATTAGAACCTCTTGGGTTTATTCGCAGTTTGGTAATAATTTCATGAAAACCATGTTGCGATTGGGAAGTGAAAGAGACCAGATTTCTGTAGTGAATGATCAAATTGGAACACCAACCAATGCGATTGATTTTGCGTATGCTTTGGTTAAAATTATACAGTATTGTCATACTGAGCTTGTCGAAGTCTACGGAATTTACAATTTCAGCAACGAAGGCCAATGTTCTTGGTATGATTTTGCTAAAAAGATATTCGAAATTAGCAATACAACGATTGATTTGCAAGCCATTCCAACAGTTGCGTATCCAACGCCAGCAAATCGACCTAAGTACAGTGTTTTAAACAAAAATAAGATAAAAACCACCTTTGATATGGAAATTTTTGACTGGGAAGAAAGTTTAAAAACTGTAAATTTTCCATCGTAATACAAAAAAGACTGGTTTATATTTTTTCTAAAAGAGATTTTAGAAAACATGGGCAATTAAAAACTGTTGAAATTAAATGCAATGCTAAAGCAAAATCCCACTTGTCTTTCTCTAACAAATATTCCAAAAGTATTTTTTTTGGAATGAATTCTGATCATTTTTTTGAATGGTTTTTAAATTGTTTTTTTATTAAAAATAAATCTTAATTATTGTGAGGTCTTGATTGTTTTAGTATAAGTTGAAAGGTTGGCTGTATTTTTAAAACATTATTTTTTTTTGATGTGTTGGTAACAAGACGCTATACCAACATCAATTGGAGTGAAATTAATATTTAAAAAAGTTGATTTTATTTTTGAATTATCAAGTGCAATAAATGGATTATCACTGTTTCTGCTATCTTCATAAATAACAGTATAATCTTCGGCAACAATTGATTTTATTATTTTTAATAATTCATTAATACTCAAGTTATCATTAGAGGAAAGATTATAAATATTAGATTTTAATAGCTCTGTTTCGATCGAAGTAGTTAAAAAACGGATAACATCCCTTATGTAGATGTAATTGCGAATAGCTTCTCCGTTTCCATATACTCTAATATCTTTTCTATTCAGTATGTTTTCTAAAAAAGTATTGATAATTCCTAAACCTTTGCTGGTATCTTGATCTTCACCATAAATATTAGAAACTCTGAATATATCATAATGGATATTGTTTTTTACTTGAAAATAATTCAAAAAATACTCCATTGTTAGCTTGTTGATTCCGTAAGGAGAAAATGGATGTTTATTAGTATCTTCATTTAATTTTTCACTAGAGCTTCCATATATAGTACCTGCACTAGAAATAAAAACAATTTTTTTTACATTTGATTCTCTTACACAAGCTAAAAAATCAAGAAAAGGCAATAGATTTTGTTCTATTTCAAATTTCGGGTTATCCCAACTTGTTAGAGGTATAGAATTAGAGGCTAAATAATAGATTAAATCAAGATTTTTTATTTCTAGAATGGTATGTTTCTTATCAGAAAAATTAACTTTTGTGTAATAAGCGCTGTCTTCAATTGTTTGATTTGAACTAAATCTTCCAAATAATTTTAAAGTTATATTGTTGTTATTTACTAAATGATTACTCAGATGTCTTCCAATAAATCCATTACACCCGATAATTCCAATATTTATCATAATATATTTATTGTTTCTTCAATAACAGAAAAAGGTCTATTTCTAACCTCGTCGTAAATGCGCACTATATATTCACCAATTATCCCTAAACAAATCAATATTAAAGAGCTAAAAAACGATATAATTACGGTCAATGATGCGTAACCCTTAACCGGAATTAAATTCACAAAAGATTGGTAAATAATATATACGGAATAAATAACGGCAAAACAGAATCCTATACTGCCTAAAATTGTTATCAAACGAATTGGGACGTTCGAAAAAGAAAAAACCCCATCTTTTGCAATCTTTAATAATTTTTTGAGCGTATATCCGGATTCTCCTTGAACTCTTGCACTTCTTTCGTATTCTACACCAATTTGTTTAAACCCCAGCCAAGCTCTTATACCTCTAAGAAAAGGATTTTTTTCTTGAAGCTTTAACATATTTACAACAACATTTTTTTTCATTACACAAAAATCCCCGCTGTCTAACTGGATTTCAGTGTCACTTATTTTCTTTAATATTTTGTAGAAGACAGAATAACTAATTTTTTTTACGTAAGACTCTTTTCTTTTTTGCCTGACCCCAAATGCGACATCGTAACCTGAATCAAGATAGGAAAAAAAATGGGGAAGTAGGCTTGGTGGATCCTGTAAGTCATCGTCAATAATCGCAACATAATCGCCTGCGCAATAAGTTAGTCCTGTTTTTACAGCGATCTGATGACCAAAATTCCTGGAAAGTTTTATGCCTTTTACGTAGGAATATTTTGTTGCGAGTTCGTCAATTTTTGAAAAACTCTGGTCTTTACTTCCATCGTCTACTAAAATTACTTCTAAATCCCAGTTGTTTTTATGTTTTTCAACATCTATTGCTTCAATCAAAAGATTTAGAAATAGTGCGGAATTATAAACCGGTACAACTATAGAAATTTTACAATTATTCATTTTAGGCATATTAAATTATTTGGTAAAAGTAAAAATGTTTTTGCAAAATAGGATAAAGTTTAGATTGTATTAGAGTTTTATAAAAAGAATTTCAATAAAAAGATAATAGCTATTTAAAATTTTTCATTTTTGCTGCAAAGGCAATAGTGCCCCTGGCGTACTTCCAATTTTTACAACTACTACATTATTGATTTTCTTTACAGATTCAGAACTGGGCCATTGCGGCATGGCTGGGATGGAGTCTTTGATTAAATCAAAAGATCTTTTGTCATCTAAAAATCTAAAATAGGCAATATCATTAAATCTAAAAAAATTTATTATTCTCCAATTATTTCCTCCATCCCAAGCAAATAAAGAGCCACCAAAAACTTCAGAGTTTGGTAGTTTAAGTTTTTCATAATTCGATTCCGGAAGCGCACCATAAAAATACACATAATCGGTATTCGAGTCAAAGTCGGGATATTTATTTTGAATCGTTGTTTCAATCTTTTTAGCGATGGTAACATCGTGATTAAAAATTTTATAGTTAGAATAAAACAAGTTAGTAATCAAATAAATATTTGAACAAACCAATAGAATTATTATAAATAAATATTGTTTAATATAACTTATATTAATTTTCATGATTAAATAAGTTATTAAAAAACCAAAAATAATAGTTGAACTGACATACAATCTAGGCGGGTTTGAGCCATTGGTTATAAAAAAAGAAATAAAAAAAGGTGTGATTAATAATGTCAGTAAACATAAAAGTTTTATAAAAAAATTCTTCTTTTCGATTGCAAATGACACGATTAAAAAAAGGGATGAAATAGATGCAAATAAAAAAGTTTTATCCCCATAATAAAAGTCACCCCTAATGTTATCGATCCATAGATTATAAAAATCCACAAACCTGTTATTGTCACCACCAGCCGTGTAGGATGATAAATAACCATCTTCGATAGGTGGGCAAAACAGTTTAACACTTAAATAGTATAAGATTAAAGAAATAACCATAAGTAGAATAAAACATAACAATCTTTTAAGCTCATATTTAAAAACAAAAGTTTTTTCATTTATGTTTATAAATATAAAAACAAGATATGTTATGACTGGGATAAATACTAATGCCTGATATATTGCTATTGTAAATGTTATTAATAAACAAGAAAATAAAAGTTTTATAACTGAGTTTATTTCTTTTAAATTACTAATGTTTGAAATGAACAAATGAACCCCCAGTATTGAACAATAAAAACCTATCGGCACAGCATCGGCCTGCATAGTAAATGCTAATTGATAGGCATGCTGGGGAACAGATAAAAACAAAGCACAAAAAATAAAACTATAAATGTTTTTTAATCTGAATATTTTTGTTAATTCAACTGCTGAAAGTGACAGAAAAAGTAATCCAAGTAGTAATGTAAAGTAAGGTAAATGCCCTTCAAATATTCTATATCTTATCAAATTAGTTCCCCATCTTCCTAAGCTCATTGAATAATCTGGAAAAGCAGGAGATTCGCTGTCAACAGTTAAACTATAATTTGTCAATGCAAATCCATAAGTCAAAATGGAAATAAAAAATGAAAACACGTACAGTGAATATTCATTATACAAAAGACTTTTTTTGTTTATCATTTTGTTAAATTTAGATAAGTTTTTTTAGATTTAAAAAAAACGCAAATTAAATTTTTTATTTTATAAAATTCTCTATTTTTGCAAAAAATATTTTGAAATTTATGAAAACAAAATTTATTACTTTATTGCTTTTTACTCTAACTTTATTAACAGGTTGTAAGTTAGATAAATCTTCCGATTCCAATAATGATTCAGGAGCGAAGAAAGATGAAAATAGTTTTAAAATAACACTAGATGTTATTGTAAAAAAAGATGACGATTTCTGCATATTTTATACAGAAGATGGTTCAGCGGACTTTACTAAAATTGAACCTATTTGGATTAAAGTTATTGGAAATGAAAATTCACAAAAAGTCCAATATAATTTACCAGAAGAAGTTTATCCAACGCAATTAAGATTAGATTTTGGTATTAATAAAATTCAAGAGAATATAATTTTGAATTCAGTAACTTTAGAATATAAAGGTAAAAACAGAGTAATAGCAGGTGCTGAATTAGGAAATTATTTCAGAGAAGATGATTCTAAATGTCAGTTCGATTACAAAACAGGAGTTATTACCGCAAAAACTGTAGATGGTGTTAGAAGATCTCCATCTTTATATCCTCATGAAGATAATTTAGGACCAGAAATATTAAAACTTGCAAATTAATTAATAACAATATAAAAAAAACGATTCATTAAGTCGATCTTACTAATGAATCGTTTTTTTTATAAAATATACTGAAAGCGATAGAGCGCTCTATGAATACGCTCTCAATTAAAGTTTAATTATGTGCTAAAACAACTTAAAACAATTAATACAACCAAAACCTTTGATTTTTTTATATACGGTTTTGGTCAGGCGTTAAACTTAGTCAGCCCTTTTTTGGTTGCTCCCTACATAATAAGCACTTGTGGTGTAGCCAATTTTGGAAAATCTGGCGTAGCAATGGCAATCGCCTTTTTTCTGATTGTTTTAATCGATTATGGTTCAGATATTGTTGGCGTTAAAGAAATCGCTGTAAATCGCGAGAATCGGTCTCAACTAAAAAAAATTTTCGCTACAACTTTTGCCGCTAAACTCTTTTTGTTGCTGGTATTATTGACTTTTTTAAGTTGTTGTTATGTTTTTATTCCGTTTTTTAATAACGAAAAAGCACTCTACTTTTTAACATTCCCAATATTAATCGGACAGTTTTTAAATCCAACATGGTTTTTACAAGGCACAGATAATTTTAGAGGCATCACTTCTTTGAACCTTTTTTCTAAAATCTTCTATTTGGTTACTATTTTTCTAATTATTAAAAAGCCAGAAGACTATATCTATATTAATTTTTTATGGGGTTTCGGCATGATCATACCGTTTGCAGTCGGTACTATAATTTGCATCAATCGGTATGACATAAAAATGGCTGATTTTGAGGTCAAAGCGACACAGCTTTTTCTAAAAAACCATTTCAATTTTTTTGTGTCTCAATTGTTTTTATCACTCAAAAATTATGCACCACTAGTTGTCGTAAGTTTTCTGGGTGGCTATTTTATCGCAGGACAATACAGTATAATCGAGAAAATCATCATGCCTTTTCGGAGTTATTTACAAATAATTTTCAGATTTTTTTATCCAAAACTATGTTTTGAATTGTCCATAAGCCAGCAAAAAGGCATTGCTTTGTGGAGAAAAATAAATACAGTCAATTTGCTTTTGGTTCTTATTTTATTGGCTTTGGTATATGTGTACTCTGCACAAATCTTACTATTCTTCAAAGTGAAATTGGTTACTTTAGAAGAAATGCAATCGCTTTTAAAATATTCGTTGCTAATACCGTTATTGTTGACAATTTCATTTATTTTTGAGCAATTATTATTAAGTTCAGGCAACAAACAAGCATATATAAAAGTTACAATTATAACGGTTGTCATAAATAGTATACTTTTACCTGTTTTATTTTGGCGATTTGAATTGCTAGGACTGATTTCCGCCATAATAATTACCGAAATTATTGTTATTGCGCTGTACATGTTGATCTTAAAAAAGCTTTTTATAAAGGACGCTTATATTATTTGATGAATGAAAATAACAAAAAACAATTTATACCAATTTATTTTCATTGCGTGCGCTGCCGTTCCCTATCTCAACAACTACGAGCTTACTTTTTCTGTTTGGGTATTTTCAATTTTGGTTTCGCTCAGAAAAACCTATTCTAAACTACTGATTTATCAAATCGTTTGTTTTAGTACAATTTTGATTATCGCTTTTTATGCCAGTTTTTTTAATGATTTTCTCAAATACGATTTTGTTCGCGATATCACCTATTTACTCAAGCCCATTTTGGGGCTCTTAATTGGTTACCAATTGTGCCGCGGTCATTTGATCAATCCTTTTAAAACCATCATTAATGCAGGTGTTTTTTTGGCGGTATTGCATTTGATAATTATAGGTTATTCTTTTCTGGCTCTTGGCGTTAGAGACATTCACGAATTGCGTTTTTATGCAGGTTACTTCAGTGATTTTGAAGTATATGCGCTTATTGCGGTTATTTTTAGTGATGAACTGGGCGTAACTTTATCAACGAAAACAAAAGTGAAATACATGGTCATTATTGCAATTTCAGCTTTATTTTACTTGTCTAGAATTAATTTTATCGAATTTGTAATTTTATTCATGGCAATGAAAGGCTATTTTGTAATCACAAAACGTACCATTATAGTTTTAAGTTCGATTATTGTTGCTTGTTTGCTTTTTTATTCGGCTATTTTGTACGTCAATCCACGCAGGAACGGAAAAGGTTTTGAAGCTTTTTTATACAAAGTAAAAATTGCGCCAATTGAACCTTTTAAAACGCGATTTAAAAAAGACGATTGGAAAGATTTTAACGACAATTACCGTTCTGTAGAAAATATTTTAACCACAAAACAAATGACCGACGACGGTACGGCAACTATACTTCACGGAAAAGGTCTTGGTTCTCGAATCGATTTGAATACCGAAGTCGAGCTTGATGGCGTAAAAATGAAGTACATTTCTATTCTACACAACGGTTTTATGACAGTTTTTTTGAAATCGGGCGCACTAGGAATCTTATTGCTTCTAACATCGATTTTTGTGCTTTTAAAATGCAAAAGAAGCAATCCTGAATTCAAATATTTGAACCACATGATTGCCGGAACCGTATTGTTTTTATTGCTGTCTTATTGGGTTTTTATGGGATTGTATTTTAAAGCCGACACCAAATCAATTGTTATCGGTTTGGTTATTGCCGCTTATGATAAACGCCGAATCGAACTAAAATCCAGCTAAAATTTGCTTAACTTTATCACTTGTAGTCCCATCACCATAAGGATTTGAAGCTTTCGAAATCAAATTATAGTGTTGGTCATCTTCTAATAATTTTTTGGTTTCGAGCACAATTTTTTCTCTGTCAGCACCAACCAAAATCGCCGTTCCAGCCACTACGCCTTCGGTTCTTTCAGTCACTTCCCTCAAAACCAAAACCGGTTTTCCTAAACTTGGCGCTTCTTCTTGAATGCCACCAGAATCCGTTAAAATAATACTGCTTTTGTTCATCATCCATATCAGCTCGGGATATTCTAAAGGCGAAATCAGCACAATATTTTTGCGTTTTAAAACCCGATGCGCCACTTCTTTTACATTCGGATTGAGATGCACCGGATAAACAATTATAACTTCTTCTTGAAAACAGTCGGCAATTTCCAGCAACGCATCACAAATTTGCTCAAAAGGCTGACCAAAATTCTCCCTGCGGTGACAAGTAACTAAAATAATTTTTTTCGAAAAATCAATAAAATTGTATTTTTCTAATAATTGTGTTTCCAAGCTAACAGTTACTTTTTTCAAACCAGTTAACAGAGCGTCAATAACAGTATTACCCACCACATGAACATTGTCAATTGTGTTTTCGACGATGAGGTTTTGCCTTGAACTTTCTGTCGGACAAAAATGAATGGCGGCCAATTTTGAAGTCAAAGTACGGTTCATCTCTTCTGGAAATGGCGAATACATATCATGACTGCGCAAACCTGCTTCAATATGAACGACTTTTATTTTTTGGTAAAATGCAGCCAATGCCGATGCCAAAACTGTAGTAGTATCGCCTTGAACAAATACAAAATCAAAAGTTTCTTGTAGTAAAATTTCGTTCGTAATTCGCGCAATCAAATCTGCCGTCAATTGGTGCAAACTTTGATTGGGCGTCATGATATTCAAATCATAATCGACCGTAATATCAAAAAAAGTAAGCACTTGATCCAGCATTTCTCTATGCTGGGCCGTTACAGCTACTTTTACGACAAACCGATTGTCATTAGAAAAACTGGCAATTAACGGCGCCATTTTTATGGCTTCTGGACGGGTTCCGAAAAGGAATAAAACTTTTTTCATTTGTTGCTAAAACCAAAATTTATCAAGTGTAAAACTACTAATAAAAACTATATTTGCAATTCTTATAAAATTAAAATGAAGGTACTTTTTCAAACCAGAACCAATTTGTATAGCGCACCTGGGGGCGATATGATTCAGATGCAAAAGACCAAAGAATTTCTAGAAAGATTAGGCGTTCAGGTGGACATTTCATTAGATTTTGAACCCGATTTAAGCGACTATGATTTGGTGCATTTGTTCAATTTGATGGAGCCGCAAGACATTTATTTGCAAATGAAAAATGCCAAGCGTCAAAATAAAAAAATAGCGCTTTCGACCATTTATGGACTTTACACCGAATTTGAACGCAAAGCTCGAGGCGGTTTTTTTCAAAAATTAGCCAATGTGCTTACTCCTTATCAAATTGGTTATATCAAAACTATTGTGCGCCATTACGCCGAAAAACGATTGCACAAAGGCGTTTACAAAATGATGTTCAAAGGTTATTATGGTTTGATGAAAGAAATAGTCGACAATACCGCAGTGTTTTTGCCTAATTCTGTTTCCGAAATGAACCGCGTTACCCAAGATTTTAAATTAATTAAACCGTCTTTTTTTAGCATTCCAAATGCGATTGACAAAGCCGTATTTGTTGATAACGATTCAGATTCGTTAAATAAATTTGCGAAATACCAAGATTGTATTTTGTGTGCCGCCAGAATCGAAGGCAGAAAAGCAACACTTAACTTGGTTAGAGCAATAAAAAACACCAACTACACTTTGGTACTTGTGGGCAAAGAATCGCAAAATCAGAAAGAATATGTCAATCAAGTGCGCCAAGAAGCTGGAGGGAATGTAGTTTTTTTAGGCGCCATTTCGCACCAAGATTTACGAGATTTATACAAAGTGGCCAAAGTGCATGCGCTAGTAAGTTGGATGGAAACACCTGGATTGTCTTCGCTGGAAGCAGCAGCAATGGGTTGCAATATTGTTGTTACCAAAAAAGGCGATACTTATGATTATTTTGAAGATTTTGCCTATTATTGTGAACCAGATGACGTAAATTCGATTACAAATGCGATTGATCTTGCCTTTAAAACGCCAGTCAATCCAATACTAAAACAAAAAGTATTGGACAATTATATCTGGGAAAAAACGGCCGAAG
Organism: Flavobacteriaceae bacterium; assembly: GCA_947488595.1. Taxonomy (GTDB): domain Bacteria; phylum Bacteroidota; class Bacteroidia; order Flavobacteriales; family Flavobacteriaceae; genus Flavobacterium. Next base: position 93,868 of record CANKZI010000001.1, read on the forward strand.
CAACGCTTAAAGCTTATGAGCAAATAATTCACAACTGAATTCTTTTGTATTAAAGATGTTTTAGATTAAACATACAAAATGATTTACACCAGTTTGACAAAAAAACTTTCAATGAAAATAGCCGTTTTAGGAACGCGAGGCATACCCAATCATTACGGTGGTTTTGAACAATTTGCCGAATTTTTTTCGGTGTATTTGGCACAACAAAAGCATGAGGTTTATGTTTATAATTCGCACAACCATCCGTACCAAGACCAAGAATATAAAGGCGTAAAAATCATCCATCAATATGATCCCGAATTTAAAATCGGTACTGCAGGGCAATTCATTTATGATTTGAATTGTATTTTGGATTCCCGAAATCGAGATTTCGATATTATTTTGCAATTGGGTTATACCAGCAGTTCTATTTGGAGTTTTTTATTGCCAAAAAAAGCAATTATTATTACCAATATGGACGGATTAGAATGGAAACGCACCAAATTTTCTAAACCGGTACAAAAAGTCTTGCAGTTTGCTGAAAAATTGGCAGTTAAAAGCAGTGATTATTTAGTTTCTGATTCGTTGGGCATTCAAAAATACATTACTCAAAAATACAATAAGTCTTCTACTTATATAGCTTACGGCGCTACGATTTTTGAAAATCCCAACGAAGCTATTCTCAAAGAATATGAAGTTGTAAAGTACGAATTCAACATGCTCATTGCACGATTGGAACCCGAAAATAATATTGAAACCATTCTTGACGGCATTGCGATCAGCAACACAAAGCAACCTTTTTTAGTAATTGGTAACCACAACACCAAATTTGGCAATTATTTGAAAGATAAATTCCAATCCAATGCTATTATTAGGTTTTTAGGCTCGGTTTATAACATGGAACATCTGGATAATTTAAGGTTTTTTTCTAACCTTTATTTTCATGGTCATTCTGTCGGCGGTACCAATCCTTCGTTACTCGAAGCGATGGCATCACAGGCATTGATTGTTGCCCACAAAAACGATTTTAATGGCGCAATTTTACAAGAAAATGCTTATTATTTTAACAGTGCCGAACAGGTAAAAAAAGTAGTGCAAGAAATCAAAAAAAATGATAACTTGCAATTCATTCAAAACAACTTTGAAGCGATTACAAGTGAATACAATTGGGATAAAATAAATGGAGCCTACTTACAACTATTTGAGCAAAGCCTTTCTGAAAATCAGTAACTTAATCAAACAACCCGATATATTTGTTTATCTTCTTTCGGCAATTCTAATCGCAATCCCTCTCAATTATGCTTTCGGAAGTATTGCCACAATGTTGTTTTTGGTCGTTGCTTTTTCTACCATTCAACCCATTCAATTTGTTTTTAACAAAGCATTATTGCTTCCTTTGGCTTTCTATTTTTTGATGGTGTTGTCATTATTTTGGACCCATGATTTTAAAGCCACATTGGGTGGTTTACAAAAAGAATTGGTGTTTTTATTTTTGCCATTGCCCTTTTTGTTTGTGCCGAATTTATGTAAAGTTGCAATCGAAAAAGTCATCAGAATTTTTAGTTTTGCCATGGTTTTTTATGCATTGTATTACTTTATAAAAGCCACTTTTAAGTACATCGCGACCGGAAATAAAGGAGTGTTTTTTTATCACGAATTGGTCTCGCTTGATTTGAATGCGATTTATGTGGCTGTTTTTGCTTCATTGGGCGTTTTTTATTTTATTTCGCTTAAAAACAGAAGGCCACTTGAGCAAGTTTCGATTTTTATTCTCGCCATTTTTATTTTTTTACTGTCTTCAAAGAGTATTATTTTCATCGATTTTTTACTTATCATCTGTTTTTACGTCTATTTTTCAGACATACCCAACAGCGTAAAATTTATTACAGTAACTGGCGTAACCGCTTTTTTGGTGTTTTCGTTGGTGTTTGTAAAAGAAATAAGAGCGCGTTTTTTGATTGAATACGAAACTGCTTTTGTCGACAATACTTTAAACACAAGCATCGGCAATAGCAACGAAAAAGTCTATAATATTAGCATAAAGCAAGCTTGGACAAATAAAAAATTTGAACAAAATAATTTTTTTCCAGGCACTGCCATGCGAATTTATCAAATCAGGATTTTTAAAGAAATGTTGCAAGAACAACCCGTTTTGTTAACTGGTTTTGGATTAGAAGCGTCGCAAAATAATATCCAAAAAAAAGCCAAACAACATAATCTTTACGCTGGTTATGGGGATTTTAATTTTCATAATCAATATGTACAAACTTTTGCCGAATTGGGCCTTTTTGGCTTTTTGATTTTGATATTGATGCTTTTTTTAAACCTAAAAAATGCTTGGCAACATCAAAATTTCTTGCACATTGTTTTCGCAATAACAATGATAATACTATTTTTGACAGAATCTTTTTTTTGCAGACAAAGAGGCGTCACTTTTTTCATGTTACTCTACTGCATGTTCAACGCATCCTACCCCAAAAAAGAAAAGGCCATTTAAACTCAAAAAAAATGAAAAGAATTCTCATTACAGGTGCAGCAGGTTTTCTAGGCTCACATCTTTGTGACCGTTTTATTGCCGAAGGTTATCATGTAATCGGGATGGACAATCTCATCACAGGCGATTTAAAAAACATAGAACATCTCTTCCGATTAGAACATTTCGAATTTTACCATCACGATATAACCAAATTTGTCAATGTGCCCGGAAAGTTAGATTATATTCTTCATTTTGCTTCTCCGGCGAGCCCAATTGATTATCTCAAAATTCCGATTCAAACCCTAAAAGTGGGTGCTTTGGGCACACACAATCTTTTGGGATTGGCGTTGAATAAAAAAGCAAGAATATTAATTGCTAGTACTTCTGAGGTTTATGGCGATCCATTGGTTCATCCACAAAACGAAGATTATTACGGCAATGTCAATACCATTGGTCCACGTGGCGTTTATGATGAAGCCAAACGTTTTCAGGAATCGATAACCATGGCGTACCATACTTTTCATGGTCTAGAAGTCAGAATTGTTCGGATTTTTAATACCTATGGGCCACGCATGCGACTGAATGATGGTCGTGTGATTCCAGCTTTTATTGGGCAAGCACTTCGAGGAGAAGATTTGACCATTTTTGGAGATGGAATGCAAACGCGTTCGTTTTGTTATGTTGACGATCAAGTCGAAGGTATTTTTAGATTGTTGCATTCGGACTATTCGTTGCCAGTAAACATTGGTAATCCAGACGAAATTACAATCAAAGATTTTGCTGATGAAATTATAAAACTTACTGGAACCAATCAGAAAGTCGTTTATCACCCTTTGCCAATCAACGATCCTTTGCAACGCCAACCAGACATTACAAAAGCCAAAGCAATTTTAGGTTGGGAAGCCAAGGTCAACCGGCACGATGGAATGAAAATTACCTACGACTATTTCAAATCGTTGTCAACAGAAGCCTTGCTCAAAGAGGAACATAAAGACTTTTCGAAGTACATCATTAGTTAATGAAAAACAAAACAGGCAGGTATTCGGGCTATATTAGGCCATTCTCTTACGCATTGGATTTGATGATAATTAATTTATTGTCTTATTTAATGCTTTCTAGCGCTTTTTTTTCGTTATATTTTATTGTTTTTATTTCACTTTCTTGGATAATTATCGCTATTAACGTTGGTTTTTACGAGGTGTATAGGTTTACAAAAGTGGTAGCGATTCTAAATAAAATTGTCCGACAATTTGCGCTTTTCACTTTACTTTGTTATGCTTTTTCGGGATTTTATGTAAAAAATTCTGATTCACAAGCGACGCTACAATATACTGTTGCTGCAATTGGTAGCATCGCGGTACTAAAACTTTTCATTTATTATTTTTTGCGAAAATACCGTTCGCTTTTTGGCGGTAATTTTAGGAAAGTAGTATTGGTGGGAAGCGAAAAAAACACGGCACAACTTGCCGAATTTTTTAATGAGAATCCAGATTATGGTTACAAATTGGTTCAATCTTTTGCTCTTGAAGGTGACAAAAAAGCACAAATCGAGGCTTGTTTTTCGTTTGTTACTAAAGAACAAATAGACGAAATTTATTGTTCCATGGCCGATTTGACCAATTATCAAATAGACAATTTTATAGATTTTTCGGACAATAATTTAAAAATATTAAAATTTTTACCAGACAACAAAGAGTTTTTTGCACGCAATCTTAAGCTGGATTATTACGGTTATATTCCGATTGTGTCGTTGCGAAATATTCCGCTAGATGACACGATCAATCAAGTAATAAAACGCACTTTTGACGTTGTTTTTTCATTAATAATAATCGTTGGTGTACTTTTTTGGCTGATTCCAATTCTTGCCGTTGTAATCAAATTAGAGTCCAAAGGCCCCGTTTTTTTTAGGCAAAAACGAAACGGGTTGAATTATCACGAATTCAATTGTTATAAGTTTCGTTCAATGACACTTAATGAAATTGCCGATCTGGAGCAAGTTTCTAAAAACGACCCCAGAATTACAAAAACTGGGCGGTTCATGCGAAAAACAAGTATAGATGAATTGCCACAATTTTTTAATGTTTTGTTGGGCGACATGTCTGTAGTTGGGCCCCGACCACACATGGTCAGTCACACCGAGATGTATGCCAAGCGTATTGATAAATTTATGGTACGTCATTTTATAAAACCAGGCATTACCGGATTGGCGCAAACCAACGGATTTAGAGGCGAAGTAGAAAACGACAAAGACATTATTTATCGCGTAAAATATGATATTTTTTATATGGAAAATTGGTCGATTTTATTGGATGTAAAAATAATTTTCATGACGCTTGTCAATGCTATTAAAGGAGATATCAAAGCCTATTAAAATGGAAAAAGTTTCCATAATTACGCCAACTTTTAATTCCGAAAAATTCATTTCCGAAACCATACAATCGGTTCAAAACCAAAGCCATAAAAACTGGGAAATGATTGTTGTCGACGATGGTTCAACTGATAAAACAAAAGCAATCGTTAGTCATTTTGCCTTAAATGATTCAAGAATTAAACTTTTTGAATTGCAAAAGAATTCAGGAGCGGGCGTCGCAAGAAATTTTGCTTTGTCAAAAACCTCAGGTCGTTATATTACTTTTTTAGACGCCGATGATTTATGGCGACCTGAAAAATTGGCCAAACAAATTGACTATTTGAAAAGCAACAATTTGTATTTTACTTTTTGTTTCTATGATTGTATTGATGAAGATGGAAATCCGTTAAACAAGCGTGTTGAAGCTCCGAAAACCTTAAGTTATAGACAGTTGTTTTTTTGCAATTTTGTTGGTAATTTGACGGGTATTTATGATGCAAATTACTTTGGTAAAATTCCAATTTCTTCCATTCGAAAACGCCAAGATTGGATGATGTGGCTTGTAATCTTAAAAAAAATAGAAATAGTACATCCGCTACGCGAAAGTTTAGCAATTTATCGCATTAGGAAAGGCTCAATATCGGCTTCAAAATTAGATTTATTAGCACATAATTTTGCCGTTTACCACCATTTTCATAGTCTTAATAAAGTTGTTTCGGTTTTTTGTATGATGGGTTTTTTGTTCATACAATTGTTTGTCAAGCCTTTTTATATCAAGAAATTAAAGAAATAAATTGTTTCAGTTTGCCGCGATTTGTTCTTTCTAAAAATGGTTTTCTAATGAAAATGAAATCCAAATTGGGTTCCAAATACAATGCAATGGCGCTTTCAATTCTTTGTATTTGTGTTTCCGAAAGTACATTTTCACTCACATATTCCACTTCGAAACAGTTTGTTTTTGTTTGTTTGATAATGAATTCCTTGACATTCCCGTCATCTTCGATTATGCTTTTGGTAACATAATAAAAAGTCAAACCAGGCGCTTTTTTACCGCTTGGCAAAACAGCCACATCATTCGTACGGCCAATTAATTTTTTCAGAATTGGTTTTTGAAAAGTACTCTTTTCATCCAAAATTCCAATATCTCCAATATCATATCTGATAAAAGGATGCGCTTTGTTGAACAAGGAAGTGATTACGATGCGACCTTCTTTCCCGTAAGGCAACACTTTATTTTCATGGTCAAGAATTTCTACAAATAAAGTTTCAGCGTTCACTTGCCATTCGTTATCTGAATTTTGAAAAGCAATCAAATCGAGTTCTGAAGCACCGTATTCATTGACAATCGGAATGCCAAATTGCTGTTCCAAAAGCAGTTTGTCTTCTTCAAAAAGCATTTCAGAAGTAACCATGCACACTTTTAGTGTAGGACAAATGGTCTTTAAAACAACATTTTTTTGACGTAAAAATTTGGCGAACAAAACAATCGAAGAGGTATAACCATTAATGTAATTGAATTTCTTTTTTTGGAATTGTATCAAAAAGCCTTCTAAAACCGAATCTGACATATCAAAAATGGTAAATCGAAAGCGGTTGCTCAAAAAATCTTTGAAACGCTCTTTTTTATTGCCCAAAAAATCTAATGGAATGCCATAAAACCGCGCTTGATAAGAGGTATTGAAATCAATATGATACCATCCAAAACGGTAAATATTGGAAGCCCAAGTTAGCGCATGACTGTACTTGTCTTTGGCAAAAATAAATGGATCGCCGCTGGAACCAGATGTTTTGTTGACATAGATTTTTTTTTCAGAAAAACCATTGGAAAGTCTTTCAGATAAAGGTTTTTGTAATTTTTTTTTGTTTAAAACAGGTAAATCATGCCAGTTTTCGAGTTTTTCAAATCCGCATAAATTTTTGTAAAAAGGGTTGTTTTGAAGATGAAAAGCTACGATTTCCTGTTTTTTATTTTCGATAAAAATGCGATGTTCTTCTTCAGAAAAAGCGACAATTTTAGCCAATTCGGCTTTAGCTTCCTGTATCGGAAAGCCATTTATTTTTAAAGAAAAATCAAAAAGTGGAAACATTAGTGCGCTTTTTACCAAAATTATAAAACCACAACAACTTATTACCTTAAATAAACATATTTTTTCAAAAACATTTATTTTTACAGTCCAAAACCAACTATTTTTGCAGAAATAAAACAACACAAAATGACAATTTTACTACTTGGATCTGGTGGACGCGAACATGCTTTGGCTTGGAAAATGCTTCAAAGTTCATTGTGCTCAAAGTTATTTGTTGCGCCAGGAAATGCAGGAACCGAAATCATTGCGAAAAATATTGATTTAAAACCAACCGATTTTGAGGCGATTAAAAAATTTTCGATTCAAGAAAATGTTGACATGGTCGTTGTTGGCCCAGAAGATCCCTTGGTTTTGGGAATTTATGATTTTTTCAAAAATGACGAAAATATAAAACACATTCCGGTTATTGGTCCCTCTAAACAAGGCGCACAGTTGGAAGGCAGTAAAGAATTTGCCAAAGAGTTCTTGGTAAAGAACAAAATCCCTACAGCTGCTTATTCGAGTTTTACCAAGGCAACAATTGAAGAAGGTTGCGCTTTTTTAGAAACTTTGCCGCCGCCTTTTGTTTTAAAAGCAGATGGTTTGGCCGCTGGGAAAGGGGTTTTGATTATTCGAGATTTAGCAGAAGCAAAAACAGAATTGCGCGCAATGTTGGTTGATGAAAAATTTGGTACCGCAAGCTCAAAAGTGGTTATAGAAGAATTTTTGGACGGCATAGAACTGAGTTGTTTTGTATTGACGGATGGAAAAAATTACAAAATACTGCCTACTGCCAAAGATTACAAACGAATAGGCGAGGGCGACACGGGTTTGAATACTGGCGGAATGGGGGCGGTTTCGCCAGTACCATTTGCAGATGCAGTTTTATTAGAAAAAATAGAAAATAGAATTGTAAAACCTACTATTTTAGGCTTACAAAAAGATGAAATTGAATACAAAGGCTTTATTTTTATTGGCCTAATTAATGTAAAAGGTGAACCTATTGTAATTGAATATAATGTGAGAATGGGTGATCCTGAAACAGAAGTGGTTATTCCGAGGTTACAATCTGATTTGGTTGCTTTGTTTGTTGCGGTTGCCAATGAAAAGCTAGATGAGATTGAAATAGAAATTGATAGCAGAAGCGCCACAACAATTATGTTGGTTTCTGGCGGTTACCCTGAAGATTATGAAAAAGGAAAAGTGATTTTGGGAATAGAAAACGTGCAAGATGCTTTGGTTTTTCACGCTGGAACTAAAACCGAAAACGGCAAAGTCGTAAGCAATGGCGGTAGGGTATTGGCTATAACGTCTTTTGGGAATGGTTATGAAGAAGCCATAAAAAAATCTTATCAAAATATAGAAAAGCTACATTTTGATAAGATGTATTTTAGAAAAGATATTGGATTTGATCTTTAAAAATCGATTATTTTAAGAAAGAATGTGCGGTTGTATCTTGCGTTCCTTCGCCTTTTTCGTCGTGCAAACGCAATTGTTTGATCCAATAAACCATCGCAGAAGCGCAAATAATCATAAAAATCCAATTCAAAGCATTGGCAACAAACCAATTACTAAGCTCTAAACCTCTTAAAAAATCCAATGGTTTGAACAAAAAATCAACGAATAAAGTCTGTATTCCTTCAAAAAATCCTTTCATCTTAGTACAAGTATTATATTTACAGTCACAAAAGTATAAAATATCCTTATGATTACAACTATTTTTAGCAAATCAACACCAATTAATTATATACTGGTTACAAGTTTGCTGGTGGTTGGCTTTTTTTTACTTCAAATGCAAGACCTAGCGTGGATGGACTCGGTTTTTGGCTTCATAAAAAAAATAGGTATTCTTGCATTATTAATTGCGTCGCTTTTTATTACAAATTTTGTAACCAAGCGCAACGGAATGAGCAAAGACAATACTTTTCCGTTTTTATTCTATTTTTTATTTTTGATTTTGTTTCCGTCAAGTTTAAATTACACAGCGCTAATCGTCTCCAATTTTTTCATTTTATTGGCCCTTCGAAGATTATTTTCGTTACAGTCATTGGTCACTCCGAAAGAGAAAATTTTTGATGCATCAATTTGGATTTTTATTGCAGCCTTATTTCATTTTTGGAGCATTCTTTTTATTTTGTTGGTTTTTGTATCGATAATTCTGCACGTTTCTAGAGATTACAGAAATTGGGTTTTGCCATACATCGCTTTATTTGCGGTAACCATAATTTTTTTGTTGGTGGCTATATTATCCGACAAAATGCTGATTGATGGTTTATTTGAAGATACACAGGTTTATTTTGAATTTGACTATTTTACAAATAAATATCAAAATATAGCGCTATCAATTTATGCTGCTCTGGCTGTTTTGTTTTTGTTTTCACAAGTTTTTTCGTTATCCAATAAACCTTTGATTTTGCATGCATCGTATAAAAAAATCATACTTGCGTTTGCAATCGGAGTTGTTGTATTTGTGATTTCGCCAAATAAAACTAACAGTATTTTAATTTATACTTTTATGCCTTTGGCGGTAATGGCTACGAGTTATATTGAAGGAATTCAAGTAAAATGGATAAAAGAAGTAACTGCTTTGATTGTGCTGCTTTTGTGTTTGATGTGTTTTGTTTTTCAGTTATAATTTATTGCCGTAAGCCAAATCTCCCGCATCGCCAAGACCCGGAACAATGTAGTTTTTTTCGTTTAATTTTTCGTCTAAAGTTGCTACCCAAAGATGACAATTGTTAGGCAAATGTGCTTCAAGATAAGCAATGCCTTCGGGCGCTGCGATGACCACGGCAATATGAATTTCTGTTGGTGTTCCTTTTTCTAATAACTTATTAAAAACCGCAACCATTGATTGTCCTGTTGCCAACATTGGGTCGATAAGCAATAAATTTTTATTTTCAATGGATGGAACCGCTTGGTATTCGACTTTTATTTCAAAATCAGCATCGTTTTTGGCATGGTAGCGGTAAGCCGAAACGAAACCGTTTTCGGCATTGTCAAAATAATTTAAGAAACCCAAGTGCAAAGGCAATCCGGCTCGTAAAATCGAGCACAAAACCAACTCATCTTTAATTTCGGTCGTTTTTTTAATGCCAAGCGGTGTTTGAATTTCGATGTTTTTATAATTCAAATCTTTGCTCAATTCATAAGCCATAATTTCGCCAATTCGTTCAATATTCCGACGAAAGCGCATACTGTCATTTTGCACCTTTACGTTTCTAATTTGACCTAAAAAATGATTTAGAATACTATTCGATTGGGAGAGATAATGGATTTGCATATTTTGGTTTACGATTTGAAAACTAATCTTTTTAAAAGTATATTTGTGTTTTAAAATACAAATATATGTTTTCAAATTTAGCTTATTCCGTTTTCGAACAAAGTATTCGTGATTACCATCAATTTGACAGTGTTGATCAGCCTATAAACAATCCATTCACTAAAGATCAATTTGAACATTTATTGTATTTAAAAAATTGGATTGATACCGTGCAATGGCATTTTGAAGATATTATTCGAGATCCTAATATTGATCCAATTGCTGCATTGACATTGAAAAGAAAAATTGATGCCTCAAACCAAGAGCGTACCGATATGGTAGAATATATTGATGGTTATTTTCTTAAGAAATTCAGTCATGCAAACGTAAAAGCAGGAGCAAAAATCAATTCAGAAAGTCCCGCTTGGGCATTTGATAGGTTGTCGATTTTGGCACTAAAAATTTACCACATGAATGAAGAGGCCAATCGAAAAGAAGCTTCACAAGACCATCGCGACAAATGTCAGGCAAAATTAAATGTGCTTTTGGAACAAAGAACCGATTTGTCAACCGCGATTGATGATTTATTGCACGACATAGAAAACGGAGATAAATTCATGAAAGTGTACAAGCAAATGAAAATGTATAACGACGATGAATTGAATCCAGTTTTGTATCAGAATAAAAAGTAATTGCCAAAACCAATCCAACATATTGTGGTCATTCGCCTTTCTGCAATGGGAGATGTCGCCATGACGGTCCCCGTTATTCGTGCTTTTGTTGAACAAAATGAAAAAGTAAAAATTACAGTAATTTCTAGGCCGTTTTTCAAAGCGTTTTTTGACGGAATCGACAATGTAAATTTCTTCGCTGTAGATTTAAAAAAACGTCACAAAGGTTTTGTAGGTTTGTTAAGATTGTATGCTGATTTGAAGACGCTAAATGCCGATGCTATTGCCGATTTGCACAACGTTTTGCGTTCTAAAATCATTCGAGGTTTATTCGCTTTAAGCGGAAAAAAAGTAGCGTTTACCAAAAAAGGAAGAGAAGAGAAACGCGCATTAACACGAGCTGAAAATAAAGTTTTTAAGCCATTAAGACCGATGGTAGAAAGACACGTTGACTCTTTTAAAACGCTTGGTTTTTCATTAGATTTAGAGCAGCCAAAATTTACTGAAAAAGCAATTTTAGCAAATGAAATTTTAGAGTTTTCAGGCGAAAAAACCACTGAAAAATGGATCGGAATTGCGCCTTTTGCGCAATACCAATCCAAAGTTTATCCGCAGGATTTAATGCAACAAGTTATCGATGATTTGGCGTCAAATCCAACGTATAAAATTTTTCTGTTTGGTGGAGGAAATAAGGAAATTGAAGCTTTAAATTTATTTGCTACAAATAAAAATAATGTCATCAATATTGCAGGAAAATTAAATTTAGAACAAGAATTGAAACTGATTTCGAATCTCGATGTAATGCTTTCCATGGATTCTGGCAACGCGCACATTGCGGCAATGTTGGGTAAAAAAGTTATTACGCTTTGGGGCGCAACGCATCCTTATGCTGGATTCATGCCTTTCAACCAACCTATCGAAAACGCTTTGGTGGCCGATAGAATTCAGTTTCCAATGATACCAACATCAGTTTACGGAAACAAAAAAGTGGCAGGTTATGAAGACGCGATGCGAAGTATTTCACCTGAAAGTATAGTATTTACTGTGCAGTCGCAATTGGCAGTTTAACACTAATAAATAATTGTTGAGTTTTTATCATAACCTAAAAACGATATCTAACTACACATCATCATAATCAACAAAAATAGTGCTCGAAGTTGGATGGGCTTGACAAGTTAAAATTAATCCTTCGGCAATTTCGCCATCGGTCAAAATAGAATTTTTTTTCATTTCGGCAGTTCCCGAAGTAATGCGTGCCAAACAGCTGCTGCAAATGCCGCCTTGGCAAGAATAAGGCGCGTCTAAACCTTGTTTTAAAGCCGCATCCAAAAGCGTTTGCTTTTGCGACATTTCAAAAACTGTAGTATCACCGTCCACCAAAACACTGATTTTTGTATGTCCTTCTAATGATTCCGAAATTGTAATCTCTTTCGGAGACGTCGTAAACAATTCAAATTTGATGTTTTTTTCAGCAATATTGTGTTCTTTTAAAACTTCATTTACCGTGTTGATCATTGGTTCAGGACCACACAAATAAAATTTGTCGAATTCAAATGTTTTGTATTTGTTGTTCAAAACAAAATTCACAGTTGATTTTTCTATTCTTCCAAACAATTCATTGTCAATTTTGGCTTGACTATAAACAAAATGTACAAAAAACCGTCCTACAAATTCCAATTGTAAATCGTGCAATTGTTGGTGAAAAATAGTTTCTTGTGGCGTTTTGTTGCCATATACCAATACAAAACTACTTTTAGGTTCACTTTTTAAAACACTTTGAAGGATAGATAAAACCGGAGTAATGCCACTTCCTGCTGCAAAAGCGGCATAGTTTTTTTGACGTTCTGCATTGGGTTCAAAAGTAAAATTGCCTTCTGGACTTCCAACTTCTATAGTGTCACCAGCTTTTAGCGTTGCATTGGCGAAAGCCGAAAACACACCATTTTCAACTGCTTTTATGGCAATCCGCAACTGTCCGCTTTCGGGCGACGAGCAAATAGAATAGGCACGGCGAATTTCGTTACCGTCGAGCGTAAGTTTTAAAGTTACATATTGTCCTGCAACAAAAGTGTAATAAGGTTGAAGTGCTTCGGGAACATTAAAAAGTATAGATATCGCATTTTCTGTTTCGCGCTGTACTTCTTTAATGTTTAATTTATAGAATGATGACATTTAGTTTTTTTACAAAGATACTAAACCAAAAAGGTTTCTAAAAGTGAAGTATTTAAAAATTTATACCTAAAACTATTATGTATAAGAAACTTATGTATATTTGTGTTTTAGATTTATAAGAAAAATGAAAAATTCACAATTATACAAAGGAAGTTTAAACACAATAATCATGAAATTGCTGGAGGAAAACGGCAAAATGTATGGCTATGAAATCACTCAAAAGGTAAAAGCGATTACGCTTGGCGAACTTCAAATTACCGAAGGTGCTTTGTATCCTGCGTTGCACAAACTAGAAGCGGAAGGCTTGCTTGATGTAGAAGTAGAAAAAGTGGACAACCGATTGAGAAAATATTACAAACTCACCGAAACCGGAACCAAAGAAACGGTAAACCGTTTGGCGGAATTAGAAGATTTTATTAGAAATATGCAAAGTTTAGTTCAACCCAAATTGGACACAATATGAAACTTACAAAAGAAAATATTTCATTGTTAGAAAAAACCCTTATCAATAAATTCGGAGTTATTTATTTAGACATACGCTTAGAAATACTTGATCATTTAGCAATTGAATTGGAACAACTAGATGGCGAATTCGAAGAGATATATTCAAATTTTATTGCAAGCAAAAAGGAGTTTATAAACAAAACAAATATTTCGTTAAATCAACAAAGTTCTAGAACAGGGTTGAAGCTGTTGCTAAAAAATATTTTTTCTATGAAATTTATTTCATGTTTTATAGTGATGATGCTTTGTATATCCTGCCTGGTAAATATAAAAGGTAAAGTTTGGTTTTTGGAAAATTTTGAATTTCTACCAATAATAATACCTGCGCCAATTTCATTACTTGTTCTCGTTAAGATGTTTTCTGTTAAACAAAAATCCTTCACAATATCTTTGTTTGGAATTACAAATTCTGTGTTTTTGACTTACCTTTTTTTAATTATTCACTTGGTCAGAAAAGCAGATAATTTTTATTGGATTCCTGTTTTTACTTTTTTTATAACGCTTTCTGTTATTTATAATTACTTGTATTTCGTTTACATAAAACAGTATCATAAGTCTATTTTAAATTAAAATAACACTTATTAACCAATGAAATTAACCGCCGAACAAATCGCACAAATTGAAACGACTTTGGTATTGAATGACCTTGAATTTGATGATGTAAAAATCGAATTGACCGATCATATTGCGTCAGAAATTGAAGCTTTAATGACACAAAATAAGCTCGAATACCAACAAGCATTTCACGAAGCATTTGAAAACTGGAAAGAAGAGTTACGTCCTTTGCAAGGGGAATTTTGGGTTTCTTCACGTGTTTTTGCGCCCAAATTAATTATGGATAAATGGGTAAAACGCTCCAAAACGATGGTTTTTCAAATCTGTTCAGTTAGCATTTTGCTGGTATTATTATTGTCTTTATTGATTGAATTCAATAATAATGAAACCATTTTGACTAGTATAAGCAATGTTTTTAATAGTGTGTATTGGATAATTTTGGGATTGCTAGTAATCGCAAGAATATTGATTTGGCAATCCAAAACAGCAACGACTTTTGGCTTTATGATGCAACGCAATTTTATTTTAGCTTTGCTTTTAATGTTACAGCAATTTATTCCGGGCATCGAATTTTCTCACTTTAATCATTTTACTTTTATAGATGTTGTTAGATTATTTACTATAATTTTCCCACTGGTTTATGCCGTTTTAACCATCCAGATTTTGCTCAAACACCAAGCATTTATTAATCAATTGAACGTCGAAAAATAGATGAAAGTAGCTGCCGAACAAATTGATCAACTCTATCTTTTTACCCGTCAACATTATGTTGAATATTATGATTTGCAGTCTGAATTAGTAGATCATTTGGCCAACGCAATCGAATTGCAATGGAAAGAAAATCCACAACTTTCCTTCGATGCGATTTTGGCTATTGAATTCAAAAAATTTGGTGTTTTTGGATTTATGGATGTTATTGAAGAAAGAAAAGATGCACTTACAAAAAAATACAACCTATTGGTATGGAATCATTTTAAAGCTTTTTTTGGTTTTCCAAAAATTATCGCAACTTTGGCTTCCATTTTTATTATTTACAATTTGTTTATACAGCTACAATTTGGTCTTGAAGTATTTATAATTTTATTTGGAACTGTTTCTAGTGCTATAATTTTTAAGCTTTCAAAAACCAAAAAGAAGTTAGCGGACAATCAAAAAAAATGGTTTTTTGAAGATATTATTTTATCTTATGGAACAACAACAGGATTGCTTCCGCTGCCTTTTCATTTGATGTACTGGTTTTATAACATGAGCAAAGAACTGCTTGAAACCGAAGTTTCATTGCTTATTTTAGCATCGGTATTTGTTTTTTACACTATTTTTAGCTACATCATGGTGGTCATGATTCCGTCTAAAGCCAACGCCTATTTGACGGCAACTTATCCGGAATATGAGATAGCAACCATGTAACATTTTTTTGTCTTTAGCAACTAACAAAAAATCAAAACCAATAAACATGATTAAAAAATTTCTTTATCTCGAATGGAAATCTTTTGTGCGTTCCGCTTCGTTTACTACCAATTTAGCGTTAAAGATTTTTCTCGGTATTCTCGCTTTTATCTATTTGGTTGGATTCTTTTTTCTAGGATTGGGTTCTTTTTATATCATCAAAGAGATGGGCCTCGAACCTTTGGCAACGGTCAATAAATACATGATTTATTATTTATTTATGGATTTGGGCATCCGTCTTTTGCTGCAAAAAATTCCGGTTATGAATATCAGACCATTATTAACTTTACCTATCAAAAGACCAACCATTGTTCATTTTGCGTTAGGTAAGACTTCGATTTCATTTTTTAATTTTGCACATGCGGTTTTTTTCTTGCCTTTTGCTATAATTTTACTTTGGGAAGGCTACAATCCGATAGGAGTAATCCTTTGGCATTTGTCGATTTTTGCCTTGATTTATATCAATAATTTCCTGAATGTTATTCTCGCCAACAAAGACAACTTGTTTTTTATCTTTTTAGGAACCATTTCAATTCTTGCCGCTGCCCAATATTATGCCCTTTTTGACATTACCAATTATACTTTAGTTTTCTTTGACGGTTTGTTCCAAACACAATGGGCATTTTTGATTCCTATCATCGTACTGATTTTATTGTACAAATTCACTTTTGATTATTTTAAAAGCAATTTGTACCTCGATGCAGGACTTTCGAGCAAACACGACATTGCAGAAACCGAAAACTTGGTTTGGCTCAATCAATTTGGTGTTTTGGGGACTTTTCTAAAAAATGACATCAAATTAATAAGAAGAAACAAACGTTCAAAAACCACTGTTTTTATGAGTGTTATGTTTCTTTTTTACGGATTGTTTTTCTTTTCTGGCTTTGTACCCGCATACGACAATCCAACAATGCACATGTTTGCCGGTATTTTTGTCTCGGGTGGCTTTTTAATCACCTTCGGACAATTTGTACCGAGTTGGGACAGCGCTTATTATCCGCTAATGATGACACAAAACATTTCTTACCGCAATTATTTAAGTTCTAAATGGTGGCTTATGGTTATTGCTACATTTGTTACGACTATTTTGGCCGCTTTTTATTTGTATTTCGGGTGGCAAATTTACTTAACAATAGTGGTCGGCGCCATTTATAATATTGGCGTCAATTCACATATGGTTTTGCTTGGGGGCGCCTACACCAAAACACCAATTGATCTGGCTTCGAGCAAAGGTGCTTTTGGAGACAAAAAAGCATTTAATATCAAAACACTTTTAATATCTATTCCGCAATTATTATTACCCATGTTGCTTTATGGGCTTGGCACTTATTTTGGTGGATTAATTTTAGGATTGAGCTTGGTGGCCATCGTTGGTGCCATCGGTTTTTTGATGCGAGACAAAATGTTTACTATCATTGAACGTGTTTACAAAACCGAAAAATATGCCACTTTACATTCTTACAAACAAAAAAACGCATAATCTTAACAATCCAACAATCAATAAAATGATACAAGTACAAAACCTTTCAAAAACATACAACGGAACCACCGTACTAAAAATTGATCAACTCGAAATAAAAAAAGGCGAAAGTTTTGGTCTTGTTGGCAACAACGGCGCGGGCAAAACCACTTTTTTTAGTTTATTGCTCGACTTGATTCAGCCTACAACGGGCCACATCAACAATGGCATTGTGCAAGTCAATACTTCCGAAAACTGGAAATCGTTTACCGCTTCTTTTCTCGACGAAAGTTTCCTTATCGGCTACCTCACTCCCGAAGAGTATTTTTATTTTATTGGCGATTTGCGCAATCAAAACAAAGCCGACGTTGATGCTTTATTGACAAAACACCAAGAGTTTTTTAACGGCGAAATTTTGAATAGCAAAAAATACATCCGTGATTTTTCTAAAGGCAATCAGAAAAAAGTAGGTATTATCGCCACATTAATTGGCAATCCCGAAGTCATTATCCTCGATGAGCCTTTTGCTAATCTTGATCCAACAACCCAATTTCGATTAAAAAAAATCATCAAAGATTTGGCCGACGATCCCAATGTTACCGTTTTGGTATCAAGTCATGATTTGCTTCATACTGTCGAAGTTTCGAACAGAATTGTCGCTTTGCACAAAGGCGAAGTCGTAAAAGACATACAAACATCCTCCGAAACATTAACAGAATTAGAAGCGTTTTTTGCAGTCTAAAAGAGTAATGGCGTGACCCCGAAGAAAAATCGGGGTCGGGCTTTCCGCTACAACTCCTCATGTCGTCGTGCCTCCTTCATTTCGGGGTTTTCGCTTCAATCCCTCACGCGAGTAGCATTTAATGACGACACATAAATTCTTATTAACATAAAAAAAATGTAGTTTTTTTCGCCATATCAAAAAGAAACGTATTTTTACCAGTCTTTATACTAAAATCGACTTTTAAAAGTTTAAGAATAAAACGTTTTACCTTGATAACCAACTCGCTCAAATACGCCTATTTTTTCGGATTTTTAGCCCTTCTGATTGCCTGTTCAACCAAAAAAGACAAGTTGATCAACAGAAAATTCCAGGCGCTTAATACCAAATACAATGTTTTGTACAATGGTAATCTTGCACTCGACAAAGGCATCGAAGATTTAAAATTAAAGTATAATGATAATTTTTGGGAAATCTTGCCTATCGAAAGAATGCAAGTGACTGCGGATAATATTCTTCCGGGGCAAACCAAGAACGCCAACTTTGAAAGGGCCGAAGAAAAAGCGACCAAAGCCATCCAACGCCGATCAATGAACATTGATGGCAAAGAAAAAAACCCACAGATAGACGAAGCCCACCTTCTTTTAGGAAAAGCACGTTATTATGACCAGCGTTTTGTGCCCGCATTAGAAGCTTTCAACTATATTTTGTACAAATATCCCGAAAGCGACAAAATCTATGAAGCTAAAATTTGGCGTGAACGCACCAATATGCGCATGGAAAACGACGCTTTGGCAGTAAAAAACTTGCGTAAATTGCTGGGTGAAATACAGTTCAAAGACCAGGTTTTTGCAGATGCCAATGCGACTTTAGCACAAGCTTTTTTAAATTTAGAACAAAAAGACAGCGCGGTTGTTCGACTTAGAATGGCAAAAGAATTCACAAAATCTGACGAAGAAAAAGCCAGGTATACATTTATTTTGGGACAATTATATGACGAGTTTGGCCAAAAAGACAGTGCTTTTGTGGCTTTTCAATCGATAATTGATATGAAAAGAAAATCGCCTCGCCGTTATATTATTCAAGCACATGCCAAACAAGCCCAACAGTTTGATCTTGAAAAAGGCGACACAATCGCGTTTCTAAAAAAGTTCGATGAGTTATTGGAAGACAGGGAGAACAGACCTTTTTTGGATGTACTCAACCACCAAAAGGCATTGTTTTATGAAAAACAAAACAATAACAAACAAGCCATTGTATTTTACAACGAATCATTGAAATCAAAATCACAAGACCAATATTTAACCGCTTCTAATTACAGGAATTTGGCAGATATTTATTTTGATACAGCAAAATACCAAACCGCAGGGAATTATTATGATAGTACGCTCGTGCGATTGGAACTTAGAACGCGCGAACACAAATACATCAAAAAGAAACGCGAGAATCTCGAAGATGTAATCAAATATGAAGAAATCGCACAAAAAAATGACAGTATTTTAAACGTGGTATCGCTTTCTGAAAGTGACCAAAAAAGTTTTTATGAAGCGTATATCGTAAATTTAAAAAAAGCCGAAGCGGCCCAAGCCAAGTTAGAAAAAGCCAAACAAGAAAAATTAGACCGGCAAAAAGATGCAAGCGATAGCGACGATGCCAATGAACCGACAATCACAAAAAGTGATGGTAATAAGAAATTTGATGCTGGTGCCGATCAAAATTCCAGATTACCTGAAGCAAAAAAATCTGAACCAATCAGTAAAAACAAAAGTAGTCCGCCTGGCAGTAGTAACCCTGTTACCGGAAAAAAAGACGAGGTTGGCGCGTTTTATTTTTATAATCCAACAACCGTAGCTTTTGGTAAAGTAGAGTACAAGAAAAAATGGGGTGACCGTATCTTAAAAAACAATTGGCGTTTGTCGTCACTTTCTAAAAACAAAGACGGCGAAAAAGTTACCGACGAAGAAGAAAAACAAGAAGAAACAACCGTTGATAAAGGCAAACCAGAAATAGAAGTCGAAGACAAATACACGGCCGATTTTTATATTAAGCAGCTCCCAACTTTAAAAAAAGTATTGGATAGTTTGGCCAAAGAACGCAATTTTGCTTACTATCAGCTGGGTGTAGTTTATAAAGAAAAATTTAAAGAATACAAATTGGCAGAAAGCAAGTTGGAGCAACTTTTGCGCAATAATCCCGAAGAGCGATTGGTGCTGCCGGCGATGTATAATTTGTATAAAATTTATGAAATCATTGACAAAGAGAAAGCATCCATAATGCAATCTAAAATCGTCACCCAGTTTCCGAATTCGCGTTATGCGTTTATTTTGAGTAATTCGGCAACCGATCCAGAAGTTTTAAAACAATCGTCCGAGGCCGTGTATCAAGGTCTTTTTAAAACGTATCAAGAGGGCAATTATTTTAAAGTTTTAGAAGATTTAGAGACGACAATAACCCAATTTACTGGCGACGAAATTGTTCCAAAAATGGAATTACTAAAAGCCAATGTTATCGGAAAAATAGATGGTTTGACCGAATTTAAAACCGCGCTCAATTTTGTGGCGCTCAATTATCCAAGTACCGACGAAGGCAAAAAAGCTGAGCAAATAGTTACTAAAGAGGTGCCAAAATTAGAAGCATTGCAATTTGATTTAGAAAAACCTTTGAGCTGGAAAATAATTTTTAAAGTAAGCAATATCAGCAATCCAAAGACCAAAGCGCTATTAGATAAAATCAAGAAATTTGTTAGCGAACGCACTTCTGAAAAACTTACGAATTCAATAGATATTTATAATAGAAAAGAAAATTTTATTGTCATTCACGGTATTGCATTGGAACAAACAGCCAAAGATATCGCGACGATTTTGAAAGATTATAAAGATTATCAAATTGCCGAAAAGGCGATAGTTATTTCAAATGAAAATTATAAAATTGTTCAAATTAAGAAAAACCTAGAGGAATTTTTATCGCCAAGAGTGGCCCCTGTAGTTCCTGTGGGGCAACCCGAACAGGCAAATTCCAAAGCAACACCCAAACAGCAAGGACCACCAAAATCTAATATGTTACCACCTCAAAAAGACAATAACGATCAAAATGATAAAAAAACGCAAGCAGCGCAAAAACCCAATATTGACCCTGTGTATGAAGATGATCCTCAACCAGAATTAACGCCACCAACGCCTAAAAAAAGACCATAAAATGTTCGAGAAAAGTCAAAAATCTTACACTGATCTTTTAGGCAAAACCAATAGAATTGTTGAAGGAACAACCCTAAAAGGCAATATTATTTCTGCTGCCGATTTTAGATTAGACGGGGAATTGATTGGAAATTTTTCGTGCAAAGGCAAAATAGTTATCGGTCCAGCAGGAAGTGTTTTGGGTGATATTACTTGCAAAAATGCCGATATCGAAGGTAAGTTTGAAGGAAAAATACAAGTCCTAGAAATTTTAAACATAAAATCAAAAGCCATTATTCGTGGTGAAGTAATCTGTAGTAAACTTTCGGTAGAACCAGGTGCCGAATTTAGTGCATCGTGTATCATGAAAACCAACACCAAAAACCTTCCACCACATGACGGACAACGCATCGAAGAGAAGAACATTTAACAAATGGATTGCTTTGACTAATATTCCCTTTCAAATGGGAATTATAATTTTTGTGTTTACTTATTTTGGAATGTGGCTTGACGAAAAAAACCAAAACGAATCAGCATTATGCACTATTATTTTTTCGCTTCTGTCTGTATTCATTGCGCTTTATAATGTAATCAGACAAGTGAAAAATTTAAACAAAGACAAATGAGTTCCAAATTACTTTACTTTTTAAAATATTTTATTCCGTTTTCAATTCTTCTATTTATTGCGCAGTATTTTACACAAAAAACAATTTTAGCCAAAATTCAATTTGAACTCAATGTCTGGAATAATTATGCTTTTCATATCACAGGCACTTTGTTGATTTATGTTTTTTTGTTGTTTGTAAATAGAAATTTTGCTGACAAAACAGGATTTGCGTTTTTAACCACAAGTGTTTTAAAAATGATGGCCGCAGTGCTTTTTTTATTGCCTTTGATTCAATCTCAAAAGGAAGTAATTGTCGATGTTTTATCTTTTTTTATACCTTATTTTTTGTTTCTTTTCGTCGAAACTTTTTTTGCAATTCGTTTAATAAACAAGATAGAATGAAATAGATTATTATTGAATTGTTATTTAAACAGCCAAATATTAAAAATTGTAACGATAAATTTTCAATTATGAATTAAATATGTACCTTTGCAAAAAATTTTGAAACGTACAATTCGATACTCAATTTAATAATGAGAATGTCAAATAAAATACTCCACTTTTTCTTTCTTGCTTTTTTAGCGCTTGCTCCTATGGCAAATTACGCCAACACTTCTATTGACAGTACAAGCCAAAATAATGACACGATTCATAATGCACCTCAAAATCATGCGCCAACAACTTTAGCGCATGCTGAAACAGAAAAGGAGTTCAATGCCAGTGAGTTGATTAACGATCACATTGGAGACACACATGATTTTCATATTGCCGATTGGAACGGTCATCCCATTTCTTTTAATTTGCCAGTTATTTTGTGGACCGTTAATGGATTGGTTATTTTTTCATCCGAAAAATTTCACCATGACAATACAGGCCATCACGAAATTACAGTTGACGGACAAACTTTTGTGCGTCACAATGAAATAATTTATTATGCCGATAAATACAAAACTTTAGCTGATGCCGATAAGGGGGCTTTTAATTTTGAAGCACGTCCTTTGGATTTTTCAATCACAAAAAATGTTTTTTCGATGTTAATGTCGGCAATCGTTTTGTTATTGTTGTTTTTTGCAGTAGCACGCTCTTATACTAAAAACAAATTGGCACCAAAAGGCTTGGCCGGATTTTTAGAGCCGTTGGTAATTTTTGTGAGAGATGATATCGCAATTCCAAATATCGGACATAAAAAATATGCGCAATATATGCCTTATTTACTTACTGTGTTTTTCTTTGTGTGGATAAATAACTTAATAGGATTGATTCCGTTTTTCCCGTTCAGTTCTAACCTTACAGGTAATATTTTCTTTACGTTTGTATTGGCTTTAATCACTTTTATTGTTACTACTTTGAGTGCTAACAAATATTACTGGAAACACATTTTGACACCATCGGTTCCAAAATTATTGTATCCAATTATGGTACCCATTGAGATTATTGGCATGTTTACCAAACCTTTTGCATTAATGATTCGTTTGTTCGCGAATATTACTGCAGGACATATTATTATATTGAGTTTGGTATCTTTGATATTTATTTTTAAAACAATAGCTATTGCACCGGTATCAGGCGCTTTTGTATTGTTTATGAGTGTTTTAGAACTATTGGTTGCCGCACTGCAAGCTTATGTATTTACGCTGCTAACGGCTCTATTTATTGGTCAAGCCGTAGAAGAGCACGACCATCATTAATTGAGTTTTATTAATTATTAACTATATAAATTTATTATTATGGTATTAGCTGGAATCGGTGCTGGATTAGCTGCAATTGGTGCAGGAATTGGTATTGGAAAAATTGGTGGATCTGCAATGGATGCTATTGCTCGTCAGCCAGAAGCTACTTCAAAAATTCAAACTGCTATGATTATCGCTGCTGCACTTATTGAAGGTGTTGCGCTTTTCGCAGTAGTTGTTGCATTAATTGCAAAGTAATTTAAAAGTATAAACTTCCTGAGACGGTTGGTTTCAGGAAGTTTTAAAACAAACAAACAATTTTAAAAATATACGTTTATGAATTTTACTGCACCAGAGAGTTTGATTTTTTGGACAACAATTATCTTCTTCGTTTTCTTTTTGCTTTTGAGAAAATTGGCATGGAAGCCTATTTTAGGAGCTGTAAAAGGAAGAGAAGAATCCATTAATAATGCTTTGGCTTCTGCTGAAGCTGCTCGAAAAGAAATGCTAAATCTTACCGCTAACAACGAAAGGATTTTGCAAGAAGCCCGTTTAGAGCGTGATGCAATGATGAAAGAAGCCCGCGAAATGCGCGAAAAAATGATTGCAGATTCAAAAGGCGACGCGCAATTAGAAGGTGCTAGAATGATTGAACAAGCGAAAGCAGCCATTCAATCCGAAAAAAATGCAGCGATGGCCGATTTAAAAGCACAAGTGTCTTTATTATCACTTGATATTGCCGAAAAACTATTAAAAGACGAATTGTCAAGCAAAGAAGCGCAAACCAAATTGGTCGAGAAAATGTTGGGCGACGTTAAATTGAACTAATCATGACAGGAACAAGAGCAGCTATCCGTTATGCAAAAGCAATTTTAGCCATTGCAAATTCAAAATCGATGACCTATGAAGTGGGTACAGATATGAATCTAATTGCCGCTACAATTCAATCTAATTTAGAATTGAGTACTTTTATCCAAAATCCAACCATTAAAGTTGAGGTAAAACAAAGTGCTTTATTGGAAGTTTTTGCCAGCATAAATGGAGTAACCAAAGGTTTGTTTCAGTTACTTTTCGAAAATAAAAGATTCGAAATTCTTCTTGCAATTGCCGAAGAATACAAAAAACTTTTTGACGAAATGAATGGTATCGAAGTAGCAACTGTGACGACAGCTACAGTTTTAACACCTGAATTAGAAGCTAAAGTTTTAGCTAAAATCAAAGAATTTTCAAATAAAACCATTACAATCAACAATATTGTAAATCCTGAAATTATAGGTGGTTTTATTATAAGAATAGGCGACAAACAATACAATGCTTCTGTTGCCAACAGTTTACAAAGTTTAAAAAGAGAATTAAGTAACTAGTTATTTATAAACAATTATGGCGGAAATTAAACCTGCTGAAATTTCAGCAATATTAAAGAAACAAGTAGAGGGTTTTGAATCTGGTGCCTCACTAGAAGAAGTAGGATCTGTACTTCAGGTTGGTGATGGTATTGCTCGTGTTTACGGATTGTCAAATGTGCAATATGGTGAGCTTGTTGAATTCGAAAACGGTCTCGAAGGTATTGTTTTGAATCTTGAAGAAGACAATGTTGGTGTTGTACTTTTGGGACCTTCAACCGGAATCAAAGAAGGTTCAATTGCCAAAAGAACACAACGTATTGCTTCGCTAAAAGCAGGTGAACAAATGGTAGGACGTGTGGTCAATACTCTTGGCTTTCCAATCGATGGAAAGGGTCCAATTGGTGGCGATTTATACGAAATGCCATTGGAAAGAAAAGCACCAGGAGTAATCTTCCGTCAACCAGTGACCGAGCCATTGCAAACAGGTATCAAAGCAGTAGATGCAATGATTCCAGTTGGTCGCGGACAACGTGAATTGGTTATTGGTGACCGTCAAACTGGTAAATCTACCGTTTGCTTGGACACTATTTTGAATCAAAAAGAATTTTATGATGCAGGAAAACCTGTATTTTGTATATATGTAGCAATCGGTCAAAAAGCTTCAACTGTAGCTGGAATCGCAAAAATGTTGGAAGAAAAAGGAGCAATGGCCTATACGGTTATTGTTGCTGCCAATGCTTCTGATCCAGCGCCAATGCAAGTTTATGCGCCATTAGCAGGAGCAGCGATTGGAGAGTATTTTAGAGATTCTGGTCGTCCAGCTTTGATTGTTTACGATGATTTGTCTAAACAAGCAGTAGCATATCGCGAAGTGTCACTTTTGTTAAGAAGACCTCCAGGTCGTGAAGCTTATCCAGGTGACGTATTTTATCTTCACTCCCGTTTGTTAGAAAGAGCTTGTAAAGTAATCGCCAATGACGAAATCGCAAAAGCGATGAATGATTTGCCAGATTCTTTAAAAGGCATTGTAAAAGGTGGTGGTTCATTGACAGCATTGCCAATTATTGAAACACAAGCTGGTGACGTTTCTGCTTATATTCCAACCAACGTAATTTCGATTACCGATGGTCAGATTTTCCTTGACGGTGATTTATTCAACTCTGGAGTTCGTCCCGCAATCAACGTAGGTATTTCGGTATCGCGTGTTGGTGGAAACGCGCAAATCAAATCAATGAAAAAAGTGGCTGGAACCCTAAAATTAGACCAAGCACAGTTCCGCGAATTGGAAGCATTTGCAAAATTTGGTTCTGATTTGGATGCTGTTACCTTAAACGTAATCGAAAAAGGAAAAAGAAACGTTGAAATCTTAAAACAAGGTTTGAACAGTCCTTTTACCGTTGAAGACCAAGTAGCGATTATTTATGCTGGTTCTAAAAATTTATTGAGAAATGTTCCCGTAAATAAAGTAAAAGAATTCGAAAAAGACTTTTTAGAATTTTTAAACAACAAACACAGGGATACACTTGATGCTTTGAAAGCCGGAAAATTAGATGATAATATTACTGGTGTTATTGAAAACGTAGCTAAAGAAATCTCAGCGAAATATAACTAATTAGACAATTAGTCAATTGGATAATTAGAAAATGTCTTAGAATGTTTTTTAATTATCTAATTTTCAAATTTTCACATTATCTAATTAAATAAAATGGCAAATTTAAAGGAAATCCGTAACAGAATTACTTCCGTTTCATCAACGATGCAAATCACTTCAGCGATGAAAATGGTTTCTGCTGCAAAGCTTAAGAAAGCACAAGATGCAATTACAGCCATGCGCCCTTATGCCGAAAAGTTAACCGAGTTATTACAAAATCTTTCGGCTACCCTTGATGGCGATGCTGGAGGCGTGTATACAGCACAACGCGAAATAAAAAAAGTTTTGGTAGTAGCCATTACCTCAAATAGAGGTTTGTGCGGTGCGTTTAACACTAATGTTATCAAAGAAGTAAAAAACCGTAGTGCATTTTACGCCGGAAAACAAGTAGATGTTTTTGCAATTGGTAAAAAAGGAAATGATGTTTTAGGTAAAACGTGTACCGTTACCGATAATCAAAGTGCTGTTTTTGACGCATTGACCTTTGAGAACGTAGCGCATATCGCCGAAATATTAACCGAAAAATTTACTTCTGGTGCTTACGACAAAATTGAATTGGTTTACAATCAATTTAAAAATGCAGCAACACAAATCATCCAAGTTGAGCAATTTTTGCCATTGGCACCTATTGTTTCTGACAAACCTGTTTCTGGGGGAGATTATATTTTTGAACCATCAAAAGTAGAAATTGTGCTGACATTGATTCCGAAATCATTAAAAACACAATTGTATAAAGGCATTAGAGATTCATTTGCATCCGAACATGGCGCCCGTATGACTGCTATGCACAAAGCAACAGATAATGCCACAGAATTAAGAAACCAATTGAAATTGACCTATAACAAAGCACGTCAGGCAGCAATTACAAATGAAATATTAGAAATCGTTGGTGGTGCCGAAGCCCTTAAAGGATAAAAAATAGAATATTGAATAATAAAGCCGACAGTAAATGTTGGCTTTTTTTTATTGCATCAAATGGTACATTAAAAAGCTGTAAAAATCTACTTTATCATTCACAGCACTTTCATAATTTGATACCGACCCGTAATGACCCGCATTACTTCGGGTTTTTAAATAAATAGGATTTTTTTGTGCCGTTCGATTTTGCAATTTCGCTGCAAATTTATAAGAATGAACAGGCGGAACGCGGTCATCATTTTCTGATGTAACAATTAAAGTAATCGGATAATTGACCTCTTCTTTGATGTTCTGGTAAGGTGAGTATGCCAATAACGATTGGTATTCGGCTTCATTTTCAGGATTTCCATATTCGTCCAAATGGTATTTGCCAACCGTATACTCATCAAAACGCGCCATATCAAAAACACCAACATAAGGTATGGCAACTTTAAACAATTCTGGTCTTTGCGTCATGGCCACTCCGACAACCAATCCGCCATTGGAAGTTCCAGTTATGGCTAATTTGTTTGGAGAAGTATATTTTTCGTTGATTAAAAATTCAGCTGCAGCTATAAAATCATTAAAACTATTCATTTTTTTTAGTCCTTTTCCGTCAAGATGCCATTTTAAACCTTTTTCACCACCACCTCGAATTTCGGCAAAAGCAAAAACACCGCCTTTTTCAAGAAAATACAACAAACCAGTATCATAACTTGGACCACTAACACTTCCAAATCCGCCATAAGCTTTTAAAAGTGTAGGATTGTTTCCGTCTAGTTCCAAGTCTTTTTTGTGTATAATAGTAATTGGAATGTCTTTGTTATCCTGACCTTTATAGGTAATGGCTTTGGTTTCAAAATAATCCAACGGAAACAAAGTCACTTTTGGTCGGATATAATCGTTATAAAAATTACGTACTTCACCAGTAGCGATATTGAGTTTGAAATTTTGAAAAGAAATCACATACGAAAAGAAACTTACATACAAATCTTTTGTTTCGGAATCAAAAAACCGGATCGTAAAATCCATTCCCGGTGGCGCATCAAATTTTCGAATAAATTTTCCGCTTAAATCATAAATCGAAAGATAATATTTGCCCAAAGTTTTGTACTTGCAAATGATATAGTCGTCATAAAACATAGTATCGTCTAGCAAATGCGTATAAATCTGTGGAATAACAACCTTTTCGTCTGCTCTATTTTTTATGTCAAATGAACGAACTTCGCCCCAATCAAACTTTTTCGACGAAAAATAAATCCTGCCGTTGCGGTAATTCAAAAATCGAAAACCGGTTTTATCATTGCTTATGAATTTTTCAAGTTCAAAATTTTCATTCGCAAGCGAGCAAGAATAGATATTTTTTGAATTTTCATTTTTACTGTATTCTGTTATAAAAAGTTGATTTTCAGATATAAAAAAGCGCAAACTACTTTCGTTTTTCGTAGCGTCAAAAACCAATTTGTCTTCGGTTTGATTGGTGCCGATTTTGTGGTAATACAATTGATAAGTAGAGTCGCTAGCAAAAGTTTGCTGGGTACTGGTTTTTTCATAAAACAGGCCCGAATCTTTATACCATGCAATATCAGAAAATTTAATATTGGACAAAATATCGGTTACTTTTTCAGATTTCGCAAAACTTGTAAACCTTATTTCATGCCTGTCGCCGCCGTTGGGACTGATTTCATAACCCAAATAAACGTTATTTTGTGATGGAAAATAGCCCATTAACAAAACATTTTTATCATGATAAATCTTGTAAGGATTCACGAGTTCTGTTGGCGTATCGTTAAGATTTTTTCGGTAAAACAAAACACCAGGCAAGCTTTTATCAACGCGATAAATTCCGTAAAAATATTTTCCCTTTTGTACGGGTAAAGCATTAGTCGATAGAGAGTTGTAATCTTTAATTTTAAAAGCAATATTGTAGGCTTTTTTGTCCTTTTCTAATTCTGCATCGGTGAAACTATTTTGTGTTGCCACCCATTGGTTTACTTCTTCGGAACCCATTTTTTCGAGCCACGAATAGTCGTCTTCATATGAAATAGTATGTTTTGTAAATGTACTTGGTGTTTTTTTTGTCGATGGAAATTGTTGACAAAAACTAGAAAGGGAAAATAAAAAAACAAACCAGAAAAGCAGGTAATTTTGCATCTTAAAATGTGTAATTGCGAACAAATATAAAATAATTCGCACCATATTGATGTTAAGAAATCGATTCAACGAAATTTTGATTATTTTTAGGTACTGAAAAACCAATACAATTGAAAATAATCGAACTGACGACCTTAGAACAAATGCTTGCGCAGATTGCAATTATACAACAGTTGTATCCTGATTTTACAACTGAAAAATACGCTGCATTACTGTGCGAAATGATTCCGAAAAATTATACCCAAATTGCTGTTTTTGATAACAAAAAGTGTATCGGAATTACAGGATGTTGGGTTGGTACCAAGTTATGGACGGGCAAATACCTCGAAATGGATAATTTTGTGGTTCATGTTGATCATCGGTCCAAAGGAATTGGCAAATTGTTAACCGATTTCGTTCATCAAAAAGCAAAAGATTTAAATTGCAACGCTATCGTTTTGGATGCTTTCACGACCAATTTTTCGGCGCACCGCTTTTATTACAATCAAGGATATGAACCCAAAGGGTTTCATTTTGTAAAGCTTTTAAATGACATAGATTGAAATTGATTATTGTCAAATTTTGATTCAGAAAATCTTTATTTTATTTATTTCAATGAGATTTGTTTATAAAATAAATTTAACCCAAAGATTTCTTTATTTTTGCTAAAATTATCATCTACCACTTTGAGTTTATATAAAAATCTTTTCAAACAAACATTAATTTATGGCATTGCTACGGTGCTGCCAAGAATTATAAGTTTTTTGCTAAATCCTTTGTTCGTGATTTACTTAACCAATAAAAGCGAAATGGGGGAACTTTCGGTGATTTTCTCCTATTTGGTTTTTTTCAACGTGATACTGTCTTACGGAATGGAAACCGCTTTTTTTAGGTTTTATAACGGTGAAGAAGACAAAGAAAGCGTCATATCAACTAGCATCATTACACTTTTTTGGACTTCTATTGTTTTTTTGGTTATCGCATTATTATTTAGAAAAAATATCTCAATATGGTCAGAAATAAATATTAAATATATTACCTATACGATTTGGATATTAGCTCTTGACGCTCTGGCAATCATACCTTTTTCAAAATTAAGAGCAGAAAAAAAACCCATTCATTATGCGGTAATAAAAATTGGAAATGTAACTGTCAACTTTCTCCTTACTTTATTTTTTTTAGCGATTTTACCCGAATTCGCAATAAGAAGTCCTAACGGTTTTTGGAATACAATTTATGTTCAAAACTTTCAAATTGGGTACATTTTCATCGCTACACTTATTGCAAGCCTACTCACATTTATTATTATTCTTCCAAATTACATTTCAATTTCTTGGAAATTTAATTTTGTGTTATGGAAAAAAATGATGCAATATGGATTTCCAGTTCTTATTGCAGGAATTGCGTTTGCAATCAATGAACATTTCGATAAAATATTTCTCGATTGGTTAAATGTTCCAAAATCGGATATTGGTGCTTATGCAGCTTGTTACAAGATAGGAATGTTCATGGTGCTTTTCAGAACTGCCTATACTTTAGGAATTGAGCCATTTTTCTTTAGCCATGCTGCGGATGAAAATGCGCAACAGACTTATGCAACTATCACCAAATATTTTGTCATTTTTGGGTCGTACATTTGCCTTTTAGTAATTGTATTCATTGATTTATTGAAGATTCCGCTTGTTCCTAATTCAAATTATTGGGATGCAATAAAAGTTGTGCCGCTTATTGTTTTGGCTAATTTCTTTTTGGGAATTTATACAAATCTTTCAGTTTGGTACAAACTTATGGATAAAACAAAGATCGGAGCCTATATATCAATTGTTGGCGCTATCGTAACTTTGGGGCTAAATTATTTGTTAATTCCCACCCTGAGTTATTACGGTTCTGCAATAGCAACAATTGCCGCTTATGGAAGCATGATGATAATTTCTTATAAACTCG
Source organism: Flavobacteriaceae bacterium (assembly GCA_947488595.1). Lineage (GTDB taxonomy): Bacteria > Bacteroidota > Bacteroidia > Flavobacteriales > Flavobacteriaceae > Flavobacterium. Next base: position 124,950 of record CANKZI010000001.1, read on the forward strand.
GCCAAAAAAGTTATCCGATACCGTATGATATCAATAAAATTTTCAGTTATATAGGCCTGACGATAGTTCTCTCGGGAATATCTTTTTATATTCCATATTTAAGAGAAAATTATTTTATAAAGATCCTTTTGTTAACACTATTTTCCGTATTTATATACCAAAGCGAAAAAGCAACCATCATAAGAATTATAAAACGAAAAGCATGACCATTAAAATCATAAACAAATCAAAACATGACTTGCCCAATTATGAAACCATTGCTTCTGCAGGAATGGATTTGCGGGCCAATTTGACCGAGCCATTTGTATTGAATCCATTAGAAAGAACCATCGTAAAAACAGGACTTTTTATCGAATTGCCTTTGGGCTACGAAGCACAAGTTCGTCCACGAAGCGGTTTGGCAGCCAAAAAAGGAATAACGGTTCTTAATTCTCCAGGAACAGTTGATGCCGATTATCGTGGCGAAATTGGTGTGATTTTAGTAAATTTATCCAATGAAACCTTTGTCATCGAAAACGGCGAAAGAATTGCACAACTCATTGTTGCCAAACACGAGCGCGCGCAATGGATTGAAGTTGAAACTTTGACAGAAACCTCACGTGGCGAAGGCGGTTTTGGAAGTACAGGAGTGAAATAGACAGCAGTATTCAATTTTAAGTTACAGTTAACGAATAAAAAACCAATATAATCCTAGCGAACTTCGCGGTAAAAAAATGAAAAAATGAAAATAATAGTACCAATGGCCGGACGCGGCTCTCGTTTAAGACCACACACTTTAACAGTTCCTAAACCGCTAATTCCAATTGCAGGAAAACCAATTGTGCACCGATTGGTCGAAGATATAGCCGGAGTTCTTAATCAAGACATTGAAGAAGTTGCTTTTATTATCCATGAAAGTTTTGGTAAAAAAGTCGAAGAAGATTTGATGGCAATTGCACAAAAACTTGGCGCAAAAGGAACCATTTATTACCAAAATGAAGCTTTAGGAACAGGTCATGCCATTATGTGCGCTAAAGATTCTTTGAGTGGTTCGGCCGTCATTGCTTATGCAGATACGCTGATTCGCGCCGATTTCGATTTGGATCAAACCGCCGACAGCGTTATTTGGGTAAAACAAGTAGATCAACCCGAAGCTTTTGGGGTTATAAATCTGAATGAAAACAATGAAATAATCGAGTTGGTAGAAAAACCTGCAGTATTTGTTTCAGACCTAGCCGTAATTGGGATTTATTATTTTAAAGACGTAGCATTATTAAAAAATGAACTGCAATTGGTAATTGATAATAACATCATCCATGGCGGCGAATACCAGATTAACGACGGAATAAAGCAAATGATGGCAAAAGGAATGAAATTTGTACCTGGGAAAGTGGATGAGTGGATGGATTGTGGCAACAAAAATGTAACTGTCGAAACCAACTCGAGAATGCTTGGATTTTTGCAAAAAGACGGAGAAAATTTAATATCAGCTTCTTTTGTTTCCGAAAATGCAACAATAATTCATCCTTGTTTTATTGGTGAAAATGTAGTTATTAAAAACGCAACCATTGGACCCTACGTTTCTCTCGGGAATAATTGTATTATCGAAAACACTTCGATAAAAAATAGTTTGGTACAAAACCATTCGACTATTAAAAATGCCGATTTAGATAATGCTATGATAGGAAGTCACGCCACTTTTGATGGCAATTTTACCAGTATTAGCATTGGCGACTACTCGGTTTTGGAATAAATAATAGATAAAATGAAATTGAATAACCTTTTTTTTTCTTTCTTGTTTTTTGGAATGCTCTGTGCTCCATTAGCGCTATTGGCTCAAACTGAACCCGAAGATATTGCCGCTGTGACCGATGATTTTCAGAATCATTATTACGAATCGCTAAAGCAAAAAGGCATCGAAAACTATGATAAAGCGATCGAAGCACTCGAAAAATGCTTAGCAATTCAACCAGAAAATGCGATAATTTATCACGAATTAGGAAAAAATTATTTGTTTCAAAAAGATTTTAAAAAAGCCTATGAATCCTTTGAAAAAGCAACAAAAATTGACCCAAAGAATAAATGGTTTTGGATTGGAATGTATGATGTTTGCTATCAAACGCAGGATTATCAACAATCGATAATTATTGTTACTAAACTCATCGAATTTGATTTGGGTTTTAAAGAAGATTTGACATCGCTCTATATGAATACGTTGCAATTCGATAAGGCATTGGCATTAATCAATGAACTCAACGAAAACGTGGGTCAATCTGAAAAACGAGATTTATATAAAGCTCAAATTTTAACCGATTCAAAATACCAAGGCACCGAAAAAGACAATCTTTTAGACCAAATTAAAAAAAATCCAAAAGAAGAAGCCAATTATATCGCTTTGATTTATTTGTATTCTAATAGCAATCAAGAAGAAAAAGCACTAGAAGTAGCCAAAAGATTAGAAACCGAAATTCCAACTTCAGATTGGGCGCAAGTCGGACTTTTTAAATTTCATCTGAACAATAATGATGGAGGCAAAGCCGTTTTATCTATGAATACGGTTTTGAAAAGCACTAAAATCGATTCTAAAATAAAACACCGAATTATCAATGAGTTTTTGATTTTTACTAAAACTAATCCGCAATATGACGCCGATTTAGAAAAAGCAATTAGCTATTTTGATGGCGATAAAACTGCTAATGTTGCCAAAGAAATAGGTAAGTTTTATCAAAATAAAAAAGATTGGGACAAAGCATTAAAATATTATGAACTCGAGAATAAAAACAATCCTGATAATTTAGAAACCACATTATTACTGTTTCAGGCATACGCAGAAAAGCAACAATTTGAAGTTTTGAGTGCAAAAGCCGACGCTTTAATCGAATTGTATCCTTTGCAACCCGAGCTGTATTATTTTTCGGGTTTGGCGAGCAACCAGCTTAAAAATTTTAAAAAAGCAAAAGAAATATTAGAAGTCGGCATTGATTATCTGGTTGATAATCAGCAGTTGGCCATTAATTTTAACATACAACTTGGCGAAGCATACAATGGCTTGGGCGATATTAAGAAAAAAGAAAGCTACTTTCAAAAAGCAGATCAATTATTAAAACAAAAAAAATAATGAAAAAAGTAATAAAATTAACATTCTTGTTTTTTTTGTTTTGTTCGGTCACATTAGTTTCATGCAAATCAAAAGGATTAATAGCCGAGTCAAAGGCGGTAGCAAAAATATCAGCAGCCCAAATTATCGAAAATCATTATAATAGCGCTAAAAATTTCAAAACGTTATACATCAAATCGGATGTCGATTATAAAGATAAAGACCAGTCTCTGAACGTCACCGCAGAAATTAAAATAAAAAAAGACGAGAAAATTTTGGTAAGCATTCGGTTTTTCGGAATAACCATGGCAAAAGCTTTGATCACTCCAACTCAGGTTCAATATTATGAAAAAGCGGGCAACAAGTATTTTGAAGGCAATTATGCTTCTTTAAGTCAATGGTTGGGTACAGATTTGGATTTCCAGAAAGTGCAAAATATGCTAATCGGACAAGCTATTGATGATTTGAAAAAAGGAAAATACAAAACCGATATTCAAGATAAATTATATAAGTTAGAATCCATTGCAGATCAAAATATGGAAAAAGCATTTTATTTTGAAGCAGCAAATTTTTTAATCAAAAAGCAACAAATTATGCAAACGGCTAAAAACACAAAATTGAATGTGTTTTATCCAAATTACAAAGATTATCCGACAATGGGTTTACCAACGGGAATAGAAATAGAAGCGTCGGACAATGAAAAGAAAACCAATATCTATATCGATTATAATACGGTAAATTTTGACGAAGAATTTTCTTTTCCGTATAGTGTTCCCAATGGTTACGAAAGAATTTTTATTGATTAGATTTGCACAAACCTTTTTATATTATGACAAAAAGTATTGTAAGCTTTATTTTTATATTGATGTCTTCGCTGTTGTGGGGACAAACCGATCAAGAAAAATTAGAGCAACGTAAAGCGCAATTGCAAGAAGAAATTCAGGCGCAAGAACTTTTGTTACAAAGTCAAAATATAAAACAAAAATCGGTTACAACGATTATCGCACAGCAAAATGAAAAAATAAAACTGCGTGAAAAGTTGATTAATATGACCGAGAAGCAGTCAAAAATGTTAAAAAACGACATGTATATCAATCAGTTGCAAATCAACAAACTCAATCGCGAACTGGATGAACTGAAAACCGATTATGCCGAAATGATTGTAAAATCATACAAAAGCCGATCAGAACAAAGCCGAGCGATGTTTTTGTTGTCATCACAAAATTTCTTACAGGCCTACAAAAGAGCACAGTATATGAAACAATATGCAAGCTATCGAAAAACACAAGGTGAAGAAATCAAAATAAAATCGGAACAACTCAACGGTTTCAATTCGCAACTCGAAGTACAAAAAACCGAAAAACAAAAACTACTTGAAGAACAAGAAAAAGAACGATTGGTTTTGCAAAAAGAAAAGCAGGAACAGGAAAAATTGGTCAATTCGATAAAAAAAGATAAAAAGAAAATTGTTGCCGAAATTAAAAAAAGACAACAAGAATCCAGGAATATTGACAAAAAAATTGACAATTTGATTCGTGCCGCTATTGCCGAATCTAACAAAAAAACAGCGGCAGCCAATAAAAAAGCCAATCCAAAAACAACAACTGCCGCAGCAACAAAAGCAACAGAAAACGCAACAAAGATTGTATTAACACCTGAAGCCAAATTGGTTTCGGATAATTTTAAAGCCAATAAAGGAAAATTGCCTTGGCCAGTAGAACGGGGCACGGTGATTTTGCGTTTTGGAGACCAGCCACATCCCGAAGTTGCAGGATTGACTGTACATTGTAGCGGTGTTGAAATCGCAACAGAGCAAGGTGCCAATGCCAGAGCGGTTTTTGCTGGAGAAGTGACTCAAGTTCAGTTGCTGACTCCGCTAAAAAAAGCAGTTGTCGTAAAGCATGGAGATTTCTTTACGGTTTATCAAAATCTAAGTTCTGTATCAGTTCAAGCTGGCGATAAAGTTACAGCAAAACAAAGTTTAGGGAAAATCAGAACCAGTGGCGATTCTGGAAAAACAATTTTAAAATTCATGATTTCGCAAAATACAACTTACGGCAATCCTGCAAGTTGGTTGTATAAGATGTAAAAAGTCGATTTTTTCAAAAAGAAAGCGCATTAAGATTTTACTCCTAATGCGCTTTTTTAATATTAACCCTTAATTAAAGTTCATTCAGCATTTTTGAAATTTCGTCTAATTTTGGTGTCAAAATAATTTCAATTCTACGATTTTTAGCTTTGCCTTCGTTAGTTTCGTTACTCGCAATTGGAGCAAATTCGCCTCGTCCAGCAGCAGTTAAATTTTGTTTACTAATGCCTTTATTTTCCGAAAAAATGGTCACGATGGCTGTAGCGCGCTTGGTCGATAAATCCCAATTGTTTTCAATTTGTCCAACGGCTCCCGCGAATTTATCATTATCGGTATGTCCTTCAATCAAAACTGAAATATCGGGGTTTTGCGCCAGTACTTTTCCGACTTCAACGACTGCTTTTTTACCTTCGGCACCAACAGCCCAACTGCCCGTTTGAAACAAAAGTTTGTTTTCCATTGACACATAGACTTTTCCGTTTTTTTGTTCAATGGTCAATCCTTTTCCTTCAAATGCATTCAACGCTTTAGACAATGTTTCTTTAAGTTTTTTCATACCAGCTTCTTTCGATGCCATCATTTCTTCGAGTTCGGCCACACGCTGAGAACGTTCGTTAAAATCCGACATCAATTTGTTAAGTCGTTCTTGTTCTGCTGCAAGTGCCTTTTCTTTGGTTTCGAGTTTTGCGAGTAATTCACGGTTTTTATCCATGTTGGATTTTAACGCATCATCACTATTTTTTTCGAGCGCATTATAGGAAGATTGAAGAGTTTTGAGATTGTTACTCGTTGCAGCATAATCAGAAGCGAGTTTGTCGCGTTCTGCTTTGAGTTGGTCATACTGTTTTTGAAGCGCCGACTGATCCAATTCGAGCTTGTTTTTTGCTTCAAGCAAAGCTTCGTTTTCATCCGATACTTTGCGAACGTCTTTTTTTAATTCAGCGTACTTATTTTCGAGGTCAGTGTATACTTTTTTGGACACACAAGCAGTACCCAAAGTTAATAATAGCAAGGCAACAGTTACTTTTTTAATCATTTTAATCATTTGTGTATTTAAGTTTGTTAATAATTTATACTTTTAAAATCGGAGCATTGTTTTATTCAATGGCAATCATTACCGGACAATGATCAGAATGTTTGGCGTCAGGTAAAATAACAGCACGTTGCAAGCGGTTTTCGATGGTTTTACTCACCAAAATATAATCGATGCGCCAACCCTTATTATTGGCTCTAGCACCAGCACGATAGCTCCACCAAGTGTATTGGTGTGGGTCTTTATTAAAATGACGAAAGCTATCAACAAAACCACTTTTTATAAAAATATCCAGCCAAGAGCGTTCTTCGGGTAAAAACCCAGAAACTTTAGCGTTGCGAATTGGGTCATGAATGTCGATGGCTTGATGGCAAATATTATAATCGCCGCAAATAATTAAATTTGGAATTTCTTGTTTCAAATTCATAACATAATTTTGAAAATCATCCATGTACATGAATTTGTGATCCAACCTTGCCAAATTGGTTCCGGAAGGCAAATACAAACTCATTATCGAAAAAGCGTCAAAATCAACACGAAGATTGCGTCCTTCAAAATCCATGTGTTCAATTCCAGTTCCAAAAACAACATTATTGGGTTTTATTTTAGACAAAATTGCCACACCACTGTAGCCCTTTTTTTGAGCGGGAAACCAATAATGATATAGATAACCAGCTTTTTCAAATTCTGATAACGGAATTTGGTCGTGCATCGCTTTGATTTCTTGAAGGCAAATAACATCGGGATCTGACTGTTGCAACCATTCTAAAAAACCTTTTGCGATTGCGGCACGAATCCCATTGACATTATAAGAGATGATTTTCATTTCGATTAAAAAATTTTATGTTTTTCAAAAGTAAGTAAAAAGGTTTAGATTTTGGCAAAAACTGTTGTGCAGAAATACAATTAAAAGAAGTTTTATTAAAGCGTTTTTCTGGCATTTAACTTTGCAAGTTTTTTCTATCTTTGTTCTACCAATAAAACAGAAATAAAATGGGTTTAGTAACCGCAAAAGAAGTTGCAAAAGCAATAAACGCTAATAAATACGGGGTTTTAGGCACTTTTTTTGGTTGGATATTAATGAAAGTACTTAAGATTTCTAGATTAAACAAAATTTACGATAAAAACAAGCATTTGAAAGATGTCACTTTTTTAAATGCTATATTAGACCAGTTACAAATCAAATTTGAAATTCCCGAAGAAGACTTAAAGCGACTTCCAAAAGAAGGTGCTTACATAACGATTTCAAACCATCCTCTTGGCGGAATTGACGGTGTTTTATTACTAAAATTGATGCTCGAAAGAGAGCCAAATTTTAAAATTATCGCCAATTTTTTATTGCATCGCATCGCACCTTTAAAACCGTATATCATGCCCGTGAATCCTTTTGAGAATCACAAAGATGCTAAATCGAGTGTGGTCGGAATTAAAGAAACCTTACGACATTTGAGTGATGGAAAACCTTTAGGAATGTTTCCTGCCGGAGAAGTTTCGACCTACAAAGACGGCAAATTGGTAGTCGATAAAGCTTGGGAAGAGGGCGCGATAAAAGTCATCCGTAAAGCACAAGTGCCTGTAATTCCTATTTATTTCCATGCCAAAAACAGTCGATTGTTTTATTTACTTTCCAAAATTGATGGCACGATGCGAACCGCTAAACTGCCTTCGGAAGTTTTTTCACAAAAAGACAGGATAATAAAAGTTAGAATTGGAAAACCCATTTCAATAATGGAGCAAAATGAACACAAAACCATTGAAGAGTATTCCGAATTCTTGAGAAGGAAAACCTATATGTTGGCAAATCCTTTTGAAAAAGAAAGTAAATTATTGGTTGCACCAAATTTGAAAATGCCTAAAAGCCCCAAAAAAATTGCGACAGCCGCCAATAATGAACAGATGATATTGGAAGTAAATCATTTAAGAAAAACAGATTGTCGCTTGTTGCAAAGCAAAAATTATGAAGTTTTTTTTACGCAAGCCAATACAATTCCAAATATATTGCATGAAATAGGAAGGCTTAGAGAGATTACTTTTCGCGAAGTCGGTGAAGGAACAAATGAATCTTTAGATATCGACAAATACGATCAATATTACCACCACATGTTTTTGTGGGACGATGAAGCCAATAAAATTGCGGGTGCATACCGAATGGGATTGGGTTCACAGATTTATTCGAAATTAGGTATAGAAGGATTTTATTTGCATGAATTGTTTCGTTTTGAACCGGAGTTGCATGACATGATGAGTAAATCCATCGAAATGGGAAGGGCGTTTATTATTAAAGAATACCAACAAAAACCAATGCCTTTATTTTTGTTGTGGAAAGGAATTATTCACACTACGTTACGTTTTCCGGAACACAATTTCCTTTTGGGAGGTGTTAGCATTAGCAATCAGTTTTCTGATTTTTCAAAATCATTGATGATTGAGTTTATGAAATCGAATTATTATGACCCTTATATAGCGCAATATGTTCATGCCAAAAAAGAATACAAAGTGAAGTTGAAAGATGCAGATAAGGATTTTATTTTTGACGAAGCCGAATCAGATTTGAATAAATTTGATAAAATTATAGACGAGTTAGAGCCGGGTAATTTGCGTTTACCAGTTTTAATTAAAAAATACATCAAGCAAAATGCACGAGTTGTAGCTTTTAATGTCGATCCATTGTTTAATAATGCGGTTGATGGATTGATGTATATTAGGATTGCGGATATTCCTGAAAGCACTATGAAACCCGTGATGGAAGAGTTTCAAGCGGAATTAGAAAAAAAATTAGCCGAAAAAGGAGAATAGCTGCAGTACAAAATCTATAAAAGAGTTTTTTTGTGCGCTAATGGTTTTCCATCAAGATCCAAGCTTACCATTGTTATGGTGTCGATTGTAATGATAGTTTCATGCGTCATGATATTGCGCACTTCACATTTTAAAGTCAGAGAGGTACGACCAAACTTCACAATGTCGATACCTATTTCAATAATATCTCCCTTTTTAGCGGAGCTTCTAAAATTGATTTCCGACATGTGTTTGGTGACAATACGAGGGTTTTCAAGTTGAATTATAGCGTATAATGCGACTTCTTCGTCAATCCAAGCTAATAATTTTCCACCAAACAATGTACTGTTTGGATTTAAGTCTTCGGGTTTGACCCACTTTCGCGTATGAAATAACATAATCCGATTTTAGAGATGTAAAAATAAACATTAAAGACAATAAGATCATCTTTTTAAAAAGAAATAGGGATAAAATTGAAAAGTTACAAACGGGTATTTTATAGAAAAAGCCTTTTAAAAAACGGCTATCGCTAGTGTTTTGTACTATTTTTGAATTCGGAAAGTGGTAATTTTACAAGAAATTTATTTATAAATGTAATAAAGAGTAATTATTAAAAAAAATATAAAATATTGATTTTTAATGATTTAATAAAATTTTAAAATATCAAGAAATTTCTATATTAAACTTCTTGTTAAATTGTATAATTCGCAACTATTTGTTAAATATTGCTTAGTATTCTCATTTATTAAATTAAAAAACTTGAAAGAGGTGTTAAAATTATTTTTTAAGTGTGGTAAAAAGTTGTATGTTTGTAGCAAATTTAAAACTTAAAATCATGAAAAAATTTTTACTTGCAATAACCCTAGTTTCTGCTTTTACCACAGTAAGCGCGCAAACAGAGTCTGAAAAAGCGACAGATGCTAATTCAGAATCAGGTTACAATCGATGGTCAATAGAGTTAAACGGCGGTCTAAACAAACCGCAAAAACCATTTACTTCGGGTTATTTTACAGCTACTCCAAGTCCTTTTAATGTTGATTTTGGTGTTAGATATATGTTTAATAACAAATTTGGTTTGAAAGCAGATGTTGGTTACTACAATTTCGAGAATAAAGACACTTCATTAGAATTTAAATCTCAATATTATAGAGCTAGTTTACAAGGAGTTTTAAATATGGGACGGATGTTGAATTTTGAAACTTTTACAAATAGATTTGGACTTTTGTTACATGGTGGTGGAGGTTATTCTCAGTTCAAGAGCGACAATCACAACTTTACTGATCAATTGGGACATCTTATTGTCGGTATTACAGGTCAATTCAAACTAACAGATAGAATCGTTTTAAATGGAGACTTCACATCAGTTACTGGTGTCGGTCAAAACAAAACTTTTGATGGAAACACTTCCACTACAGATGAAAGAGGTTTTGGTGGCGGTATTTTTTCTGCTACTTTTGGTGTTACAGTATATCTAGGTGGAAAACAACAACACGCAGACTGGTTTGTTGATTCTAACAAAACTAAAGATGAAGTTGCCGAACTACAAAAAAGAATTGGCGATTTAGAAACCATGTTAAACGATACCGATAAAGATGGTGTTGCAGATTACTTAGACGCAGAACCAAATTCGACTACAGGTGTTGCTGTTGATATCAAAGGCAGATCTATAGATAATAATGGTAATGGTGTTCCAGACGAATTGGAAAACTACATGGATAAAACCTATGGTGGCAAATCAACAATCGTTGCCCCAACTAATGACGAGTTAGTGAAAGCATTAATCAATGATGGTTATGTCACTACTTATTTTGATTTTAACAAATCAACTCCAACCAATGTTTCTACAGAAGGGATTGATTTTATATTGAATTATTTAAGAAATAATCCAAGTGCATCAGTTGATATTATTGGTCATGCAGATGAATTAGGAAGAACCGAGTACAATGATAAATTATCTACTGCAAGAGCAAATTCTGTTAAAAACACATTAATGAGCGCTAAAATTGATGGTTCAAGATTGAACATCGTTCCTGCTGGCGAAGATACTTCAGTTGATAAAAGCTCTGATATTGCAAGAAGATTAGTAAGAAGAGTTACCTTTAGAGTTAAATAGTAAACTTACAACCTATAAAAAAGCCCTAAAGTTTTAACTCTAGGGCTTTTTACATTTAAAATTATTAATTTAAGGAGTCCTTTCTAATCACTTTGCCGTTACCAGTTTCTTTGAAATTCTTTATAAATTGAACATCCTTTGGCCGTTCATATTTATCTAAATGATTAAAAATACCTTCTGGTAATGCATACGATTCACCTTCAATAATCAAGACTAGTTTTTCTCCTAAATCAGCATCAGTAATTCCTGCTACAAAAAAACGGCGGTCGATTAATTTTAATAATTTATCTTCGATTTGCTCTGGAATCAATTTTATACCACCACTATTAATAACATTATCAATACGTCCCTTCCAAATAAATTCGGTTTGCGAAATAATGTCAACTAGGTCATTTGTCACAATTGGTTCATTGGTGATGTTTGGTGCCTGAATAACCAAACAATTTCTTTCGTCTTTACTAATGGTCGTATTAGGCAAAACTGTAAAAACAGGAGCTCCGACTTTTTTTGCCGCGATATGTGATACAGTTTCTGTCATACCGTAGGTCTCAAAGGATTGTGTTGGTAGTTTGAGTAATTCGTTTTCTAAAACAGCATTAATTTTTGCACCACCAACAATCAGTTTTTTTATATTGTGCAATTCTTTTAACGAATGTTGCGCCTGCAAGGGCACCATTGCCGAAAAAGCATATCTTTTTTCATTATTTTTTAAAGGATTTGAACTTGGCGCTACAAAATCCATATCAAGACCTAGAATAAATCCGCGTACAAACATCATCTTTCCGGCAACATATTTTACCGGTAGGCAATTCAAAACTTTATCGCCAGGAGACAATTCAAAAAAATCTCCGGTGGCTAAGGCCGAATTAACCATGGCTTGTTTTTCGACCCGAATGATTTTTGGAATTCCTGTGCTTCCAGAAGAATTCATGTCGATATAATTTTTATCATCAAACCAATCGAGTATAAAATTACCCACTGGTTTTTCAAAATCATCACCTTCTTTGATAAAGCTATACGCAACCCTGCACAAGTCTTCGCGATCCAAATTAAAACCATTTAGTTTGAAACGATGGTGTACTTTTTCGTAAGTCAGATTATTCATTATTTTGTTCTATTTTGTTAAGTTCATTGTGTTTGTTAATTACAATTTTCCTGTCAGTTTTTCTTTCCAATTGGTCCATTTGTACTTTTTACTAAAGATAAATAAAAGAATCGGAAAAATAATAACCACTGGCAAAATAACATCAATGCCAGCAGTTGGTTCTGCTACGTCTTTAAGAACTGAATGGGTTTGAAAAGCCGACCAATCGGAGGTAACCAATAAAGCACTTATCAAATTGTTGGCTGCATGAAATCCCAAAGAAAGTTCAAGACCATCGTCCATCAAGGTTAAAATTCCTAAAAACAATCCTGTACCTATATAATAAATCATAATAATTTTTCCCATTTTTGCGACTTCCGGATTAAAAAAATGCATTCCTCCAAAAATCAATGACGTCATTAGCAGCGGAAACCACCTGTTTTTCGCTAAAACGGCAAAACCTTGCATCAGATAACCTCTAAAAACATATTCTTCGGTGCTGGTTTGTATCGGAATCATGACAATAGCAATCATGGCTAAAATTGCAAAAGGGATAGGTTTAAAGTTAAATTCAAAATTTTCTGGCGAGGTATAATAAGTTATCAAAGTGGTAATAACAGTTACAAGAGCCCAAAGGCCGAACGAAAATAAAATACGATGCCAATCTAACTTTTTACGACCCGTGGTAACCGATAAAAAAGATTGCTGATGAAAATACTTTACAACTAAATAAATACCAATCATGGCAAATACGAATGAAAGTAACATTAAAAAAAGCAATAAATTGGGCTCTAAAGAAGTCATTGCACTTTCTACCGATCTTTTATCTGTCAAGTCGCCATTTGAATTGAGACTTTTAATAGTGATGGCAATTCCAAGCGGAATTTGACCAATCAGACTCGCGAGAATAATGACGACCGATCCTAAAATGTACCTCCAAAATTCATTATTGGGTTTTAAAGCTTGCGTTACAAACATGGTCTTTATTTTTGTTGATGAGTTGTTATTATGTTAAGTTTGTTACGTCTAATTTAAATTAATTTTTAGAATACCAACTAGTTCCTCAACTAATTTAAATGATGGATTCAACCTTAATAAAAGTAACGGTGTTAAAAATTACATTTAAAATGGAATTTATTGAAAAACTCCAAAAATACTCCAATCAAATAATATAAATCACAAGTGCTATCTTTTAACAATCCTTTGTGAAACAACCATAAACCAAGACTTATTTTTGTGGACTAAAAGAAATTAATTAAATTTCAGTTTTGATGAAAAAAATAGAATTGGCTATTTGTCTCGTGTTATTGTTGGTTGTTGGAACAGGTTTTTCGCAAAAAAACACAGCAACAAATAAGGTAAAAGTGTCAGGAAGAGTAATCGACAAATTAACCAACAAACCACTCGAATACACCACTGTAAGTTTTCAAAATGTACAAATAACAGGTCCTGTTTCTGGCGGAATTACCGATGCAAAAGGCGAATTCTCTTTTGAAATTAATCCCGGTATTTATGATGTAAAAGTCGAATTTATTTCGTTTAAACCCATCGAGTTCAAACAAAAAAGTATTTTAGAAAATCTTAATTTAGGTACGATTTCATTGATCGAAGATGCAACCATGCTCAATGAAGTTGCCATCAGAACAGAAAAAACTACAGTTGAGATAAAGTTAGATAAAAAAGTGTATAACGTCGGCAATGATTTGATGGTAAAAGGTGGCACCGTTAGTGATGTGCTTGATAATATTCCTTCCGTAAGCGTTGATGCCGATGGCGCAGTGAGCCTGCGAGGCAATGCTAACGTCAGAATTCTAATTGACGGAAAACCTTCAAACGCTATTAATATTGCCGAAGCATTACGACAGATTCCAGCGGATGCAATTGATAAAGTTGAAGTGGTTACAAATCCCTCCGCACGCTATGACTCCGAAGGTGGTGGCGGTTTGTTGAATATTGTTCTTAAAAAAGGAAAGAACCAAGGCTTAAACGGAACATTAATTTTGTCAACAGGAGATCCAGAGAATTACGGCGCTTCTGGAAATGTTAATTATAAATCCGAAAAATTCAATCTATTTACAACCACTGGTTACAATTACAGAAACAATCCCGGAAGAGGTTTGACCAATACCGAATACCTCAATGAAGATGGAACTACGCGAAATTACATCGATGAAAGGCGCAGTAATGAAAGACTTAGCGAAGGTTTTAACTCCAATTTTGGTATCGATTTGTATTTGGATGACAGTACTACTTGGACCAACGCTTTCAATTACCGAAAAAATAACGGAGACAATCCCGAAAGTGTTTTTTATAATAATTATGATGCCGACAGAGAAAATCTTTTTGTCACTTCGCGTCTTAACAAGCAACGTAACGAAAGTCAAAATATAGAGTACACCACTAATTTTGTCAAAAAATTCAAAAGAGATGGACATAAATTGACTTTTGATGCTGCTTTTTCGACCAATACAGACAACGACAGCTCGATTATCGAAAACAATTCAGACACTATAAAAGAGTCGACCAATAATCAACAAGATCAAAAACGAAATGTAATTCAAGTGGATTATGTTTTGCCTTTTGGAAAAGCCAGTCAATTTGAATTGGGTTATAAAGGTGATACAAACATCTTAAAAACCGATTATTTGGTAGGAAGTTTAGATGACGAAGGCAACTTTGATTCGTATGAACAATTTTCAAATGTTCTTGAATACAAAGAAAAAGTCAACGCTTTGTATACTCAAATTGGAACAAAAATCAACAAATTTTCAATGTTGTTTGGATTAAGATGGGAAGATTCTAATATTGACATCAATTTATTAACTACCAAAGATATCAACAATAAAAAGTACAATGATTTTTTCCCGAGTGCTTTTCTTACCTATGAAATTAGTAATAAAACCAATATTTCTTTAAGCTATAGCCGCAGAATTTCGAGACCACGAGGCCGACAAATTAATCCGTTTTCGAATTATTCGAGTAACATTAATATTTTTCAAGGCAATCCCGATTTGGATCCCGCATATACAGACGCTTTGGATCTAGGGTTTTTAAAACAATGGGAAAAACTAACGTTAAGCACTTCGCTATATGTTAATAAAACCACCGATTCTTTTCAGTTTATCAGAGTAGAAAGCGGAGATTTTGTTACAACAATTGTTGATGGAGAAGATACCGTTGACGCGTCTGGAAATCCTGTAATTGTTGGAGGAGAAGATTTTTTGACGCCCGTTATTTTAACAACTCCAATTAATTTGGCAACAGAATACCGATTGGGTTTTGAATTTACTTTGAATTACTCACCTTATAAATGGTGGAAACTCAATTCTAATTTTAATTTTTTTAGAAACGAAACCCAAGGCGATTATGCCTATACAAATTTTCAAAATGTAGTTGTGAATCAAAATTTTGACAATACAGCTTACTCATGGTCTACCCGATTGACTTCAAAAATAACGCTGCCTTATAAAATTGATTGGCAAACTAATTGCACCTATAATGGTCCGCAAACTAATGCGCAAGGAAAAAGTCTGGGGGTTTTTAGTGCTAATTTGGGTTTTAGTAAAGATGTTTTGAAAGACAAAGGAACGGTTGCGGTTAATGTTCAAGATGTTTTTAATTCAAGAAAGAGAATCAATGAAACCAATTTACCAGAACTGAATTCGTACAGCGAAATGCAATGGCGCGTCAGACAAATCAATGTTTCTTTTACGTACAGATTCAATAAAAAGAAAGGCGATAAAGAAAGACAACCCAGACGCGATGAAGACGGCAGCGGAGATTTTTAAGGGTAATTTAAAGTATTAATATTGTGCCTTTTTAATAGAAAAGATACCTTTGGTTCGCATAAAAGCAATTTTATAAATGACTTCCAATAAAAACAAAGCGATTAAAGCGACTTACCTTAGTATTTTTGGTAATATCGCATTGGCATTAATCAAAGGAGTTGCTGGTTATTTTGGCAATTCTTATGCGCTGATTGCCGATGCAATCGAATCTACTACCGACGTGTTTTCGTCGATTTTAGTTTTATTCGGAATAAAATATGCCACTAAACCTGCCGATTCAAATCATCCTTATGGTCACGGAAGAGCTGAAACATTGGTTACTTTTGCAGTAGTTGGCTTTTTGTTGATATCGGCTACAATAATCGCTTACGAAAGCATCCACAATATTATAACTCCGCACAAAACACCCGAAAAATTTACTTTATATGTTTTGGCGGTAATTGTTTTGATAAAAGAAATTTTCTACAGAATCATCGTTAAAAAAAGTAACGAAACCAACAGTTCATCGCTCAAAGCCGACGCTTGGCACCACCGAAGCGATGCGATTACTTCGCTAATGGCTTTTATCGGAATTGCAATTGCAATATATTTTGGACCAGGTTATGAAACTGCCGATGATTGGGCCGCTTTACTGGCCTCGGGTTTTATAATTTATAATGCCTATTTGATTTTTAGACCTGCATTAGGCGAAATTTTAGACGAACATTTGTATGATGATTTGATTGTAAAAATTCGCGAGATTGCGATTACAGTTGATGGCGTTATTGCCACCGAAAAATGTTTTGTTAGAAAGACAGGAATGACCTATTTGGTCGATTTGCATTTGATGGTGGACGGAAATTTAAAAGTCGCAAAAGGACATGAAATTGCCCACCAATTAAAAGATGTTATTCAAAAAGAAATTCCTGAAATCGCAGATGTTTTGATTCATGTTGAACCAAATGGTTGTAGTGTGGAATTGTAATTTTAAAAATCAAGCACGAATACAAACTGTTGTATTCGCGCTTGATCATTTTACCAAATTTTCACTCTTTTTTCAGGAGCAATATACATTCCGTCTCCTTTTTTTACGTCAAAAGCTTTATAAAAAGAATCAACATTTTGTAAAGGAACATAAGCGCGGTACATACCAGGCGAATGTGGATCTGTTTTTACTTGATTTTTAAGTGCTTCATCACGCATTTTGGAACGCCAAATGGTTGACCAAGAGATAAAGAAACGTTGTTCGGGTGTGTAACCATCGATCAAGCCAGGATTTCCATTTTCTTTCAAATACAATTGCAAACCGTCATATGCGGCATTCACGCCACCCAAATCACCGATGTTTTCGCCTAAAGTGAATTTTCCGTCAACAAAGGTCCCTTTCAAAGGCTCCAAAGCACTGTATTGATCTGCCAAAGCGCCAGTTAATGCCGAAAATTGTTTCAAATCGTCTTCGGTCCACCAATCTACTAAATTGCCATCGGCATTATAACGCGCACCAGAATCATCAAAACCATGAGAAATTTCATGTCCAATAACAGCACCAATGCCACCATAATTGACCGCTTCGTCTGCTTGATAATTGTAAAAAGGCGGTTGCAAAATGGCTGCAGGAAAAACAATTTCGTTGTAGGATGGATTGTAATATGCATTCACAGTTTGTGGCGACATGCCCCATTTTTCTTTGTCAACTGGTTGGTCTAATTCGGCTAAATTTTCTTTAAAACGCCATCTTGCAATGTTTTCGACATTTTCAAAATACGTGCCGCCTTCTTGGGGACTTTTTATAGTCAAAGCCGAATAATCTTTCCATTTATCTGGATAACCAATTTTAACTCTCGATTTTTTTAACTTTTCTACAGCACTTATTTTGGTTTCCTTAGACATCCAAGGCAAATTGTTGATTCGATTTTCAAATGCCAAAACTATGTTTTTGATCATTTTTTCAGCTTTGATTTTAGCCTCGGGTGGAAATTTTTTCTCTACATATAATTTCCCTAATGCTTCTCCAATATTGCCATTTACAACTTGTAGCGCCTTCTCTTCTCGTGGTCTTTGTTTGATGGCGCCAGTAAGCGTTTTGCCATAAAATTCCCAATTGGCATTTTCAACATTGGTCGAAATGCGCCCCGAAGCTTTATTTAACAAAGTCCAACGCAAATACGCTTTCCATTGGTCAGTATTATTTTGTTTAAAAAGCACTTCTAATGCCGCCATATATTTTGGTTGTGCAACAATAACCGAATCGATTTTTGGTAAACCTACACCAGTTAAGTAGGCGTTCCAATTTATAGATGGCATTAGTTTTTGAAGTCCTTCAACCGACATCGGATTGTATGATTTTCGACTATCTCGGCGTTCAACGCGGTCAAATCTGGGCTGCGCCATGGCTATTTCTAAAGCTAAAATTTTATCGGCATCAGCCTTCGCTTGTTCTGGCTTTAATCCTAAAAATTGCAACATACGCGCTACATGTAATACATATTTTTCTCTTTTTTCTTTTGAATCTTTATCATCCGCAACATAATAATCCCGGTCAGGAAGTCCTAAACTTCCTAAACCTACTTCGACCACATTACGGTTACTGTTTTTATCGTCTGAACCAACTCCAATACCAAAAAAACCAATGCCTCCAAGCGGTTCCATTTCGATCAGCAAATTTTGTAAATCTTGTATGCTTTTTATTGCGTTGATTTTAAAAAGATATGGTCTTAAAAACTTAATACCTTGTTTGTCTCGCGTAACCGTATCCATAATCGATTGGTAGAGACCGATTGCTTTTCCTTGATCTGTGTTGGCTTTGAATTTAGGATTTCCAGCTGCCTCTTTCAAAATAGCCAAAGCATCTTTATCTGTATTTTGTCGCAACTCATCAAAACTTCCCCATCGGGTTTTGTCGCTCGGAATCTCAGTTTTATCTAGCCATGCACCATTTACAAATCTAAAAAAATCATTATTTGGTTGCACCGTTTTATCCATATTGGAAAGGCTAATACCGGGCTCTTTTTTTACATTATCCTGCGCATTTAAATTGGCGAAGGTAAAAAGTAGCACTGCGAAATGCAATTGTTTAAAAACATGTGTCTTCATAAAAGAATCAAATTGGTTGAAGAGCAAATTTATCATTTTTAGTTTACAAATCCTTACAATTATGAAACCAATAACAACCATTTATTTACAAAAAGGCATTTGTTTTTTGTATTTTTGCCTAAAAAATTCAGATGCTTCCTTTTTTAAAAAAATATAAGTTTTTTTTGTTGACGATGTTTGTTTTTTCTGTGGTTTTCTTAACGATTTCCTATCAATTATTGCAACCCAAAAAGATGTTGCCCATCATGAATCCGGCCGATGTCAATCCTGAATTGGTCGATACAACTGTTCAACATATAAGCAAATACCATACGATTTCTGATTTTTCATTTACAAATCAAAATGGAAAAATCATTACACAAAAAGATTATGAAGGTAAAATTTATGTTGCCGATTTTTTCTTTACTACTTGCCAAAGCATATGTCCAATAATGACCAAAAACATGGTTGATGTGCAAAAAGCCATTCGCAACAATCCAAAAGTAATGTTACTCTCCCATTCGGTTTTACCTGATCAAGATAGTGTACCGGTTTTAAAAAAATATGCGCTCGAGAAGGGCGTTATTGATGCCAAATGGAATTTGGTAACAGGTGATAAAAAAGCCATTTATTGGATTGCCAGAAAGTCGTACTTGGCCGTTAAAACTGCTAGTGCAACTGAAATGTATGATATGGTGCATACCGAAAACTTTATCTTGGTTGATACCAAAAAACGCATTCGTGGCTTTTATGACGGAACGAAAATCCAAGATGTTAAACGATTAATTGAAGACATCGATTTTTTATCTAAAGAAGAATAATCAAATGCGATACAATTTCTTTATTCCTATTGCTTTCAAAGCTAAAATGCTTACTTTTACGCTTTATTTAATCTAAATAAGATTTGCAAACTACCATAGCCCAGCTAGAGATTGGCGAAAAAGCGATAATAAGAAGTTTTGACATCGACGCTATTCCGTTGAAGTTAATAGAAATGGGCTGTTTGCCAGGAAACATGGTCGAATTGCTGCAAATTGCGCCTTTTGGCGATCCACTTTTTTTGGATATCAACGACAGCCATTTGGCCATCAGGCTAGAAACTGCATCGATGATTGAAGTTGAAATCATCAAAGCCTAATTCAAAATGAACGACCAAAATATTAAAGTCGCTTTAATTGGAAATCCAAACACTGGAAAAACTTCTGTCTTTAATCAGCTTACCGGTTTGAACCAGCAAGTTGGGAATTACCCGGGAATTACAGTCGAAAAAAAACAAGGTATCTGTAATTTGCCTTTAGGATTCAAAGCTACGATTCTAGATTTGCCAGGTACCTATAGTTTGAACGCCACTTCCATTGATGAAAATGTCGTAATCGAACTTTTATTGAATAAAAATGATAAAGATTTTCCAGATGTTGCGATTTTGGTTACCGATGTCGAAAACCTCAAAAGAAACTTACTGCTTTTTACACAGATAAAGGATTTAGAAATTCCAACTATTCTGGTAATCAATATGATTGATCAAATGGAAATGAAAGGCATCACGCTCGATATCGCGTATCTCGAAAGCCATCTAAATACTAAAATTGCACTGGTAAGTTCTCGAAAGAAAATCGGAATTGGCCATTTAAAAAATCTAATTGTCGATTATAATGCCATTTCTAGAACGCCTTGTTTGAATGCTTCAAGTATTGATGTGGCTTATTTTGATGGCCTACGCAAAGCATTTCCGAATCAATCTTTATACAAATTATGGCTGGTTATAACACAAGATGTTAACTTTTCTAACTTGAATAAAAAGACGGTTGAAACCCATAATTTTGCTAAATCCAATTCGGATTTAAAACGCTTACAACAAAAAGAAACCATCAAAAGATATCAGTTTATTAATGATGTTTTAAAAGAAGGACGAAAAATTGATAAGGCCAATGCCAAAGATTTCCGCAGCCGATTGGATCTTGTTTTGACACATAAATTCTGGGGTTATTTTATTTTTGCTGCAATTTTATTATTGATTTTCCAATCTATTTTTGATTGGTCAAGCTATCCGATGGATTTTATCGACGAAAGTTTTGCAGCATTAAGCAGTTATACCAATGAGCACCTTCCAAAAGGCGTTTTCACAGATTTGCTTTCACAAGGCATTATTCCTGGAATTGGCGGTATTGTAATATTCATTCCACAAATTGCCTTTCTTTTTATGTTCATTTCGATTTTAGAAGAAAGTGGCTATATGAGTCGCGTGGTTTTTTTGATGGACAAAATAATGCGAAGATTTGGACTGAGTGGCAAGAGTGTGGTGCCTTTGATTTCAGGAACTGCATGTGCCATTCCAGCAATAATGGCAACCCGAAATATCGAAAACTGGAAGGAGAGATTGATTACGATTTTAGTGACACCTTTTACAACTTGTTCTGCGCGACTGCCAGTTTATTCGATTATCATTGCGTTGGTAATTCCCAAAAGCAGGGTTTTTGGTGTTTTTAATACCCAAGGTTTGACTTTGATGTTGCTTTATTTATTAGGTTTTGGAACCGCTATTTTATCGGCTTATGTGCTGAATACAATTTTAAAAATTAAAGGAAAAACTTTTTTTGTAGTCGAAATGCCCAATTATAAGTTACCACTATTTAAAAATGTAGGACTCAACGTAATCGAAAAAACAAAAGCATTTGTATTTGGTGCCGGAAAAATTATTTTGGCCATTTCGGTCATTTTATGGTTTTTAGCATCCTATGGACCGGGAAGTAATTTTAAAAATGCCGAAGCAATAATAATCAAGCAACAAGGCGAAAATTCAATTTCGAGGGTCAATTTAGAGCATAAAATTGCATCATACAAACTCGAGAATTCCTTCATCGGTATTATGGGGAAAAGTATTGAACCAGCAATAAAACCTTTGGGTTATGATTGGAAAATAGGCATCGCGATTATCAGTTCGTTTGCGGCTCGCGAAGTTTTTGTAGGCACTTTGGCAACCATTTATAGCGTTGGCGGAAGCGATAATGAGGAAACAATCAAAAGCAAAATGCAGGCAGAAAAAAACCTAATAACGGGCGAAAAAATATTCAATTTTGCTTCTGGAATCTCGTTATTGTTATTTTATGCGTTTGCGATGCAATGCGCCAGTACTTTGGCCATAACAAAAAAAGAAACCAACTCGTGGAAATGGCCGACGATTCAGTTGTTTTTTATGAGCGGATTGGCTTATGTTATTGCTTTGATTGCCTTTCAAATTTTGAAATAGTATGATTGATTACCAAAAAATACTTGCTTTTTTGACACTTGCAATAGCCGTTTTTTTTCTGGCTAAAAAGTTTTTTTGGAAAAAGAAAAGCGATAAAAATTGTGGTGGCAATGATTGCGGTTGTCATTAAACCAGCCTTACATACAAATTAATAGCAATTTTGTTCGAAATCGTCAATTCTTTGTTGTCGATTTTTATTCTTAATGACAAATCAAAATGTTCTTTTGCGATAAATTCGATACTCGAGCCCAATGCAATGCCTTGTTTGTCGAGGTATTTTAAAAATTCTGACGAAGTATCTTTTACGCCAACGCAAAGTCCAATTTGATTTTCAGACAGTTCGGAAAGTAATTGTTTTTCGACTTTTATGATTCTGCCACTGCTATCAGGAATTGGGTCGCCATGGGGATCTTCGGTCGGATTTCCCAAAAAATCATCCAATTTATTAATCAGTTTTTCAGATTTGATGTGTTCTAATTGCTCGGCAATGTCATGTACTTCGTCCCAAGAAAAATCAAGTTTTTCGACTAAAAAAACTTCCCATAAGCGGTGTTTTCTGACAATCATTTTTGCTAATAGTTTTCCATTTTCAGTCAATGAAACACCTTGGTATTTTTTATAGTGAACCAAATCTTTTTCTGCCAATTTTTTAAGCATATCGGTTACTGAAGAAGCTTTGGTTTCCATTTTTTCGGCAATCGCATTGGTACTTACCTCTGAATCCAAAAGATTCGTAAGATGGTAAATGGTTTTGAGGTAATTTTCTTCGGAAAAAGTCATTTAGCTTTTTTGTTTTTGATTTTTAGCCCTGATAGCAATGAAAATCCTTTTTAGATTTGCGTTTTCAGCAAATTTAAAAAGATTGTAATGGATAGCAGGAAATAGCTTCACGAAATTTAATTCTTAACAATAAACAACGGAATCGAAATTTTATGTCGCAATTTGTCTACGGTTGTTCCAAAAAGCAAATCTTTAAATCCCGTGTGGCCGTGTGTTCCCATAACCAAAACATCAAAATCGCCGTCGTTAATTATTTGCGGAATTGTCTTATTTGGTTTTCCAAATCCCAATTTTGTTTCAATTGTAAAGCCTTTTTCGGTTAGCATTTGTTGGTATTGTTCTAATAGTTTTTCGTCGACAGACGTTTCGTGGTCATCTATATTTTCGCCGTATATCATTGCGCCAACGGTTTCAACGATATGAATTATGGTGTATTTTGCTGTTGTGCCACCCAATTCAAAAGCGCTATTAATTGCAATGGCATCAGCATTAGAAAAATCTACTGCGATGGCAATATTTTTTTTGGTATGAACTGTTGTTGGAGTATATTTTATTTCCAAATTATGAGGCGAATGGTTGTTGATATTTGTTTTTGACCTGGTGATAAACGGTTTAAAAACGATATAAAGCAGTAAAAGTAAAAAACCAAAAGCCAAAGGGACAACCGTAATCCATAGAATTAATGGTTTTTCTGATGATTCAAGCCAGCCTGAAATTTCATCGAAAACCAATTTTGCATTCAGCGAGACAATAATTGTTGCAATAACCCATGCGGCAATTTGAGTAATCTTACTGATATGAAAACCTTTCATTTTACTTTTATCACTTACAAAATGAATCAATGGAATAATAGCAAAACCGAGTTGTAAACTTAAAATTACTTGACTTAAAATAAGCAACTTTCCGGTAACGCTTTCGCCAAATATCGAAATCACAATTACTGCTGGCACAATAGCAATTAATCGCGTAATAATTCGACGAACCCACGGCTGAATACGCAAATTGAGATAACCTTCCATTATGATTTGTCCAGCCAAAGTGCCAGTAATGGTCGAACTTTGACCTGCAGCAATAAGCGCAACGGCAAATAAAATGGGCGCCCATTTGGTGCCTAAAATAGGTTGTAAAAATTGATGGGCATCTTGGATTTCGGCCACTTGAAATAGGCCATTATTATAAAAAGTTGCTGCTGCCAAAATCAAAATTGCGGCATTGACAAAAAAAGCCAAATTGAGCGCAATAGTTGAGTCGATGAAGTTGTATTTTAAAGCTTGTTTGATGCCAGATTTGGTTCGGTCAAATTTTCTGGTTTGTACCAATGACGAATGCAAGTATAAATTATGAGGCATTACTGTGGCACCAATAATTCCGATTGCTATATAAAGTGCAGCTTGATTTGGAATTGAGGGAATCAATCCATAAACGACTTTGTTGAGTTCGGGCTGTGCAAAAATCATTTCGAAAACAAACGAAATTCCAATAATCGCAACGAGCGCAATAATAAAGGCTTCCATTTTCCGTATGCCTTTATTGATGAGGAATAGTAATAAAAAAGTATCTAAAACTGTAATCATTACGCCTTCAATCAGCGGAATGTCAAATAATAAATTAATACCAATTGCCATTCCAAGTACCTCCGCCAAATCGCAAGCAGCAATAGCAATTTCAGCTAAAAAATAGAGGATATAATTGATAATTGGCGAATAGGTTTCGCGAGAAGCTTGTGCCAAATCACGTTGTGTAACGATACCCAAACGCGCACTTAAACTTTGCAAAAGCAATGCCATAATATTACTCATGAGTAAAACCCACAGCAAAGCATATCCAAATTGACTGCCACCAGCAATATCAGTCGCCCAATTGCCGGGATCCATGTAGCCGACCGAAATCAAATAGGCTGGGCCAAAAAAGGCTAAAATTTTTCGAAAAACAGAAGTTTTGTTTTGTGTTGCCACAGATTCGTTTACTTCTTCAAGCGATTTGTTCATATAAATAATTAACTATCACAAATATAACAAATTAAATTGTTTGTAAAAATTTATTTTTAGGCATGGCTAAAAATAATTTAAATGTAGTTTAAAAATGGAATCATACTTATTTTATTGCTCCTATATGAAAAAATATTGCACATTAAAACGGAATGGTTTCGAGTAATCAATAACATAGGGTTTTGGGCAATTGAACGCAATAAAATTTGAACAACTTGCTAGTTTACAAAAAATTTAAGAACGAAAAATAATCGTCAGCATTCCTACCGATTGTTTTCAATTTTGTAAAGCCATGCAATCCAAAACATTCAAAACGAAAACAACATTTAAAGATTTGAATGACAGTTTTATTTCGGTGCATTGATTACAAAGACGATAGAGCAGTTGATTTTAACAATCAAGTATTCTTATTCAAACCAACAGGCGATAACTCCGCACTTCACAAATTAGCCATAAGATAAGTTATCCCATTTTATATGTAAAAATGAATTTGTTTTGCAATACAACAGTTATCTCAATGTAAGAGATTTTTAAATTGGTTTAGTGCGACTCAAAGTATAAAATTGTTTATTTTTGGGCAATGGATACATTTGAAATTAAATATTACGATTACATTTTTACTGGTGCAGGATTATCGGCATTAATGACCGTTTATGAAATGATTTTGTCTGGTAAATTTGATGATAAAACCATTTTGCTTTTTGATGAAAATCCTAAAAAAAGTAACGACAGAACATGGTGTTTTTGGGATGAATCTGATTTATTTGATGAAATAATTTCCAAAAAATGGCGAAGTGCACTTTTTGCAAATGAAAATTTTGAAAGAAGTTTTGATATGAAGCCATATCAATATAAAATGATTCGTGGTTTGGACTTTTATAATTTGGTTTTTGATTTGATTGAGAAACAAGACAATATTACTTTTGTAAATGAAAAAGTACTCCGCTTTCAAGATAATGACAATGAAGTTTTGGTCAAAACAGAAAAAACCAGTTTCATTTGCAATAAACTTTTCAATAGCATTTACAATCCCGAAATTGCAAAATCGCAAACTAAATTTCCAATTTTGTCGCAACATTTTGTGGGTTGGTTTGTCAAGACAAAAGAACCTGTTTTCAATTCAGAAGTAGCAACTTTCATGGATTTTTCAATTGAGCAAAATGGAAACACCAGATTTATGTATGTTTTGCCGACCTCTTCCAACGAAGCCTTGCTTGAACCTACATTATTTTCTCATCATTTATTGGCAATAGAAGATTATGAAAAAGAAATCAAGCTGTATCTGAAAAAATTAAATGTTTCTGAATTTGTCATCACCGAAAAAGAACATGGAAACATCCCGATGACATGTTATCCGTTTTGGGAAAATAATTCAAAAAATATCGTAAATATAGGTTCCGCAGGCGGTTGGACCAAAGCCAGTACGGGTTTCACTTTTCGGCACACCATAAAAAAGGCTAAAAATTTGGTTCTATTTCTTCAATCAGAAAATGACTTTAGGAAATTTCATAAAAAGGATAAGTTTTGGTTCTACGATTTGCTTTTTCTTGATGTATTGGATAAAAACAATGCATTGGGGTCTAAAATATTTTCATCTTTGTTTGAAAAAGGAAATGCTACTTTGATATTTAAATTTCTAGATGAAGAAACTACTTTTTTAGAGGATGTAAAACTAATGCTGAAATGCCCAACATTTCCTTTTATAAAAGCAGTTTTAAAAAGATTATTTTAAATTAAATATGTTAGACTTTTTAAAAGTATAATATACTTCAACATTAACTTAGTACATCTATTCTTCAAAAAAAAGGAATTGATATAATTGCG
Organism: Flavobacteriaceae bacterium; assembly: GCA_947488595.1. Classification (GTDB taxonomy): domain Bacteria; phylum Bacteroidota; class Bacteroidia; order Flavobacteriales; family Flavobacteriaceae; genus Flavobacterium. Next base: position 151,798 of record CANKZI010000001.1, read on the forward strand.
CAAAAAGTCGGTCAAGAAGCCATCGAATTAGTTCTCGAAGCCAAAGACAATAATCAAAATTTGTTTGTAGGCAAAGTTGTTTATTTGTTGTTTCATTACAAGCTAAAAATCTGAAATTAAAGGATATAGAATAAGAATTTCAAAAAAGGATAGTCCGATAACGAACTTGAAATTCATTATCGGATTATCAAACCATAACAAATCTTTATGACTTGAATCTAACTAATCAAAAGAATTGTAATTATCTTTGTTGGATAATGCTGAAATTGAAATTAATTAGTTAATCTTAAATTAAAAATTATGTATCCAGAAGAAATGGTAAAACCAATGCGTGCCGAATTGTCCGACGCAGGTTTTGAAGAATTATATAGCGCCGGAGCAGTCGAAAATGCCATCGCAAAATCAGGAACAACATTAGTAGTGGTGAATTCTGTTTGTGGATGTGCCGCCAGAAATGCGCGTCCCGGGGCAAAAATGAGTTTGAATCACCTCAAAAAACCAGACCATCTGGTTACGGTTTTTGCCGGAGTTGACAAAGAAGCAGTCGATTCAGCGCGCGAATTTATGTTTCCTTTTCCTCCATCATCGCCAAGTATTGCACTTTTTAAAGACGGCGAATTGGTGCACATGCTTGAACGCCATCATATTGAGGGTCGTCCGGCAGAACTTATTGCAGACAATTTGAAAGATGCTTTCGACGAGTTTTGTTAAGATTTAAGCACAAAAGTTTTCGGAAGGTTTTGAATAAAGCACCTTAATTTTTTTTACCGCAGATTCGCAAACTAATAAATTAAAATTTGCGAATCTGCGGTTTAGCTTTTAAACTCTTGTCTAAAATTCCTTGCGCCTTTGTGGCAAATCCCTACATTTGCACCTTCAAACTTAAAAATGTTTATAGCATGCAACTGTACAACACTTTAAGCGCAGAAGAACGCACCATTATGATTGATGATGCCGGAAAACAAAGACTTACTTTGTCTTTCTATGCTTACGCGCAAATTAAAAATCCTACACAATTTCGTAACGAATTGTTTCTCGCCTGGAATCCTTTGACCGTTTTGGGACGAATTTATGTCGCCAATGAAGGCATCAACGCCCAACTTTCGCTTCCAGCAGATGCATTTTACGATTTCAAAAATACCATTGAAAACTATGATTTCATGCGCGGTATTCGATTGAATATTGCGGTTGAACAAGATGATTTTTCGTTTTTAAAACTCACCATAAAAGTCCGTGATAAAATTGTAGCCGACGGACTAAGCGACGAAAGTTTTGACGTCACCAATATCGGAATTCATCTCAAAGCAAAAGAGTTTAACGATTTGCTCGGCGATCCAGATACAATAGTGGTCGATATGAGAAACCATTATGAATCAGAAATCGGATATTTTACCAATGCCATCAAACCAGATGTTGACACATTTCGCGAGTCATTACCCATTATCGAAGAACAACTTTCACAGCATAAATCAGATAAAAAAGTATTGATGTATTGCACTGGAGGTATTCGCTGCGAAAAAGCCAGCGCCTATTTCAAACATAAAGGTTTCGAAAACGTCTATCAATTAGAAGGCGGAATTATCGAATATACCCGGCAAGTCAAAGCCGAAAGTTTAGAAAGTAAATTTATAGGTAAAAATTTCGTTTTTGATCATCGTTTGGGAGAAAGAATCACGGACGATATTGTATCGAATTGCCACCAATGCGGACAACCGTGCGATTTGCATACCAATTGCGCCAACGAAGGTTGCCACTTGCTTTTTATCCAATGCGAAGCTTGTGCAAGGGCAATGCAAGGCTGCTGTTCAGATAAATGTGTTGTTATCATCCAACTTCCTGAGGCCGAACAAAAAGCGATTCGCAGTGGTATCAAAAACGGGAATAAAATTTTCAAAAAAGGAAAATCAGACGTTTTGACTTTCAAAAATAATGAACAAAGTCAAGCAATCGATATTGAGAAAGAACCAACACCCAACACCCAACACCCAATACCCAACACCCAACACCCAACATCCAAAAACTCAAAAACCAAGAAAACCTTTATCGGAAAAGGAACGCATTTTTTTCCGAAACCAAGTGTTGGACAATTTTTAATTGAAGAAAATGAAATCAAAATTGGCGATAAAATTCTAATCAAAGGCAGTACAACGGGCAATCAAGAAATGATTATTAGCCAAATGTTTGTCAATGATTTGGAGGCAAATAAAGCGGTTGTTGGTGATATTTGTACATTCAAATTGCCATTCCGAATTCGATTGTCGGATAAATTGTATAAATTAGACGCATAGTTTTAAAAATGGACAACTACAAATTACTACAACTTAATAATTACATCAAAAACCATCGAATCAAATTCTTTGGACTTTGGCTCTTGTCGGTATTGAATAAAAGGTATTTGGCCATTCAATTAGACCCTGTTTTAGCTTGTAATTTAAGATGCAAAATGTGTTATTTTACAGATGACGCATTTGTTAAGAAAAACATGAAAGGCATTTTTTCTGCTGAAAATTTAGAAAATGTTGCCAATGTTATTTTCAAAAATGCATTGAAATTACAAATTGGTTGTGCGGCCGAGCCCACACTTTTTAAGCACAATACCGAATTGATTAAAATTGCCAAAACCCATAATGTACCCTACATCAGCATGGTTACCAATGGCAATTTATTAGACAAAAACGATGTTGCCGATTTTGCACATGCAGGTTTAGACGAATTTATTTTGTCGATGCACGGCGTTACAAAAACCACTTATGAAGATTTAATGGACAAAGGCGTTTATGAAAAATTTCATGCCGTTTTGCAAAGTATAACAGAGCAAAAAATTAGCAATCCAAAACTGAAATTGCGCATCAACTATACTTTCAATCAGGATAATTTTCATGAATTAAAAGATTTTTTTAATGTGTTTGGAAAATATGCCATCGATATTATACAGTTGCGTCCGATTGATAAAATTGGCGAAACGACGTATCATAATTTCAGCCTAAAAAATATTGAAGAAGATTATTTCGAAATCTCAAATTTCTTAAAAGAGGAAGCACAAAAACGCAATATTACGTTGCTCTATCCGCAGTCTATTTTTAGGAACGAAACCAAGTCTTTAAAAGTAAAAACACCAAATGACAGTTCCTATTTGGTGCCTTATACTTATTGCTACGTTTCGCCAAAATTTTTCTGGAAAGATGATTTTCAGTGGCAAAACGAAACTTTTTCTGATTGGAAGCAGCGCAATCATTGGAACGCCAAACTACTTAAAAACATTTTTGTTTCTAAAAAAGCTTTAGACGAAACCAACCGAAACATGCTCAATTACTCAGTTGACATTAACTAGGAAGAAGCTAGTATTAATGCGATTTTTTTGTTTTTACCCAAAACTTTGCACTTCTAAATCTTGTAAATTTTAGACTAAAAAATACTATCTTTACACACAAAACGTTTTTAAGAACTCAAGTTGTGCTTGTCGCAACACTACTATAAAATCATGGCATGTACAAGTTGTTCAACTTCTGATGGTGGCGCACCAAAGGGTTGCAAAAATAATGGGACTTGCGGCACCGATAGCTGCAATAAATTAACGGTTTTCGATTGGCTTTCTAATATGAGTTTGTCCAATGGAGAAACCCCTTTTGATTGTGTTGAAGTACGTTTTAAAAACGGAAGAAAAGAGTTTTACCGCAATACCGAAAAATTAACATTGAGCATGGGTGATATTGTTGCTACAGAAGCTGCTCCAGGCCATGACATTGGGATTGTAACCTTGACAGGTGAATTGGTAAAAATTCAAATGAAGAAGAAAGGCGTCAATCACAAAAGCAACGAAATCACAAAAATCTACCGAAAAGCGTCGCAAAAAGACATCGATATTTGGTCGGTTGCAAGAGAAAAGGAAGAGCCAATGAAAATTCGGGCGCGCGAATTGGCAATTGCACAAAAACTCGAAATGAAAATATCGGATATCGAATTTCAAGGCGATGGTTCCAAAGCGACATTTTATTATACAGCCAACGATCGCATCGATTTTCGTCTTTTGATTAAAGATTTTGCAAAAGAATTCAGTACCCGAATCGAAATGAAACAAGTAGGTTTTCGTCAAGAAGCCTCGCGCTTGGGAGGCATAGGTTCATGTGGGCGAGAATTGTGTTGCTCTACCTGGCTTACCGATTTTAGAAGCGTCAATACATCAGCGGCACGATACCAGCAACTATCGTTAAATCCACAAAAATTGGCAGGTCAATGTGGTAAATTGAAATGTTGTCTGAATTACGAACTCGATACTTACATGGATGCTTTGCAAGGTTTTCCTGATTTTGAAACCAAATTAGTGACCGAAAAAGGTACTGCAATTTGTCAGAAACAAGATATTTTTAAGGGATTGATGTGGTTTGCTTATACGGATAATTTTGCCAATTGGCACATTTTGAAAATTGATCAAGTAAAAGAAATTATCGAAGAAAATAAGCTGAAAAACAAAGTTTCTTCACTAGAAGATTATGCTTTAGAGCCAGCACAAGCCCCTGAAAAAGATTTCAATAACGCCATGGGACAAGAAAGTTTGACCCGTTTTGACCAACCCAAGAGAAAGAAAAAACCAGCTAAAAAGAGAAAACCAGGAGAAAATACAATTGTTGCCAACAATAACAAACCTGAAGGCAATAACAAACCACAAAACAATAATAATAACAAGCAACAAAACAACAGACAATCCAATAATAACAAACAACCCAATCAAAAAAACTCGGGTGACAATGTTATAAAACCCAATCAAAACCGTCCAGCAATTGAAAGAAAACCTGGCGACAACATCATTAAACCTGTTAATAAAAATGAGCCTGAAAAATAGCATTCTTTTTATTTTGACCTGTTTTATCTTGTTTTCATGTGATAAGAAAAGGATTTTTGACCAATACAAATCGGTTGGAAATGCTTGGAACAAAGACACTATTGCAACCTTTACATTCGAACAAAAAGACACAATTCAACCGTATAATTTGTTTGTCAATATTCGGAATAACGATGCGTACCAGTTCAGTAATTTGTTTCTAATTGTTGCTTTGGAACAACCCAGCGGATTTACAAAAGTAGATACATTAGAATACCAAATGACCAATCCAGACGGCACACTTTTGGGCGATGGATTTACAGACATCAAAGAAAGCAAGCTGTTTTATAAAGAAAAAATGAAGTTTCCCCAAAAAGGAAATTATAAAGTCAGCATCCACCAAGCGGTGCGTCAAACCGGCAAAATTCCTGGCGTTATTGCCTTAGAAGGGGTTACCGAAGTTGGGTTTAGAATAGAATCATTACAATAAATTATGGCAATCAAAAAAAATAATATTCCAGAAAAAGACATCACTTATTACAAAAAGAAATTTTGGAAAGTCTTTTTTTACGGCTTGGGAGGTTTATTCTTGTTTTTTATATTGGCATCTTGGGGACTTTTGGGTTCGATGCCTTCATTTGAGGACTTAGAAAACCCAAATTCAAGTCTTGCAACCGAAATCATTTCGGCAGATGGTGTGACTATTGGTAAATTTTACAACGAAAACCGTACATCAATCAAGTATTCCGATTTGCCCAAACATCTTGTAGACGCATTGGTTGCAACCGAAGACGAACGCTTTTACCAACATTCGGGTATAGACGGAAGACGAACACTTGGAGCTGCAGTAAAATTAGGATCTGATGGAGGTGCAAGTACCTTGACACAACAATTGGCAAAATTGTTGTTTCATGGCGAAGGTTCCCGTTTTCTGCCTTTGCGTATCATACAAAAAGCCAAAGAATGGATTATTGCCATTCGACTCGAAAAGCAATATACCAAACAAGAAATTATTGCCATGTATTTTAACAAAGCTGATTTTGTCAATACTGCTGTTGGTATCCGTTCAGCAGCCAAAGTCTATTTTGGCAAAGAACCCAAACAGTTAACCATCGACGAAAGCGCCATGTTGGTTGGTATGCTAACCAATCCGTCGTTATTTAATCCGGTACGTCGCGCCGAAAAGGTAAAAACAAGACGCAATATTGTGCTCAAACAAATGGTTAAAAACGGCGTTTTAGACGAAGCACAAAAGGAAATATTATCAAAAAAACCCATTAAACTCAAGTTCCAACCAGAAAGTCATACCGATGGTATTGCAACTTATTTCAGAGAATATTTGCGTGATTTCATGAAAACTTGGGTAAAAGAAAATAAAAAAGCAGATGGCAGCGATTATGATATTTACCGAGATGGCTTAAAAATATACACCACCATCGATTCGCGAATGCAAACTTTTGCCGAAGAGGCCGTTCAAGCCCATATGAAAAATTTGCAAGAAGAATTTTTTAATGAACAAAAAACGAACAAAAATGCACCTTTCGTAAAACTTTCTGATGAGGAAACCGAAAATCTCATGAGTCGGGCACGCAAAGCCTCCGAAAGATGGCGTGTCATGAAGGAGCAAGATAAATCAGAAGAAGATATTATCAAGTCCTTTAACGTAAAAACAAAAATGTCCGTGTTTACCTGGAAAGGCGAAACCGATACCATCATGACGCCCAATGATTCTATCCGTTATTACAAAAGTTTCTTGCAAACTGGTGTGATGTCGATGGAACCGCAAACTGGACATGTCAAAGTTTGGGTTGGTGGAATCAATTACAAACATTTTCAATACGATCACGTCGGTCAAGGTGCACGCCAAGTGGGATCAACCTTTAAGCCATTTGTATATGCGACTGCTATTGAACAATTAGGAATGTCACCATGCGATACAATTATTGATTCGCCATTTACCATCCCAAAAGGGCGTCATAATGTGACAGAAACCTGGACGCCAAGTAATTCCAACCACGAATACCGAGGTATGGTTACGCTCAAAAAAGCGTTGGCACTTTCCATCAATACGGTTTCTGCCAAATTAATAGACAAAGTTGGTCCTGATGCCGTGGTAGCACTCACACACAAACTCGGCGTAAAATCAGATATTCCATCACAGCCATCCATTGCATTGGGTGCCGTAGAAATTACAGTTGAAGACATGGTGGCTGCTTACAGTACTTTTGCCAATCAAGGCATTTATATCAAGCCACAAGTAATCGACAGAATCGAAGACAAAAACGGAGTTGTTTTATACAAAACCGTTCCCGATTCGCATGACGTACTCAACAAAGATATCGCTTATGCCGTCGTAAAATTACTAGAAGGCGTTACCGAATCCGGTTCTGGAGCTCGTTTGCGCACCGAAGGCGGTGGTAATGGCTATAACCGAGTTACAGGCTATCCGTATGCATTCCGTAATCCAATTGCCGGAAAAACAGGAACTTCACAAAACCAATCCGATGCTTGGTTTGTGGGCATGGTTCCCAATTTGGCAACAGGTGTTTGGGTAGGTAACGAAGACCGATCGGCACATTTCAAAGGCATCACCTACGGACAAGGCGCAACTGCAGCATTACCAGTTTGGGGGATGTTCATGAAAAAATGTTATGGCGACCCAACGCTTACCGTTTCGCGTGAAGCCTTTGAAAGACCAAAAAATTTGTCAATAAAAGTAGATTGTTACCAAGCCGTCAAAGACACAACACAAACCGATGTTCCCGAAGAAGAGCAAAATACAGACGAATTCGAATTGTAATTTTTTTTGAAGCTATTCCGGCTGTGCGCTGTATCTTTTTATTTTTGAAGAATAAAAATAAAAAGGATGCCGCTTCCATCCGGGCTAAAACACACACACTATGATCAACAAAAAGGTAGAAAATGTGCAAATCGCACTTCAAGGAATTGAAGACGGAATGACCATTATGCTGGGCGGTTTTGGACTTTGCGGGATTCCCGAAAACGCGATTGCAGAACTTGTAAAAAAAGATGTAAAAAACCTAACCTGCATTTCAAACAATGCTGGGGTTGACGATTTTGGTCTCGGTTTGCTTTTGCAAAAACGCCAAATCAAAAAAATGATATCTTCGTATGTAGGCGAAAATGCCGAGTTTGAGCGTCAAATGCTTTCTGGCGAACTCGATGTCGAACTGACACCACAAGGCACATTGGCCGAAAAATGTCGAGCTGCACAAGCTGGAATTCCTGCGTTTTTTACGCCAGCTGGTTTCGGTACAGAAGTCGCAATTGGCAAAGAAGTACGCGAGTTTAACGATAAAATGCACATTATGGAATTGGCTTATAAGGCTGATTTTGCCATCGTGAAAGCTTGGAAAGGTGACGAGGCAGGCAATTTGATTTTTAAAGGCACCGCAAGAAATTTCAATGCTTGTATGGCCGGGGCGGCAAAAATTACAATCGCCGAAGTAGAAGAATTGCTTCCTATTGGCGCACTAGATCCCAACCAAATTCATATTCCAGGAATTCTAGTGCAGCGCATCTTCCAAGGAGAAAAGTTTGAGAAACGTATTGAGCAAAGAACCACTAGAAAAATATTTTAGGAATGGCTTTAGATAAAAACCAAATAGCAAAACGAATCGCAAAAGAAGTTCAGGACGGATTTTACGTAAACCTTGGAATTGGAATTCCAACATTAGTGGCTAATTATGTCCGCACCGATATTGCAGTTGAATTTCAAAGCGAAAATGGGGTTCTCGGTATGGGTCCGTTTCCGTTTGAAGGAGAAGAAGATGCCGATATTATCAATGCTGGAAAGCAAACCATTACCACATTGCCGGGAGCGAGTTTCTTTGATTCGGCTTTCAGCTTCGGAATGATACGCAGTCAAAAAGTCGATTTGACCATTCTTGGCGCTATGGAAGTTTCAGAAAATGGCGATATTGCCAACTGGAAAATCCCTGGAAAGATGGTCAAAGGAATGGGCGGCGCAATGGATTTGGTGGCTTCCGCCGAAAATATTATTGTCGCTATGATGCATGTCAACAAAGCAGGCGAAAGTAAAATTCTTAAAAAATGTTCTCTGCCATTAACAGGAGTTGGTTGTGTAAAGAAAGTCGTGACCGAATTGGCCGTTTTAGAAGTTACTCCGCAAGGTTTTAAATTGTTGGAGCGCGCTCCCGGGGTTTCGGTTGAACATATCATTGCTTCAACGGAAGCCGATTTGATTATTGAAAGCGAAATATTGGAGATGGTTATTGAATAAGTGCAAATTTATAGAGGAGATGGGTTGATGCAGAACAGGCACAACTATTGTAATCGAACACCAAACATCGCTTTTTAAAAGTATCAAAAACGCCATTGGTTGCGATATTCAATTTATTAATTTTGGCCAAAATTAAAAAATGAAAAATCTATTTTATATTGTTTTATTTGGATTATTAACTACTGTTTGCGTTAATGCACAAACGATTGTAACAATTAGAAGCGGCCAATATCGAATCACAGCCGATCTTTTGCCAATTAAAACAAATTGGGAAAAAGTATTAAAAGACGAAGGAATTACAGCTTCTTTGGTCAATTTTGTAGTCAAATCTGGCGCCGATAAAACCACCGGAAAAACTTATTACTTTTTGTATGGCACCAACAAAGACCAATCGGTTAAAGTTGCCCAAGGATTAAAATTAAAAGGAGCCACTTTGGTTTTTTTGTCAAAAAATGAAACACCAGCAGGAATAATGACTTGCACTGGATGTGTAAATGGTTGTGTGCCTGCTATTTTAAACGGCAATTGGATTTGCGATCCTGCATGTAACAAAAGCGATTCAGAATGTATCAAAACCGAAACAATAATACAATAATTATAGTTTGAATTTTAATTTTGCAATACTATCTAATTCTTTTTTCAGCGGTGTCATAGTTGCAATAAAACGGTTTTTGTACTTGGCGTTCATCGGCTCTGAATTGGGTAATTTTAATCGTAGCGGATCGACTTGTGTATTATTTACCCAAAAGCGATAACAAACATGAGGTCCAGTTGCTAATCCTGTACTTCCCACTTTTCCGATAACATCACCTTGATTGACGCGTTGTCCTTGACGCACCAAAATTTTTGACATGTGTAAATACTGCGTTTCGTAGGTTCGGTTGTGTTTTACTTTTACAAAATTCCCATTTCCAGCAGTGTAACCAGTTTTTGAGATAGTTCCAGAAGCTGTGGTCATAATTGGCGTTCCTGTTGGTGCAGCATAATCGGTTCCTTTGTGCGCTTTCCAGGTATGTTGCACAGGGTGAAAACGGTTTTTTGCAAAGCGAGATGTAATATTGATGAATTTTAAAGGTGCTTTTAGGAACATGTTTTTAAGCACTTTTCCTTCTTCGTCGTAGTAATCAACTTTGCTACTTGTAGTGTCTTGTTGGAAAGGAAATGCATAAATAATTTTTCCTTTGTATTCGAAAAAAGCGGCTTCCAGATTGTCAACACCATCGTAAATGCTATCGTTAATGTATCTTTCGGTAAATGTGATCGCAAATTTATCGCCTTTTTGAAGCTTGAAAAAGTCAATAGACCAAGCATACACATTAGAAATTTCAGTCGCCAATGCAGCTTCGACATTCTGCTTTTCTAAGGTTTCTGATAACGAACCATTCAATTCACTCGCAATTGTTCGTCGTTTAATTGTAATGGGTTTTTGTTTTTTGTACGCGATAACCGAGTCCCTTAAATCGACTACAAAATAATTGGTGCGATCGGGTTGATAAACAAAAATTTGTAGTTTTGTAGTTTTGTCTTTGGATCTCAACAAAGTATAATGCTTGCCAATTCTAATATTGCGAACATTAAAACTGTCTTTTACTTTTTCGACGATTTCGTGTACTTTTTTGTCGCCAATATTTTGCCCTTCCAGGATGCTCCCAAAAGTATCACCACTTACAATTGTATCTTGAACGACGTCATAATCATTGAATTTGAATCCAAACTCGATGACAATGGGATCGGGTTTTTTTACAGCTACAACTTTAATTTTCTCCGATTTGTTGCACGAAACGATAGAAAATAGAAGAAAGAATAGTAGCGAAAACTGTTTCAAACGATAAATTTTATTCATTAAACTATAGTGCTTCGCCCCAAGAAGCCAATTCTGATTCAGACCATAACTCTGGAAAAAATATACGTCTTTGGTATTTTGGGTGCATGTATTTTTTCCAATCACTACCACCAGTTGCTTCGCCATTGCCGCGTCCGCTTTCTATATATTTTTTTGCTGCATTCAAATGGCCTATGGTCCAAGTGATATTTACGGTATAGTCATAATGGCGCATGGCCTTTATTAATTCTGGGTTTTTTTGATCAGATTCTGGCAATTGTTTGAACTTTTGCCAAAGATTAATCGTATTATATTCTTGCATGTTGCGAAGAAAAAGGTCTTTGTATTTTCTTTCAAATTCTTCAATTAAAAAAGTTTTTTTTCCCGTTTCATAATCTTTTCCGCCTGCTTGCCAATACAAGTGTTCAAAGGCATGTTCGAAGGGTGTATTTCTGTCTATAGTTGCTCTAAATCGGACATCAATAAGGTTGATTAAATCGGTTGACGCAAATTCAATCAATCGGTATTGTGCACTTTGAAAGCCGCTAGCAGGTGTAAGTGTATTTCTAAATTTCATATATTGTTCGACTTCCATCCCGTCGCGCATAATATCAAATGAAGTGGTTAACATATCAAAATAACGGCTAATGCGCATCAATCTTTCGGTAAAAAATTCGGTTGAAATGTTTTGGGCTTGCGAAATTTGTTCGATTTCCCAAAGAATCATTTTAAAAAGAAGCTCGTTGACTTGATGGTACATGATAAATACCATCTCGTCGGGTAAAGTTGTTCTTTGAATTTGCAGGCTCAATAAAGCATCAGTTTGTATATAATTCCAATAAGTAATGGGTTTAGACCACAATAAACCTTCGAGATGTGTATCTGTTTTTTGGTTAATTGCTTGGAATTTTTGGTCAATTTTATCTAATAATGTTTCGGTTGTTGTCGTATTCATTATGGTTTTACTTTTACTGTAAAAGGATGTCTTAATCCTTTGAATGCTTCCAAATCTGCTTTAATAGAACCTACTGCAAGACTGGCTTTAATTCTAATTGGCATTTTATTATCGTCGTCAGAAATCCAAACAGTCAAGCTTTCTTGTTCTTTAAAAACCCTTCCGGCTTGCACATAAGGTCTAAAAACCATGGTTGGAATTGTCCCAAATTTAGTTTTTATATCTTCTCGACCCATGAATTTTAACTTAAACTTTGTAGTCTCACCATCAAAAAACATATTAATTGCAACAGATTCGCCTACTTTTAGCTTATCAATGGTAGGATAATTCCTGAGATAATAAAACGTTGAAATGATATCTTGAACGTTATTAGGTACTTCAAATGTTTTTTCGGTTTTGTTTTTGTAATCTTTAACTAGAATTTTATCTGAAGTTTGATTAAAAAAGCCTTCTTGGTCTTTTTTATAACCGCCTTCGTCTATTTTTCTGACATACTGGTACGGATTTCCTGTAATTTTGTCAAAATAACTTTCATAATTGTCTTCGACTTTAAAAAATAATTTTGACATTCCGGTGGTGTAACCTCGTCCAATGGCGTGAAAAACTTTTTTATTGTTTTTGGTTCCTTCTTTGACTTCGAGAGTGGCATACCCAGCAGTAACAAAGCCATAATGAACTCTGAATTTAAACCATTCGCCCACATCGTAAGCATTTTCTCTTTGGGGCGAGAAGCTTACAGTTAAGATAAATAGGAAGAATACGATTGATTTTTTCATAGCTTTTAATTGAACACTCAAACTGTTTGCAAATTCTGTTCCAAATGTACCAAAACAAAAAAACTCAGTCAAAAAAATGACTGAGTTTTTATGTTATTAACCAACCAAAACCATAAATTATGAAAAATTTATATAAAACCTATGGAAACCACTCCTTCGGTTTTGATGCTACAAATGTAAGTTTACGATTTCATTATTTCTTGTTAAAAATTAACTTTAACATATTATTATCAATAATTGCATAGCTATAACGTTGTATTCTGATTATTCGGCAAAGAAATTAACTTTAAAATAATTATAATTATAATGTTCCTCTCTTTGCTTGTTCTCTTTCGATACTTTCAAATAAAGCTTTAAAGTTGCCAGCGCCAAATCCTTTCGCGCCCATTCTTTGAATAATTTCAAAAAACAAAGTAGGACGGTCTTGAACAGGTTTGGTGAAAATTTGCAACAAATAACCATCTTCATCAGCATCGACCATGATGGCTAATCTTTCAATTTCGTTGAGGTCTTCCTTCATCATATCCATGTGAACACCCAATCGATCTGGAATTGCCTCGTAATAGGCATGTGGTGGCGCAGAAAGAAAATCTACACCACGAGTACGCAATTCGGATACCGTTTTTATAATATCATCGGTCGCAATTGCAATGTGTTGAATGCCGGGTCCGCCATAAAAATCTAAATATTCTTCGATTTGCGATTTTTTCTTTCCTTCAGCCGGTTCGTTAATTGGAAATTTGATTCTTCCATTTCCGTTGCTCATCACTTTACTCATCAACGCCGAATATTCAGTATTGATTTGTTTGTCGTCAAACGAAAGGAAATTTACAAATCCCATAACATCTTCATAAAATTTTACCCAAGTATTCATTTCGTTCCAACCAACATTTCCAACCATGTGGTCAATGTATTTTAAACCTGTTGTTGTCGGATTGTAATCCGATTTCCATGCCGTGTAGCCTGGTAGGAAAACGCCGTTGTAGTTTTTACGTTCTACGAAAACATGTACTGTTTCGCCATAAGTATAAATGCCAGATCGTACGACTTCACCAAATTCATCTTTTTCGACGGTTGGTTCCATGAAGGAGCGTGCCCCGCGTTTCATGGTTTCTTCGTATGCTGAAGCGGCATCTTCGACCCATAGTGCTGCAACTTTTACACCATCACCATGTTTTTGAAGATGGGCATGAATAGGAGAATCTTGCGTCAATGGTGTTGTAAGCACAATTCTAATTTTGTCTTGTATTAAAACATAACTCGTTTTGTCTTTTACGCCAGTTTCCAATCCTGCATAGGCCAAGGATTGGTAGCCAAAAGCAGTTTTGTAATAATGTGCCGATTGCTTGGCATTGCCGACATAAAATTCTACGTAGTCAGTTCCTAAAAGCGGTAGAAAGTCTTGGGCACCTTCAAATATTTTTTCTAAGCCGTATTCGACTGATTTTACTTCTTTGCTCATAATTATTAATTTGTTGATTTGGTTAATCTATTTTTTGACTAACCAGAAAAATATTGTTTAACGAAATGCCCTAGCCCAGATAGTAGTGAAAATCCTTTTATTTTTTTCTTTAAAAAATAAAAGATTGTAACGAATAGCTGGAAATAGCTCGCGAAAAATTTACTCTAACCAAGATTTATAATACTTTCCATCGTCCAATCCCATAGCTTCTTCGGTAACCATTAATGGTCGAAAAGTATCTACCATCACTGCCAATTCCTGAGTTGCTGTATGACCGATACTGCGCTCCATTGCACCAGGCGCTGGTCCGTGCGGAATTCCTTTAGGATGCAAAGTAATATGTCCTTGCTCGATATTGTTGCGGCTCATAAAATCGCCATCTACATAATACAAAACTTCGTCAGAATCGATATTACTGTGGTTGTAAGGTGCTGGAATTGCTTTTGGATGGTAATCGTATAATCTAGGACAAAACGAACAAACTACGAAAGTTGACGTTTCAAAAGTTTGATGTACTGGAGGTGGTTGGTGTACTCTACCGGTTATCGGTTCAAAATTGTGAATCGAAAAGCCGTATGGGAAATTGTAACCATCCCAACCCACTACGTCGAAAGGATGGGCGGCATAAACAACTTCGTGAACCATTCCCTCTTTTTTTATCTTGATTAAGAAGTCGCCTTTTTCATCGTAGGTTTCTAGTTCGGTTGGCAATTTGAAATCGCGCTCGCAAAAAGGGGAATGCTCTAAATGTTGACCTGAATCGTTTTTGTAGCGTTTTGGCGTATAAAAAGGTGCAAATGACTCAACATAAAACAATCGGTTTTCTTCGGAGTCAAATTGGATTTGATAAATCATGCCACGCGGAATAATGAGATAATCTCCATATTCAAAATTGATATTACCCATCATGGTTCTTAATTTTCCACTTCCTTTATGGATGAAAATCAGTTCATCTGCATCTGCATTTTTATAGAAATATTCGGTCAATGATTTTCTTGGCGCAGCCAATCCGATGGTACAATCCTTATTGACCAACATCGCTTTTCTCGCTACTAAAAAATCATCTTCAGGTTGTAGTTCAAAACCTTTCAAAAGCAAAGATTTGATATTTTTACCGATGGCAATTTTGGGTTCTACATTGTACGATTTCAAAATATCCTTAACTTGGGTCGGACGATGAACATGATACAACAAAGAGGAATGTCCATGAAAACCTTCTGTTCCAAACAATTGTTCATAATACAAACCACCGTTTGGTTTTTCAAATTGTGTGTGTCTTTTTTGAGGAAATTTTCCTAGCTTATGGTATAACATTTTAATTGGGTAATTTGACAAAAGAGATAATTATCTAATTAACACATTTTCTCGTTGTCTAATTTGTATTAGCAAATATCGGAAAAATTTAAATTTTGGGCATGTTTATTGTCAAATTTTTACAAAAGAGAAAAGGTATTAAAGAATTGATGAATCAAGACTTTAATACCTTTGTTTTTTATTTTAAGAAATTTTATTTATCTGGATGGTTTAATCTGCTGTTTTTCTTCCCATAAAAGAAATAAATCATAAGTCCAAGCGCCAACCAAACACCAAGTCGCAACCAGTTGGTCCAACCCAATCCGTAAATCATCGCAAGACAAACTAAGACACCAAGAATTGGAACAAGCGGAACCAACGGTGTTTTGAATTCACGTTTCATATCTGGTTCTGTTTTTCTTAAAACAATAACCGAAATGCAAACCAAAATAAAAGCAAATAAAGTACCAATACTGGTCATATCGCCCACAATATCGCCAGGGATAAAAGCAGCAAAAAGGCCAACTATGACTAAGATTGCAAGATTGGCTTTATAAGGTGTTTTATATTTTGGATGTAAATCACCAAAAGCTCTCGGCAATAAACCATCTTTTCCCATGGCATAAAACACCCTTGATTGCCCTAGTAACATTACTAAAATCACAGATGAAAATCCAGCTAAAATAGCAACGGTTACCAATTGTGCCAACCATTCATAACCAATCATGTATTTGCTAATTGCAAAAGCAACTGATGCCTCTTTTCCGCCCGTTCTAAAATCCTCAACGGTTGCGACGCCTGTTAATACGTGTGCAAAAAGAATATATAAAACAGTACATATCGCCAAAGAACCCAATATTCCAATTGGCATGTCTCTTTTTGGATTTTTTGTTTCTTGGGCAGCAGTTGACACCGCATCAAAACCAATAAAAGCAAAAAATACGGTTCCAGCAGCACCTAATATTCCCATTATTCCGCCATAACTGTGACCAACTCCATGCTCATCGGTGAAAATTGAACTTTCCGGAATATAAGGAGTATGATTAACAGGATTAATAAATTGCCATCCTAAAACAATGATTAATATAACAATAGCGGTTTTTACAACTACAATTAATCCGTTTACAAACGCAGACTCTTGTGTTCCTTTTATCAATAGTAGGCTAATGACCGAAACGATGAACAAAGCTGGTAAATTAATAATCCCTTGTTCGACTACTTGATTGGTTGTAGGGTCTAAAATTTGTTGAAACGGGGAATGGGATAACGAATACGGAATGGGGCTCGTATGGAGCACATTGACCAGCAGGTTGTTGAGGTATTCACTCCAAGCAATGCCCACTGTTGCTGCACCTACGGCATATTCTAAAATCAAATCCCAACCGATAATCCACGCCAAGAGTTCGCCCATTGTGGCATAAGTATAAGTATAGGCACTTCCTGAAATCGGAATGGAAGACGACAATTCGGCATAACATAATCCCGCCAATGCACATCCAATGGCGGCAACAATAAATCCAATAGTTACCGATGGTCCTGCATTTTGTGCCGCGGCGGTAGCGGTTCTTACAAACAATCCTGCGCCAATGATAGCGCCAATTCCAAGTGCAATAAGCGACCAGGCAGTCAACGTTCTCTTTAATCCTTTTTCAGACTCTGACGCTTCATCGAGTAACTGCGCCAATGGTTTTCTTTTCCAAATAGACATATATCTTTCTGTTTAATAAGTTTTGTGAATTCAAATATATAGTTTTTTGTAAAATCTTTGCCATTAATGTCACATAAAAGTAAAAATGCTTTTTAAAACCAAAAACCAACACTGAACCAAGTAAATCCTTTATTGCGTTCAGGTGACCAGGAATATTTAATTTCTGCTGGTCCAATAATAGTTTCCAATCCATAGCCAATCGCATAACCGGTGTAGCGTGGCTTCGAAATCCATTCGGTGTTTTGAAAAAGATTGTCCTCTAGTTGCGCATAATTGGCAGCGAAGTTAATATGGTTTTTTTTGAAAATTTCGTAGTCAATCGTGAAGGTGGATCTAATAAAACTATCGGCACTTAAACTCAAAAAATCATGACCATAAAAAGGTTTGATATTGTTAATTTCATTGAAACCAAAACCACCTAGTACAAAATTAAAAAAGTCCACAGTGCTTTCGCCCACTAAAAATCCGGTTTCCGCTTCTATTTTTAAAGTAGTTTTTGGAAACAAAGTTCGGGCAAAACCAACATTGGCTTTGGCTATTGAAAAGGGTTCAAATTCTAAGGTATAATCGGTTGAATACAAATACGATTGTAGATCAGCACAAAGAGACCAGCCTTTTTTTGGAAAATATTTGTTATCGAAAGAATCGTATTTAAAATAACCGAACGCACTGGTATAATCACTTTTTTCAAATACGGGCGAAGTGTTTTGCAAAGTAGCCGATTTTATTTTTAAAGTTTTGAATTCTAATCCTGCGCCAATTAGGAACTTTTGCGCAAAAATTGTTTGCAAATACGCTTGATTCGTAAAATCTGAAAAATCAATATTGAGGGAACTTAAATTCAAAAGAGCTAATAGTGCACCGTCATTAAAGTCGGTAATGCTATTGCGGTTGAATCGGTTGTATTTTGATTTGAATCCAAAACTCCAGTAAAAACCATTGTCGATATAATAATCAAAATTATACCTCAGATTGTCTCCCAAAATAATATCCAACGCCACAACGTCATTTTTTAAAAAGGTCTTTTTATTGGTGATATTAACCAGAACACCACTTTTGTATAATCCGTCATAATGCATTCCAAATTTCAAAAAAGTTCTGGTTTTGCTTTCTGTTAGGTTCAAAGTAAAATCATCCCAAGTCTCATTTTTTTCTAAAATATAACTAATTGCGCTAAAATTCTGTGTGGCGCTAATGTTGTTAATGCCTGATTTTAAATCATCATAACTAATTTTTGTCCCTGGTTTAAAACGCAATTTGCCTATGACATAAGATCGGGTATAGTTGTCTAATTTATTAACATTTATTTTTTTAATATACAAACTATCGCTTTTGACATTTATTTTGGGTTTTTTGTATAAATTGTTTTCGTCAGCCAGTGCCTTTATTTGCTCAAAAACGGCAAAAGCAGCTTCCTCTCCCGTTTTTATTATGTCCTCGCCCTGGTCAAATGAAATAACATTAAATCCACTTACATCAGGTTTAATATAAATATCAGTTTGTTTTATTTTCTCTTTCATTTTTTCGATCATTTGCATGTTCGAAATCTGAACTAAAATCCGCGTTGCATCTTTCAATGACTTCATGTCTTTGAGTCCGTCTTGAACATCTACGCCTATAATAACGTCGGCACCCATTTTTCGAACTTCGTCAATCGGATAGTTGTTGATAACACCGCCATCAACTAACCATTTGCCGTCTATTTCTACAGGCGAAAACAAGCTTGGAAAAGCCGAACTTGCCATCATGGCCTGGGGCAAATAGCCTTTGTCTAAAAGCACTTCTTCACCTGTTTCTATATTGGTGGCGATGCACAAAAACGGAATTTTTAATTGACTAAAATCCCTAACATGCCGCACACTGTTGGTCAACTTTGCTAATAAATTATAATTGTACATGCCTTTAGAGAGTGCCGTTGGAATGCCAATTTTCATTTTATTAAACGGAAGCGAAAGCGCATAGATTTCATCATTGCGTTTTTCGAAAAAATTCTTTGAAGATCTTGGAATATAATCTTTGAGTAGTTCGTCAAAATCGGTCGATTTAAAAATAGAATCAATTTGTGCGGCATTGTAACCCGAAGCATACAATCCGCCAACAACCGCCCCCATACTTGTTCCGCCAATATAACTGATTTCGATTCCAGCTTCTTCAAGGACTTTTAATACACCAATATGAGCAAAACCTTTGGCGCCACCACCACTCAAAACCAATCCTATTTTAGGCTTAGTGTTTTTCGGCTTTTCTTGCGAAAACACGCTCAAAAGACCGCTAAAAGCAATAATCAAAAAGATTATTTTTTTCATATATTGGAAGTATTTGCCTATAATTGGTGGGTAATCATAAAAGTGTAAAGATTATTCCGAACCATTTTCTAATTTGTAAAACTCGGTAATTTTTTTGGCTTTCGAAAGCCCAACGACCTCCGAAATGTCTTTTTCGGTAGCCAATTTTAATCTTTTAACAGATTTGAAATGTTTGATTAACATTAGCATGGTTTTTTCGCCTACACCCGGAATGCTTTCTACCGACGAGTTCAGTGCCGCCTTGCTCCGTTTGTCTCTGTGAAATGCAATACCAAATCGGTGTGCCTCGTTGCGCAACATTTGAATAACTTTTAAAGTTTCCGACTTTTTGTCCAAATACAAAGGCACGGGATCTCCGGGATAAAACAATTCTTCGAGTCTTTTGGCAATGCCGATGATCGCAATTTTACCTCTCAAACCCAATTCGTCCATAATTTTGAGTGCCGACGACAATTGTCCCTTGCCACCATCAATTATAATCAGTTGTGGCAACGGCTGGTTTTCGTCTAAAAGCCTTTTGTAACGGCGGTACACCACTTCTTCCATCGAGGCAAAATCGTTGGGGCCTTTGACCGTTTTGATGTTAAAATGGCGGTAATCTTTTTTAGAAGGTTTGCCGTCTTTAAAAACCACGCATGCCGCCACTGGATTGGTGCCTTGAATATTTGAGTTATCAAAACATTCTATATGTCTTGGCTCGACCGACAGACGTAAATCTTTTTGCATCTGTGCCATGATTCTGTTGGTATGCCGCTCTGGATCTACAATTTGAAGTTGCTTTAATTGGTCTATTCGGTAGTATTTGGCATTCCTTTCAGACATTTCTAACACCTGTTTTTTGTCGCCCAACTGCGGCACAGTGACTTTTACAGTATCGCCTACTTCTACCTGAAAAGGCACAATGATTTCTCTCGACAACAATTCAAAACGCTCACGAAGTTCAATAATCGCCAGTTCAAGCAGCTCTTGATCGGTTTCGTCGAGTTTCTTTTTTATTTCTAAAGTATGCGAGCGAATGATAGACCCACGGGCAATCTGCAAGAAGTTAACATAGGCAACGGCTTCGTCTGAAACAATAGAAAACACATCAACATTGGTCATTTTTGGGTTAGCAACCAACGAATAGGATTGGTATTTTTCGAGTGTTTCAATTTTCTCTTTAATTTTTTGCGCTTGCTCAAATTGCGTGGCTGCCGCTAGTTGGGTCATCGTTTTTTTAAAATCCTTAAGGCTTTCTTTAAAGTTGCCTTTTAAGATTTGTCGGATGGCATCGACTTGTTTTTGATAATTTTCTAACGTTTCATGGTCTTCACAAGGACCTTTGCAATTACCGATGTGGTATTCGAGACAGACTTTAAATTTATTGTTTTCGATGTTTTTGGGCGTCAAGTCGTAATTGCAAGTGCGCAACGGATAAAGTGCGCGAATCAAGTCCAAAATCGTATAAACAGTTTTAAAACTGGTGTAAGGACCAAAGTACTCGGAGCCATCTTTGATCATTTTACGGGTCGAAAAAATACGAGAAAACGGCTCTTTTTTGATACAGATCCAAGGATAGGTTTTGTCGTCACGCATCAGCACATTATAGCGTGGCTGGTGTTTTTTTATCAAATTGTTCTCGAGTAACAATGCATCATTTTCGGTCGGAACGACAATGTGCTTTATAGTCACAATTTTTTTTACCAAAACGTTGGTCTTGCCCGTATCGTGAATTTTATTAAAATAGGAAGCGACCCTTTTCTTCAAATTCTTTGCTTTTCCTACGTATAAAATTTTATCTTCTTTGTCATAATATTGGTATACCCCAGGATTATCAGGTAAGGATTGTATTTGAAGTTGTAGTGATGGATCGGTCATTGGCGTTATTAAATTCAAAGTTGTAACCTATACAAATATACAGATTAATGTAATTTGGCAGACATCAGTTGGCTGATTTTAGAATTTTGTATTGGCAATCTAAGCTTTCTGTAATTTGGCTTGAAGACGATTTCAAACCAGAACTAATTCATGATGAATTGAATTAAATCTCCTTAAATAGCAATAAGTTCAAAATCTTTATATAATAGACATTTACAAATACAATTATTATAATTTTAATTAAATTTGAAAGATCTTTAAATGAAATGTAATAATGAACAATCAAACCATTTAAAAATTCGAGTATTTTTATTTCACAGACCAGCAATCGACGACGTTATTAACACCAGACCTTTTACTTAGGAATTATCGATATGCGAAATGCAAAAAATATTTGTGAGCAGAAAGGGGGTTAAAGTACCAAGATTGAAGCTATCAAACAATTGTACCAAAAACGAAGAAAACCAACCCATCAGTACCGATAAAACCAAAACATTTTAAAGCTATTATGCCAAAAAACATGAAGATTTTAGGCGAAACCATTCAGCCAGGAGAAAGCAAAACCATCAATATGGAGATTGCCAAATTACATACTGCAACCAAGCTTAAAATCCCGATTATTGTGGAGCGTTCTAAAATTGATGGTCCAGTAGTCTTGTTTTCTGCGGGCATTCACGGCGACGAGATCAATGGTGTTGAGATTGTCAGACAAATCATCACACAAAAAATTAACAAACCCAAAACAGGAACTATAATTTGCATTCCAATTGTCAATATGTTTGGTTTTGTAAACAAATCGCGAGAGTTTCCTGATGGTCGCGATTTGAACAGGGTTTTTCCAGGCAGTAAACAAGGGTCACTTGCCAGTCGTTTTGCCTTTCATATTTTAAAAGAAATTATGCCCGTGGTCGATTATGCCGTCGATTTTCACGCAGGTGGCGCGAGCAGATTCAACGCCGCACAAATCAGAATTGTACCCAACAACGCCGAATTAAAGCAATTGGCCGCCATTTTTAATGCCCCTTTTACATTGTATTCTCGAAATATCGCAGGCTCCTTTAGAAACTCTAGCGAAAAACTCAATGTAAAGATGCTGCTTTTTGAAGGCGGAAAATCCCTTGATATCAACACCAATATTGCCGAAGAAGGCATTGAAGGTGCAAAAAGATTGCTCGCTCATCTTAAAATGATACACCCAAAAATTAAGGTTATCGAAAAAGCCAAAAACACCATTTATATCGAAAAGTCGGGTTGGATTCGCGCCAAAAGTTCTGGACTATTTCATGATGATAACCTGATTGGTAAGTTTGTAAAAAAAGGAACGGTGTTAGGCAAAATTACGGATCCTTTCGGGAAGTTTGAACAAAAGGTAAAAGCACCCAATGACGGTTATATTATTAATGCCAATTTATCGCCTATTGTTTATGAGGGTGATGCGATTTATCATATTTCTAATATTTTGGTCAATGCCGAAGACCATCTGACCGAAGTGCGTGAAGCCGTAGCAGGCATTTTATGATGGTTTTTTTTAATTTCAATAGGTTAAAGATTCTAACTTTAGGCAAGAGCGTTGCTAATTTTAAAATATTTCTCTTTTCAATTCTAAAAATGAAACCACATCTTTACAACTAATTGTAATTATTTTAAAAATCTGTGAATCAGCGGTGAAAAACCTATTTTTTACCTAGCAAAAGTTAGTTTGTTGATAAAGAAGTTGGGTAGCATCAATAAAAAACTTTCAAAACAATATTATTTTATGAATAAAACCGCTTTACGCAGCCGATACAAAAAACTAAGACAATCTTTAAGCAAAAGCGAGGTAGAAACGATGAGTTTGGCGATTGCCAATCAGCTTCTGTCCTTACCGATTTGGGATAAAACTTATTTTCATGTTTTTTTGCCAATAGCCGAAAATAATGAAGTCAATACCGAGTTTATTTTGCATTTACTTGCAGGAAAAGACAAGGAAATTGTAATCTCAAAAAGTGATTTTGAAACTACGACAATGCGCCATTTTTTATTGACCGATAATACGATAATCAAAAAAAATCAGCACCATATTCCGGAACCTGTTTCGGGTTTAAATGTTCCTATTGCTATGATTCAAGTGGTTTTTGTGCCGCTTTTGGCTTTTGATGAAAAAGGGCATCGGGTGGGCTACGGAAAAGGGTTTTATGATAAATTCCTTTCGGAATGTGGGCCAGAAACCATTAAAATTGGACTTTCTTTTTTTGAAGGCGAGCCCATAATAGCCGATGTTTTTGAAACCGATGTACCACTTGATTATGGGGTGACTCCAATAAAAGTATACGCTTTTTGAGGAAATCAGTTACTCGTTTTTGTGAAAAGCCTTTTTGTTGAAAACAATTAAAATGCCAACACCAGTAGAAATCGCCATATCTGCAAAATTAAAAATGGCATTAAAAAAAGTAAAAGGTTCACCACCAATAAGCGGAACCCATTCGGGTAAAACATAGTCTTCAATAAAAGGAAAATAGAGCATATCGACTACTTTTCCGTGAAAAAGCGAACCGTATGGATCTAATGAAAACAAAGTGGCAACTTCGGTGGTTGTACTTTCGTTAAAAAACAAGCCATAAAAAACGGAGTCGATGATGTTGCCAAAAGCACCTGCCCATATTAATGAAATGGCTACAATAAGATAAGTTGAACTCTTCTTATTGACTGAATCCCATAGCCAATAACCGATTCCGGCGACGGCAAATACCCTAAAAAGTGTTAAAATGAGTTTGCCATAAGCGCCAGGAATTTCAGTTCCCCATGCCATACCTGTGTTTTCGATAAAAAATAATTTGAACCAGCTGGTTATTACAACTTTTTCTTGTAGTAGAAAATGTGTTTTGACATAAATTTTGGAAACCTGATCTAACAATAAGATACTGAATATAATGAGGTAGGCTTTTCTTAAAGACATTTTTAAAATTTTAATGGCGCAAAAGTAACTAAATTACAAAAAACAAATTCCAAATTCCAAGACTTTTTCAAAAGTTGGAATTTGGAATTATAAAAAATATATTCTTTTTTAACGTTGTAAGTTTTTGGCTTCAATGCTCATTGTGGCATGAGGTACAATTTTTAGTCGCTCTTTGCCAATCAATTTACCAGTTACTTTGCATACACCGTAAGTTCTGTTTTCGACACGGAACAAGGCGTTTTTTAAATCGCGAATGAATTTTTCTTGGCGAATGGCCAATTGCGAATTGGCTTCTTTTGACATTGTTTCGCTTCCTTCTTCAAAAGCTTTGAATGTAGGCGAAGTATCATCGGTGCCATTGTTTAAATCGTTCATATAGGCACTTTTAATCAATTCCAAATCCGATTGTGCTCTGTGGATTTTTTTAAGGATAATCTCTTTAAATTCGGCTAAATCTGCATCAGAATAGCGTGCAATTTCATCTACCATGTGTTGTTTTATTTTGAAATTAATAGTATTGTTTTTATATCGTCAAATTCTATCGGTGTTCCATTTTCCAAATCGTCTTGAAACATCAATGATTGGGTAAGGGTTTCCGATTTTATATACGACTCATTGTTCATAATGGCTTGTTCTAAAAGGCCATTTCTTTTTAATTGTACTTTTATTTTATCGGTTACTTCAAACCCTGAATCTTTTCGGATGTTTTGAATTCGGTTGACCAATTCTCTTGCAATACCTTCTTGCTTTAATTCATCTGAAATTGTAATATCTAATGCTACCGTAATTCCATTGGCATTAGCAACCAACCAGCCTTCAATATCTTGCGATACAATTTCGACGTCTTCTAGTGTTAAAAGTAAACTTTTTCCATCAATAACAATTGTGATACTGCCTTGGGTATCCAATTGGTTAATTTGCGCTTGAGAAAAATGTTGTATTTCTTTGGAAATCAAACCCATAGCTGCTCCAAAACGTGGCCCTAATGCTTTAAAATTGGGTTTTATTTGTTTGACCAAAATGCCTGATGCATCGTCTAAAAGCATAACTTCTTTTACGTTAACTTCGGCTTTTATAAGCTCAGAAATGGCTTCGATTTCGACCCTTTGATTCTCGTCAAGTACCGGAATCATTACCTTTTGTAAAGGCTGACGCACTTTAATCATCTCCTTTTTTCGAAGGGACAATACCAAGGACGAAATGGTCTGCGCTTTCTGCATTTTACTCTCTAACGATTTATCAACAAAGTTTTCAACGTATTTTGGAAATTCCGCCAAATGTACGCTCTCATATTGCTCTGATTGTGTTCGTTGTGTTAAATCTCTGTAAAGTTTATCGGTAAAAAAAGGTGCAATTGGCGCGCTCAATTTGCTTACGGTCAATAAACAATTATAAAGCGTTTGATAAGCAGCAATTTTATCTTGTGCATATTCGCCTTTCCAAAAACGACGGCGGCACAAACGTACATACCAATTGCTCAAGTTTTCCTGAACAAAATCGGCAATAGCGCGGGCTGCTTTGGTCGGTTCGTAATCGGCATACGCCTCGTCAACGGTTTTGATTAAACTGTGCAATTCTGAAATGATCCACTGGTCGATTTCGGGTCTTTGCTCAAGCGGAATCTCGGCTTCTTCATGCTTAAAATCATCAATATTTGCATATAACGCAAAAAACGAATAGGTGTTATATAAAGTTCCAAAAAATTTACGGCGCACTTCGGCGATACCTTCAATATCAAATTTTAGGTTGTCCCACGGATTGGCATTCGAAATCATGTACCAACGGGTTGCATCAGGACCATATTCAGCTAAAGTAGTAAAAGGATCAACTGCATTGCCCAAACGTTTTGACATTTTTTGTCCGTTTTTATCCAAAACCAATCCGTTAGAAACTACATTTTTATAGGCAACGGTATCAAAAACCAAAGTTCCAATAGCGTGTAATGTATAAAACCAACCACGGGTTTGATCGACACCTTCGGCAATAAAATCAGCCGGAAAGTCCTTGTTTTCGTCGATTTTTTCTTTGTTTTCAAACGGATAATGCCATTGTGCATAAGGCATAGCACCCGAATCAAACCAAACATCAATTAAATCGGTTTCGCGTTGCATCGGTTGACCTGAATCAGAAATCAGCGTAATGCCATCGACCACATTTTTATGCAAATCGACCCAATCATAGTTTTCTTCGGACATGTTTCCGATTTCAAAACCCTTAAACGGATTGTCTTTTTGAACACCTGCCGCGATGGCTTTTTCGATGGCTTCGAACAATTCGGCTACCGAACCCATAACTTTTATTTCGCTACCGTCTTCGGTACGCCAAATTGGCAAAGGTATTCCCCAATACCGAGAACGTGATAAGTTCCAGTCGTTGGCATTTTTGAGCCAGTTGCCAAAACGCCCTTCGCCCGTAGCTTTGGGTTTCCAATTGATGGTTTCGTTGAGGTCAAACATGCGGTCTTTGACATCGGTTATTTTGATGAACCAAGAATCCAAAGGATAGTACAAAATCGGTTTGTCGGTACGCCAACAATGCGGATAACTGTGAACATATTTTTCGACTTTGAATGCTTTGTTTTCTTCTTTCAGTTGGATTGCAATGATTACATCAGCTGATCTTTCGGGTGCTTCGTTGTCATTGTAATATTCGTTTTTAACGTATTGGCCAGATAATTGTCCCAAACCTTGGATGAACTTTCCTTGTAAATCCACTAGTGGTACAGGATTGCCATTTTCATCCAAAACCAACATTGGCGGAACTTCGGGCGATGCTTCTTTGGCAACTTTGGCATCATCAGCACCAAAAGTAGGCGCAGTATGCACAATTCCGGTACCGTCTTCTGTCGTTACAAAATCGCCAGCAATAACACGAAACGCATTTTCGGGATTTTGGTAAGGAAGTGCCAATTTCATTAGTTGCTCATAACGAACGCCAACCAAATCGGCGCCTTTGCATTCGGCCAGAATTTCAAACGGAATTTTTCCTGCTTTGCCAGTGGTAAGGTTATTACCTTCTTTAAAATTTTCAAAATCAGCGGCGTCTGTGCTTTCAAAAAAACCTTTAGAGAATTGTTTCCCAACTAAATTTTTAGCCAAAATCACTGTAATTGGCCGAAAGGTATATTGGTTGAATGTTTTTACTAAAGCATATTCGATTTTTGGACCAACGGTTAGCGCGGTATTGCTCGGTAATGTCCATGGTGTTGTGGTCCAGGCTAAAAAAAAGATTTCGTTCAAATCAAGCGCTGCTAGCTTTTCTTTTTTTGCATTTTCTGAATTGATGTAATTAAAAAACGTATCAAATAGTACTGTTTTGTGTGCTTCAATTATTTTAAATTGCGCCACAACAGTCGTGTCGGTTACATCGCGATAACTGCCAGGTTGGTTGACTTCGTGCGAAGACAATCCTGTTCCGGCTTTTGGTGAGTATGGCTGGATGGTATAGCCTTTATACATCAAATTTTTGTCGTAAATCTGTTTGAGCAACCACCATACCGACTCTATGTATTTGGATTTATATGTCACATATGGATCTTGCATATCGACCCAATAACCCATTTTTTCGGTCAAATCGTTCCACACATCGGTGTAGCGCATTACGGTTTTTTTGCAGGCATCATTGTAGGCTTCTATCGAAATGGTTTTTCCGATGTCTTCTTTGGTGATGCCAAGTTCTTTTTCGGTACCCAATTCGATTGGTAAACCGTGCGTGTCCCAACCCGCTTTTCTTTTGACTTGAAATCCTTTTTGGGTTTTATAACGACAAAAAATATCTTTGATTGCACGTGCCATTACGTGGTGAATACCAGGTAATCCATTGGCTGATGGCGGTCCT
>CANKZI010000002.1 GCA_947488595.1 Flavobacteriaceae bacterium
GTGGTGGTATTAATATCAATATCGTTGATGGAGTTACTAGGCAAAGGGGAATTACTGGTAGTAAATTGCTGCAAGGTCTCTTGTCCGTTTGCCGAAAAAAGAAAAACACCAGCATCCAAAGTGCCCACCCATTTGTTATTGGCGCCGTCCACCATAATATCAGTAATAAATTGTTCGTCTAACAGCTCTGCGCCAACGCCTTCTTCTTCGATAATAATCGCATTGGTGGTGAGGTCTTCTTCGGCGGTAAACCGATCCACGCTCGATAAAATGCGCAATCCTTTTCGCGTGCCAATCCACATTTGGTTTCGGGTATCAATCGCAATGGCTTGAACGGATGGAGAGGGCAGATTGCCTTCGTCTGACCCTTCGGTAATTATTTTAAATTGAGGATTAACAGCTTCATTAAAACCAATTAGTCCATCTGAGTTTGTCGCCATCCATTTGGTGTTATTTTTATCTACCACTAATTTTCCGAATCGACTGTTTCTGACATTCTGCAAAATACTTTCAAAACCATACGATTGCCATTGCCCATTGGCCCGCAATACTTTTAATGCTTTTGGCACCAATCCGTTGGTCAGCCACAAATTTCCCGCTTTGTCATAAGCACTTTGTTCAAGTCGAATATCTGGATTGTCGGGCGAAGTAATTTCGAGTCCATTGCTGCCTGTATTGGTATGATTGAGCGTGGTTACCAACACATCGTTTTCAAACTTGAGCAAGCCCGAAAAATAAGAGCTGACAAAAATTTGATTTTCGTTGGCTGGATTTACGGTAACGCGAACCAAGTTGGGGGCGTTCAATGCTTCGTATGGAATGTTGAGCCAACCGTTTTCGGAGTTGAATTTGCTAATGCCAAAAAACTGCAGAGGATTGGGATCATAATCGACGGTATAGCCACCATAAACCGCCCAAAGATTGTTGGTGGTGGAGTTAATCGAAAAAATATTGTTCTTTATTGGTCCACTAGGGCTAATAAAATTAAAAGTGGTTGGATTGTCTAATGCAGTAGTAATTACACCGTGTCGACGGCTGCCAATATACAAAGTGTTGTTGAGAATCGTCGCACAAGTGAACTGGGCAAAAATTTCGGGAATAAAATAATTATCTACCCTAATCTGAAGGGCAAATTGTTCGTTGTAAATAAAAACAGTATCGGGTGTAGTAATTAAAAGTCCCGTAGCTGTCGTTCTCATATCGACAGCAGTAGGCGAAAGCGGTGTGCCAAAGTTAAAAAAACCTGTGCCATTGGTCGATCTTACTATTTGTCCCGAAGTAGCAATAGCAAATAGGTTATCTTGAAAAGTGACGATATTCGAAAAATTCCCCGAGGCTACCGTAATCCATTGGTTGGCATCGATGAGATTGGGATTGGTTATTTCGGCCCTTTTGATGCCTTCGGTTGCGGTTGCTGCATAAATATAACCATTCAAAATAGCAGTTTGTGCAACGACAATTTCTGAAGCAATACTGCCAATAAAATAAGTATCGCCAAATTGCAAAGTCGATAAGTTGTATTGTACAATGCCGAAATCGCAACCAATATAAACCATGCCATCGATTTCGTTAAAATGGTTGATTTTTTTGATGTTGGGCGGAATCTGTTTGTTCAAAATATCGACAACTGTGGTAATGGTGCCGTCGGGTTGAATAACAATCATCAATCCGTTTTCGTATCCGATAAGGGTTTTGTTAAAAGTCGTGCTATAATAGACAGACGAGATACTTTGGCTCGGAAGCCCATCAATGGTATTGGTAGTTTTGATTTCGTTGGTCAGATTGCTTCTTGAAAAAAGCGCGTTTTGCGAAGCGGCAAAAAAAGTATTTTCGGATTGCGTAATATCAATAATGGTGTTGTATGAAAAATAGCCTTTCCAAAGTTGGTTGTTTTGACAAAAACTATTTTGTAAGGTTAAAGCAAAAATAAGGATGAAAAAATATTTCATTTTGATGGATTATAAGAGGACAAATATAAGACAAAACGTTATTTTTTCGATTATAATATGTTTTCTGAAAAGGATTTTATGATAGTTCCAAATTATCTTTTGGTTTAGCTATTTCGAAAATTAAATAAGGTAAAACTATCGACAAATACGATATATCATATTTATTTTTAATTATAGACGCATTAAAACCGTGTGTTATACCAAACCATATAGAAGCAACAATTGTTGGAAATAGCATTAAAACGATAGAAAATCGAAATAGTGAAGTATTAAAATTTTGAATTTTAAAAGAGTAATAAAAAGGCAATACCACATCCAAAACATGAATATAAGATGGTAAATAACTGGTTTGCAAAACCAAAGGATTGTAATTTTTCAAAATTTCGATTGACGGACAGTTGATTGTTACAATTGCGATCAAGCACCCAAAAGTTGCTAAAAAAACAATAATGGTTTTTAATTTTGCTTTATTATCCGCTTCGCAAAAAGGTTTGAAAAACAAAAGCGTCAATGGAATAGCAACAATACCTCTTTTTAAAATTAGAAAAGCAGTTGAAAATCCCAATAAATAAGGTTTTGAAAACAAATCATCTTTAAATTTTGATTGCCAAATTAACACAAAACAGAAACAAATTATCATGTTGCTCATTAAATCGCTAATGGCAAATATTTCCCACCAAAAAGCAGGAGATACTATTAAAAGTAGGAGATATTTAATAGCATGTTGAACCGTTGTGAATTTAAATAGCGTGTAAGAAAGAAATAAGAAGCAAAAATTTGAAGATAACCAACATTGCCCAAAAGATAAAAAGGGATTCCCAAAACCAATAATCCCGGAAAATTAGAAGTTCTGCCGTTCAAATGGTCAATGGCTGTATAAGGGTATTCGCCATTTAATAATGCACTTATAGCTACATCTATGGCAGACCATCTATCTACTTTTAAACTATTTCCATCGGTATAAAAAGTAACTAAAAAAATGATTGTAACAACGAGAAACACGAAGGTTTTAAAACACAATTTAATATTCAGATTTTGAATCAATTTAATTTTAAAAATATCTTTAAAAAGAAAAAAACTCGAAATTAAAGTATATATAATAAGCACCAAATACACACTAATAAAATTTTGTCTGAAACCATATTTGTAAATAAATAAGAGATTTATAAACAGGAATACAATTTTTAAGGTTGCCGTTAAAAGATTATTGGTTTTAATAAAGGGCATAAAATAATAGATAAATATTTACAAAACGATAGAATCAGTTATGTGCTTGAAATATTTTTTTTGTAAATCTATAAAACTTTAAACTTACAAAAAAGCCCTTTTTTCAATCCGAAAAAAGGGCTTTTACTATATATAAATTAAAATTTACACCACACCTTGGGCCAACATGGCGTCGGCAACTTTAACAAATCCTGCGATATTGGCGCCTTTAACATAATCAACATAACCATTACCGTCTGAACCATATTGCACGCATGAAGCATGAATATCGAGCATGATTCTTTTTAATCTTTCATCTACTTCTTCTGAGGTCCAACTCAAACGCAATGAGTTTTGCGACATTTCTAATCCTGATGTAGCCACACCGCCAGCGTTAGACGCTTTTCCAGGCGCAAATAATATTTTGGCTTTTTGAAAAACCGTTACCGCTTCTGGTGTCGATGGCATATTAGCACCTTCGGCAACACAAATACATCCGTTGGCAACTAAGGCTTTCGCTTCGTCTTCGTTCAATTCGTTTTGTGTTGCACAAGGCAAAGCCACATCACATTTTACTTCCCACGGACGTTTGCCTGCCACATATTTTGCATTAGGATATTTATTCAGATAATCGCTGATTCTGCCGTAATTGACGTTTTTGATTTCCATAACGTAAGCCAATTTCTCGGCATCAATTCCGTCAGCATCATAAATATATCCAGCAGAGTCTGACATGGTAACTACTTTTCCGCCCAATTGCGTGGCTTTTTCAGCAGCATATTGCGCTACATTTCCAGAGCCCGAAACCACAACGGTTTTGCCTTGAAAACTGTCGCCTTTGGTTTGCAACATGCTTTGTGCAAAATACACATCGCCATAACCTGTTGCCTCTGGACGAATCAAAGAGCCTCCAAATGAAATTCCTTTTCCGGTTAAAACACCTGTAAATTCGTTTCTTAATCTTTTGTATTGTCCGAACATATAGCCCACTTCACGTCCACCAACGCCGATATCTCCTGCTGGAACGTCGGTGTTTCCGCCGATATGTTTTGATAATTCGGTCATAAATGCCTGACAAAAACGCATTACTTCGTTGTCTGATTTTCCTTTTGGATCAAAATCGGCACCACCTTTTCCGCCACCCATTGGCAAAGTAGTCAAACTGTTTTTGAACGTTTGTTCGAAAGCCAAAAATTTCAAGATGCTTAAATTTACTGATGGATGAAAACGAATTCCGCCTTTGTATGGGCCTATAGCCGAATTCATTTGGATACGGTAACCACGATTGACGTTGGTGTTACCCGCATCGTCGGTCCAAACTACACGAAACATAATAATGCGTTCCGATTCGACCATTCGCTCCAAAAGCATTTTGTTTTGGTATTTTTTATTTTCTTCAATAAACGGAATTACCGTTTCGGCAACTTCGTGAACAGCCTGCATGAATTCGGGCTCGTTTGGATTTCTTTTAGCAACCGCTTCAACAAATAATTGAATACTTTTTGACATGATGTATAAGTTAATAACGTTTAAGAAAACGTTTTCGTTTGATAGGACAAAGATACATTTTATAAAAATATAGGCGCAATTTTTTTTATATTCTCAATAGAATTATCTTTTCGTTAAGAAATCTTAAGGATAAGTGTATTTTATGTAGCTTTTTAAACCAATATGTTATAATTTGCGCAACTAAACAAGTATTTATTTATTTTATTTTATAAGTGGATGCTATTTTTATATATTTGTCAAGATTTGAAAAGATTTCCCTACTAATGTTTAACAAAACAATTTTTGCCATCTGTGTTCTATTTGGTTGTGCGCCAACTATTCATGCGCAATTTGGATATTCTTCTGAAATCGGTGTCATTGCTGGTCCAGTTGCCTTTCAATCAGACTATGGTGCTCGTTATGATTTAGGTACCAATGCAGGTAATACTGGTATTGGCGTTGGTTTTGTTCATTATTTGAATCTTGCGTTCGACTCCTCTTGTGGTTGCTTTACCCGACAAACGTATTTTAATGACCATTTTAAAATAAGGTCTGAGATTTCATACAGCAAAACCGAGCTACAGCATTTTGGTAATTATGTTGAGAAAGACAATGGCTCTTTAGGTGTCGAACAGCTTAAAGCGATGCGTGGTTCAGTCGAGGTGACTAATGTAGGTATGCAACTAGAATTTTATCCTTTTAGTGTTCGCGATTTTACAGAATTTGTTGGAGGTTTTGCGCCTTTTGTGAGTGTGGGTGCCCAATATAGTTTTTATAATCCTAAAGCCTACTCTTTGCTAGGACCGTTAGGATTAACACAAACTACTTTTCCTAAATATTTAGCGCCATCCGATGGCAGACCACATGGTTATTCTAGCGATAATGGAAACATTTGGACGGTTGTTTCTAGTATTGGTTCGCGTTATAAATTGTCGCCAGTGTCAGATTTAATGGTCGATTTGAGATTGCAATATTATTTTTCAAATTGGGTTGACGGACTTAATCCCAATCCAGAAATATACACAGAAAATAAAGCCAACGACTGGTTGGTTTGGTTTAATGTGGGTTATATTTATTATATCGAATAAAAATCACATAGTAACAAAAAATCCCGATTGCTAATTTAGACATCGGGATTTTTTTATGAAATTTATTTTAGTCTAAAGCCTGCTTTAAATCTTCAATTAAATCATCGGCATCTTCGACACCAACGCTCAATCGCACCAAATCATCAGTAATTCCGATTGCAGCTCGTTTGTCCTCCGGAATTGAAGCATGCGTCATCAAAGCCGGATGGTTGGCTAGGGATTCAACGCCACCTAAAGATTCGGCCAAAGTAAACACTTTTAGTTTTTCTAAAAATAAAATAGCGTCTACTTTTTTTCCAGACGCGAATGTAAATGAAACCATTCCGCCAAAGCCTTTCATCTGTTTTTTTGCAATTTCATGAAATGGATGGCTTGGCAATCCTGGATAATAAACGGTTTTTATTTTTGGATGGCTGTTCAAAAAAGCCACTACTTTTTCGCCATTTTCACAATGTCTTTGCACACGCAAATGCAACGTTTTTATACCTCTTAAAACCAAAAACGAATCCATTGGCCCTAAAGTCGCGCCAGTAGCAAACTGTTGAAAATGCAATTGTTCCCCTAGTGCTTCGTCTTTTATAATCAATGCGCCAGCAATTACATCTGAATGGCCACCCAAATATTTTGTTGCCGAGTGCATCACAATATCAGCACCCAAGTCCAATGGTTTTTGAAGATAAGGCGTTGCAAAAGTATTGTCAACAGCAAAAAGAATATTTTTTGATTTAGTTATAGTAGCAATGGCTTCGATATCGGCCAGTTTCATTAAAGGATTGGTAGGCGTCTCCACCCAAACCAATTTGGTATTTTCGGTGATTAGCGATTGAAATTTTTCAATATCGGTCATATCAACAAAATGGAATTTGATTCCAGAGTCTCTGTATATACGTGTAAACATTCGGTAAGTTCCACCATACAAATCGTCCATAGCAATAATTTCATCACCCGCTTTAAAAGAACGCAACAAACAATCGGTTGCTGCCAATCCAGACGAAAATGCCAATCCGCGCGTGCCATTTTCTATACTCGCCAAAGCGTGTTCTAATGCTGTTCGCGTTGGGTTCGAAGCACGACTGTACTCATAATCGCCAATCGGCTTCCCAGGACTTGATTGTACAAATGTAGAGGTTTGATAAACTGGTGGCATAACGGCGCCCGTGCTTGGATCGTGGTGCTGTCCGCCATGAATAACTTTGGTATTGAATTTCATCTTGTGTCTCTTTAGGCTAAAAATTTTGACAAATTTACCGTTTAATTTATTCTAAGCAACAGACAAGATGCTACCTTTGTAATTAATTAACACTTTTAAAATGAAATATTTTTTGACGCTTGCCATAACCTTATTGTTTTTCAGCAGTTGTAAAAACGAATTGACTTTTGAAGAAAGGGCTTACCATCAAATAAGTGCGCTTCCGTGCGAAAAAGATTGTCCGCATGTAGATGTAAAAATTCCTTTTGCTAAAAATGTGCCGATTGTTGCCGATAGTATCAATAAAAAGGTTTTTTTGACAATGAAAGAAATTATTTACTTTGGCGAAAAACCATACGAATCAAGCGATTATGACGAATTGTTGACTTCGTTTATTGGATCTTACGAAAAAATTCAGAAAGAGGCACCCGAGGAGCAAATCGGTTGGGAAGCCGAAATCACGGGACGCGTAATCTATGCTTCTGACGAAGTATTAAATATAGAAATTAAGCATTACAGTTATACCGGTGGCGCGCATGGCTACAGTGGCAAAAGATCATTACTGTTTGACCCTGCAACGGGAAAAGCGATCGAAAATCAAAATTTGTTTAAAGACACCAATACATTCAAGGCTTTCGCCGAAAAAAGATTCAGAACAGCTTTTCAACTCAACGAAAATGAGTCAATTAATTCTAACGGATTGATGTTTGAAGACGGAATTTTTCAGTTGCCACAGACTTATTTTTTTACAGATAAAGGCTTTTTGTTGTATTATAATGTTTACGAAATTGCATCGTACGCCGATGGTCCTAAGCAATTGTTGCTTTCTTATCAGGACATGCAGCCTTACTTGGTTGCTAAATGAATTTTTTAATGCCCATCATAATACCAGTATGAATGGCTTCGTGATAGCAGTTAAATGCCATTGCATCAGTTGCATTTTTTAAAACAATTCCTGTCATTGTTGTAAATTCTAGGTAGTTTTTAAATAGGTTATTGTTAAAATCGGTTTCGGTTTGATCTATCGTTTTGAGCACTAACGACTTAATTGCTTCATATTCTTCTTGTGTTACTTGTTCCTCTGGTTTGGTACCGCGTTTGTATTTGTCAATAATCGCGTCAGAAACCATCATGGGCAAACCCGATAGTTTGTAAACCAACATTTGTTGCACCACGACAATATGTCCAATGTTCCAAATCAAGTTGTTGTTAAAACCTTCCGGAATGGTATTGAGTTGTGACAGGCTATAATTTTCTAAAAATTGTGACAAAATTTTTCTGCTGGCCTGTGTAATTTCAAATGTTTGTTTCATGATTTAAATTTTTGAATAAAAATAATCATTTTAAATTTCAAATGAATTTTCTTTGTAATCATAAATAACATCCGATGAACAAAATATTTTATCTCGCTTCTTGTGATACCTGTCGAAAAATTATAAAAACGCTACCAAAAGACAACAATTTGATTTTTCACGACATCAAGCAGGATCCAATTTCGATTGAAGAATTGGAACAAATGCACCAACTTTCGGGAAGTTATCAAGCACTTTTTAGCAAAAAAGCCCAATTGTATAAATCAATGGACTTAAAAAATAAATCCTTGACCGAAAGCGATTATAAAAAATACCTTTTAGAACATTATACTTTTTTGAGCCGCCCAGTTTTTATTATTAATAACAAAATTTATATCGGTAACAGTCAAAAAAACATTAATGAAGTTTTAGCCGTTTTAAAATAATGTCAAAAAGAAACCTTGCCTTAATTGGCGCTACTTTAGTTTCATTAATTTATGGTGTCACTTTTACGATTGCCAAAGATGTTATGCCACAATTTATAAAGCCCTATGGATTTATTTTGATGCGTGTTGGCGGTTCAGTAATTTTGTTTTGGTTGGTTTGGTTGTTTTTGATACTACAAAATCCAGCACTAAAGCAAAAAATTTTACTATCCGATTTTCCTCGAATTGCCGCCGCCGCTTTTTTTGGCGTGGCTTTGAATATGTTGACTTTTTTTAAAGGATTGAGTTTTACTTCGCCCATTTCGGCATCGGTAATTATGGTTTCAACACCAATAATTGTGCTGGTACTTTCGGCAATTATTATTAAAGAAAGGATGCTGAAACGCAAAGTGTTCGGCATCGTTTTAGGTTTAATTGGAACGGCTTTTTTAATTCTTTATGGTAAATCAATTGGCAATGCACCTCAGGCAGGTTTGGGCAATTTTTTGGTTTTCGTTAATGCGGTATCTTATGGTTTTTATTTGATTATAGTTAAAAAATTAATGGACAAATACAATGCTTTTACTTTTGTAAAATGGATTTATTTGTTTGGTTTTTTGATGGTTTTGCCTTTTGGATGGGAGGAATTCGAAGCGGTAAATTGGACATTCATTCCGATTGCGATTGCTTATAAAATGGGTTTTGTAGTTGTGTTTTCTACATTTTTGACTTATTTGCTCAATTTGGTTTCAATGCGAGAATTAAAACCAACAACGGTCGCAGTTTTTATTTATTTACAGCCATTATTCGCTACAATTTTTGCCATAGGATTAGGAAAAGACGAATTGTCATTGGTAAAAATAACTTCGGCTGTTCTGATTTTTGTCGGTGTATTTTTGGTTTCACAAAAGAAAAGTGCATCCGAATAAATTGCTTTTTTTGTTTCAAAATCAACACGAATTCCGCAATACGACTAACTACAAACTGAACACTTTTCATTATCTTTGAATTCTTTTAAAAAAATATGATACAATCAATGACAGGTTTTGGCAAAGCGACCTTACAATTGCCCAACAAAAAAGTAACAATCGAAGTCAAATCGCTTAACAGCAAAGGTTTGGATTTGAACGTAAGAATGCCTTCGGTTTATCGCGAGATGGAATTGGGTTTGCGCAACGACATCGCATTAAAACTAGAACGTGGCAAAATTGATTTTTCTGTTTTTATCGAAAATACAACGGAACAAACATCAAATAAAGTGAATGTGCCTATAGTAAAAGCCTATATTGCTCAGTTGAAAGAAGTATATGAGGATGCAGATGAAACCGAACTTATGAAAATGGCGGTTCGTATGCCGGATGCTTTAAAAACCGAACGCGAAGAAATTGATGAAAATGACTGGTCGAGCATTCAAAAAGTGATTGAGGAAGGTTTACAAAACATCAAATCATTTAGAATTTCAGAAGGCGTTGCGTTAGAAAAAGAATTTTTGCACCGGATTGCCAATATAATGCGATTAATGAATGAAACGGTGGCATTAGATGGCGAAAGAATTGCAACAGTAAAAACCAGACTAAAAGCAGCAATTGACGAATTGAAAGTCAATATTGACGACAATCGTTTTGAGCAGGAATTGATTTTTTATCTCGAAAAATACGACATTACAGAAGAAAAAGTCCGGTTAGAAAACCACCTGAATTATTTTATAGAAACCATTGCGGGAACCGAAGCCAATGGAAGAAAGTTAGGATTTATTACCCAAGAAATGGGTCGCGAAATCAATACAATGGGTTCAAAATCCAACCATGCCCAAATGCAAAAATTGGTCGTTCAGATGAAAGACGAATTAGAGAAAATTAAAGAACAGGTTTTAAACGTCCTTTAAATTTATTATAAAAAATACCGCTTTAAATGTAGCATTTATCGCCAAGAGCATCAAAATGAAAAAAGGAAAATTAATTGTGTTTTCGGCACCTTCAGGATCAGGAAAAACAACCATTGTCAGGTATCTTTTGGCACAAAAAGAATTGCATTTGGACTTTTCCATCTCAGCAACTTCACGTCCAAAACGAGGTGAAGAAATTGATGGAAAGGACTACTATTTTATTTCGGCATCCGAATTCCAACAAAAAATTACCGAAAACGCTTTTGTCGAATATGAAGAAGTCTATAAAGATAATTTTTATGGTACTTTAAAAAGTGAACTGAATCGGATTTGGGCCGAAGGAAAGCATGTTATTTTTGATATTGATGTGATTGGCGGCTTGAAAATTAAAAACCAGTTCCCTGAACAAACTTTAGCTGTTTTTGTGCGTCCACCTTCTGTTGAAGAACTAGAACGACGGTTGCGTTTTCGTCAGACAGAAACCGAAGAAAAGATACAAATGCGCATCGCGAAAGCCGAAAGAGAAATGGCTACTTCGGGTCAGTTTGATGTGATTTTAAAAAATTATGATCTGGAAAACGCCAAAAATGATGCGTACAAATTGGTGCATGATTATTTGAGTATGATTTAGAGCAGCAGCAATTGCGCAGCGTAGCAAAAAAAAACCTTACTTCTGAACCATTGAACCTAAAAAAAATGAAAATAGGACTTTATTTTGGAACGTTTAATCCCATTCATATTGGGCATTTAATTATTGCCAATCATATTGCGGAGCATTCAGATTTAGAACAGGTTTGGATGGTGGTTACGCCGCACAATCCTCACAAACAAAAGCATTCTTTACTCGACGATTACCACAGGTTAGAAATGGTGCATTTGGCAGTACAAAATTTCCCAAAATTAAAAGCTTCCGACATCGAATTCAAATTGCCGCAACCCAATTATACGGTCAATACTTTGGCTTATTTGAAAGAGAAATTCCCACAGCATGTTTTTTCTTTAGTGATGGGCGAAGACAATATCAAATCGTTGCACAAGTGGAAAAATTATGAAATACTACTGCAAGACCACGAGATTTATGTTTATCCAAGAATTACTGAAACTAACGAAGAAAGCCATTTTAAAGGCCCAAATAAAATACATCATATTGCAGCACCAATTGTCGAAATATCTTCAACATTCATCAGAGAAAACATCAAAAATAGTAAAAATGTGATGCCACTATTGCCCGAAAAAGTCTGGCAATACATTAACCATAATCTTTTTTACAAAAAATAAAAAGGCGTTCCAGATTATTTCCAGAACGCCTTTTGCAAAACACCAAAAACAAAAATTCGATGAACAACCAATTATTGTTTATTATATGATATAATAAACCAACAATCAACCATATATTATTACTAACGAAAGATTGAAAGTCACATTGTCTTAAGAATCATAATTGTAAGTTAAAATTGCTTTTTTGGTTGTTTTCAAATTAAAACCGCTACGAAATCGTTTTCTATTTCGCTCAAATTTGAGTACTTTTGAGCACAACAAACCAACAAGAAATGAGCGAAAACCCAAAATTTGCAGTGATTGGTGGCGGAAGCTGGGCAACCGCAATTGCGAAAATGCTGTGCGTCAATCTTACCGAAATTGCTTGGTACATGCGCAATTCAGACGCGATTGAACACATAAAAACCGAACACCATAATCCGAATTATCTCAGTTCAGTGGAGTTTAATATTGAAAAACTTCGGTTGACCGACGACATTAACGCAGCAGTGGCTTATGCCGATTACATTGTTTTTGCGATTCCATCAGCATTTTTGGGAAGCGAACTTCAAAAGTTGACCGAAAGTCTTAACGGAAAAGTAATTTTTTCGGCAATAAAAGGAATTGTTCCCGAGACAAGTTTGATAGTCGGCGAACATTTTCACGAAAAATATAATATTCCTTACGAAAATATTGGTGTAATTACTGGGCCATGCCATGCCGAAGAAGTCGCTTTGGAACGTTTGTCTTATCTCACGATTGCTTGTGGCGATGCCAAGAAGGCAAAAATTGTAGCCAGATGTTTGTCGAGTAATTACATCAAAGCAAAAATCACCGATGATATTATCGGAACCGAATATGCAGCGATGTTAAAAAATATTTATGCTATCGCAGCTGGAATGGCACATGGATTGGGTTATGGCGATAATTTTCAATCGGTTTTGATGAGTAATGGTATTCGGGAAATGAAAAAATTTATCCGAAAAGTACATAAAATGAAACGCAACATCAACAATTCGGCTTATTTGGGCGATTTGCTTGTTACGGGTTACTCTGTTTTTTCGAGAAATCGAATGTTTGGTAACATGATTGGCAAAGGTTATACCGTAAAAAGTGCGATGATGGAAATGAGTATGGTTGCCGAAGGTTATTATGCGACAAAAAGTGCTTGGGAACTGAATCAGAATTATGGCGCTAAAACACCTATTATTGATGCGGTTTATGAGATTTTGTATGAAGGAAAAGAAGCCAAAAAAGTCTTTAAAAAATTGACGGATAAGTTGGATTGAAAGAGAAGAGAAGAAAGAAAATTTTAAACTTCAATCCACTTTATTCTTGCTTTATTACTGCACTTTGTACTACCTCACAATGACCCCATCAACAAATAAAATTGGCACTTCTTCTCTAGGGCTTTCGTTGGCAAAATTGGCTTTAAAAGTGAATTTCTTGTCGTATAAAGTTGGTCCGATAAAATAGGTTAACATGAATTCATTGTGCAACGCCACTACGCTTTGCTCAATCATTTCTACTTTTACAACACTTACCGATGGGACTTTTAGAAAAGCGTGGCGCAATAACGAAGTTTTTTTCATTTCTCCATCGATTGTTCCAAAGGCTTTCGAAACGACCATCACGCTATCAATATCGAAGTCGCTGTCGTTGACCAAATAGACATTCCAAACCTTTTCCATAAAATCATCATTCCACTCGGATATTGCGGCGAGAAAAACATTTTCTACTTCGGGAATTTGGATGTCTTTTTTCATGAATTTTCATTTTAACCGTTTGTCCTAGCCCTGATTGCAGCGAAAATCCTTTTTTGTTTTATAAAAAGTACCTCGTTTTATTGGGGCATATTAAACAAAAAAGATTGAAGCGAAAAGCAGGAATTGGCTTCAAAAAAAATTAAATACTTGATTTGAATTGTTCTAAAAATCGCACATCATTTTCATAAAACATTCGGATATCGCCAATTTGATACAACAGCATTGCGATTCTTTCTATGCCCATTCCGAAGGCAAAACCATTAAATTCGTCGGGATTAATACCGCAATTTTTGAGCACATTTGGGTCAACCATGCCGCAGCCCATGATTTCGAGCCAACCTGTTCCTTTTGTGATTCGGTAATCGGTTTCGGTTTTTAAACCCCAATAAATATCGACTTCGGCACTTGGTTCGGTAAACGGAAAATAGGAGGGGCGCAGGCGGATTTTTGATTTTCCGAACATCTCTTTGGTAAAATACAAAAGCGTTTGTTTTAGATCGGCAAACGAAACATCTTTGTCGACATACAAACCTTCGACTTGATGAAAAATGCAATGAGAGCGCGAAGAAACGGCTTCGTTACGAAAAACACGACCTGGCGAAATGGTGCGAATGGGCGGTTTGTTGTTTTCCATATAACGGACTTGAACCGACGAAGTGTGCGTGCGCAATAAAATATCGGGATTGGTTTGTATGAAAAAAGTGTCCTGCATGTCGCGCGCCGGATGGTATTCGGGCAAGTTCAAAGCGGTAAAATTGTGCCAATCATCTTCGATTTCTGGGCCTTCGGAAACGTTGAAACCAATGTTCGAAAAGACGTCGATAATTTGGTTTTTAACCAACGAAATCGGATGACGGGAACCAATAGTAATCGGTTCACCAGGACGCGATAAATCGCCATAAATGCCATTGCTTTCTTCTTTGCTTTCTAAAAATTCTTGAATGGATTTAACTTTTTCTTCGGCGGTATTCTTGAGCAGGTTAATGACCTGTCCAAATTCCTTTTTTTGTTCGTTGGGCACATTTTTGAATTCGGCGAAAAAATCTTTCAAAAGACCTTTGCTACCTAGAAACTTAATTCGGAAAACTTCGAGTTCTTCTTTGTTTTGTGTGTTGAAAGCGGCTGCTTCGCCAATATATGCTTTAATTTTATCTATCATCGTTCTTCAATGTGAGGTGCAAAAATAAGTATTTTACGTTGAAAGTATACAGTTTTACGACGCTGTTTTTAGACTGTTGTCGAAAATGATTCTTGTGGTTGTGCAGTTTATTAAAACATCAGTCAATGAGTTCTTTTTCAATGAAATAATTCACAATGGCTTCTTTCATCAAAACCGATTGTTCGCCAGCTTTTAATGCAGGTAATTCTTCTTTTACGGTATAATGTGGCCAGCCATCGGTGTCCATATAATCAAATTCATAAAAGCCATAAGGCGTTAAAAGCCTGCAAATAGCGATGTGCATCAAGTTGAGTTTTTCGTCTTTTTTGAATTTTTGGTGTACTTTTCCGAGTTCTTGAACACCAATTAAGTAAATTATTGCATCCAAATCCAAGTCTTCACCTTGCGAAAACTGTTCTGAAAGTAGGTGAACGAGTTTTTCCCATCGTTCTTTTAATTGTATATCTCTTGACATTGACGTTTTAGATTTGAGATTCTTTAGAATCTGTATATGGTATAAAATTTAGTTCGTAAAGATACGCTGTTGTATTTTGATTTTCTACTAAAGTCTTTTATCTTGGCTTTTTATTCAATTTGATATGAATTTTTTAGACCTCATTCTTGCAGCGTTTTTAATTTATGGATGTGTGCGTGGACTTTGGAATGGCTTTTTTATCGAAATGGCCTCCTTTTTATCTTTTTTATTGGGTGTGTTTATTGCATTCAAATTTTCTTTTGTGCTGCAAAGCATGTTGAAAAATCATGTTTCTTGGACGCCACAAACGCTACAAATTGTTGCTTTTGCTTTGACATTTGTACTCGTTGTTTTAGCCATAACTGTTTTAGCAAAATCTTTGACAACATTGGCCAATTTAGCCAGTTTGGGTTTATTTAACAAATTGGCGGGTGGTTTTTTTGGTCTATTAAAAACCATTTTAATTTTGAGTATTTCGCTGAATGTTTTTCAAAAAGTAAATGCAAACCATAAGTTCGTAGAAAAACAAACACTTGAAAAATCGTTGTTTTATTATCCGATTCTCGAAATTGCAGGTGTTATTTATCCTTCAATTGAATTGCTTTTTCTCGACATTAAAAATAAAGAAATAATAGAATAATTACTTTAGTTCCTTTATCGCAAGCGCTTCAACCCAACCTTCTGTGGCATCTGAAATTTGTATTTTTTTCCAATTCTCCAAAGTATCGATAACATAAACTTTTGTGCCTTCATGCAAGACAACGATGTCTTGGCTTACCGATTTGGGTTCGGCTTTTACAGGTAATACGACATCAAAAACAATAGCAGGTCGGTCGTTTTTATATGTATCTCTTTCAAAAATAGCTGATATTGAACTGATGATGATTACCAATAAAACCAAAAACATTCCGATAAAGAAAAGTCTTTTAAAACGCGTCGTTTCCGA
This sequence comes from Flavobacteriaceae bacterium, assembly GCA_947488595.1. Taxonomy (GTDB): domain Bacteria; phylum Bacteroidota; class Bacteroidia; order Flavobacteriales; family Flavobacteriaceae; genus Flavobacterium. Next base: position 16,126 of record CANKZI010000002.1, read on the forward strand.
AAAATAATATCCTATAAAAAACAAAAGAAAGACCATCGCAAAACTTACAGCAATCCAAGCCCAAGTATTATAATTATATGTATTCGTTACATCTTGAAGCATTTTATTAAAACCTACTTTTGGCACTTCCTTGATATCGTCAATTTGTAGTTTTTGAGCAAAAAGAAGATTGTTTTTAATCGTATTGTCATTAGGATGGAGCAAAAGTGCTTTTTCGAAATTATAAATTGCTGGTGCTACTTTGTTCATTTTATAGTAAGCATTTCCTAAATTAAAATACAATTCAGCCGAATGTTTTTTTGTTTTTAAAACACTTTCATAGGCCGAAACAGCTTCGTTATAATTGCCTTTTCGGTACCAATCATTGCCCTTTTGAAAGCCATTTTGCGCCCAAAAACATTGTGAAAGCAACAATATAAGATAAAATAGTTTCTTCATTTTTATTGTAATTGTTTTTCTAATGCCGAAATGATTTCTACGGCTTTGTCGTAATCATTTTGTATTGCAACGCTCGACGATGGCGCATACCTTGCGAGTTCACAATTCTCGGTTAGTGTGATAAATTCGGATACAGTTTCTATGTTGGCATTTCGCGAAAGCAAGATTTCACGAATTTTATCTTTGCTCATTTCAGAAGTTTCGATACGCAATTTGGCTTTTAAAAAATTGTGCATGGCTTTTTCTAGCGCAATATAAAAAGGCTCTTTGTTATTGATTTGTTTTTTGGCTTCGGAAAGGAATTTTTTAGCCAATTTGTTCGAAAGTCTTGTTTTATTTCCGATAACATCGCCATCGAGTGCTTCTTTTTTCTTTTTGAAAAGTATGATAAACGGAATACATAAAAAAGGGAGAAACAACAAGCTATAGAACAAAGTACTACCAAAAAAATCTTTTTTATGAATCGCAGTTAAAGTGGTTTTGAGCTCAATAAATTGAAAATTTTTTGTTTTCGATATTTTTTGTTTCGCAATATTAGCATCAGCAGCCGCAGCGTCATTGGCATTCGGCCCATCTAAAACTTTAACTATAATCTCGGGAGAGGTAATGGTTTTGTACCTCCCGGTATTCAAGTCAAAATAGGAAAATGACATCGGTTTGATGGGATAATCGCCTTTGAATTGTGGAATGATCGTGTAATTATCGGCTATTTTTCCGCTCATTCCAGAAAGTGGCGTTGCGACATTTTCTTTGTGAACGGGTTCATACATCTCGAGCGAACTTGGCACCACCGGTTTTGGTAAACTAAATAGTTTTAAATTTCCGGTTCCTGTAACAGCAACCTTTAAATCGAAACTTTCACCGTTTTTTAAAATCGTTTTAGATGGCTTTACGGTAAAATCAAATCGCCCAACGGCTCCAGAAAAATCAATTGGTTTTCCGTTTTCGGGTAATGGTTTTACTGTAATGGTTTTGGCGCCAGCTGACACTCTTTTGTTGTCATCAATCATCATAGGTTGTCCAAAAAAGTTTCGACGATTGGAGGGTAATTGAACATCAATGTCCAAAGTCAAAGGTTCGATGGTTAGTTTTCCAGATTTTTGCGGATATAAAACGGTTTTTCTCAAGATAACATAGCGCACTTTTTCACCATTATAAGTTCCTTCTTCGGCTCTTAATTCTTTAATATCAATATTTTGACTCCAAAAATCATTGTATTTTGGCTTGTCTAATTCGCGCCAGGTTTTGATGCCGATATTATAACTTACATACAATTTATAAACCACTGTTATCGGTTCGTTGATGTATGGGTTTTGTTTTGAAACTTCGGCAACGAGGTGAATTGCATCACTGGCTGAAATTTGTGGTGCATTATTGGGGTCTTTAGGTAATTCGACTGCAGCAGTTACATTGATTTTTATTGGAGAAGTTTTATAGGTTTGTCCTTTTATTTCGATAGCCGCTTGTTTGATAATTTGCGTTCCTTTTTGGGTTGGCAATAAATAATAAGAATAAGTTTTATTAAATGAGGTTCGGCCGTTGATCCATGATTGGCTTACTTGTTGGCTTGGACCGGCAATGACTTTAAATCCTTCAAAATTGGGTGGTATAAAATTATCGCCGTCATCGTTCATAGAAAAATCGATGCGTAATCTTTCGTTGATTCCAAGCGTTGTCTTGCTTACTTTGGCTTCAAACTGTACTTGTGCCAAAAGATTTTGACACAGCAATAATAAAAGAAAAATATACTTTTTCATTTTTAGTAGTTCCTTTTTTTGGATAAATTTAGATTACCAATCTTTTTCTGTTTTAACGGTTTTCCCTTTTACTTTATTTTTATTGACTTTGTCTTGAATCTTTTTCTCTTCGTTGTTTACGGCGTCTAATAAATTTTGTAATCGTTGTTTAGAAATGCCTCCTTCTTTTGGTTTTGGAGGCGTCTTGTCTGATTTTTCATCAGGTTTTCCTTTGTCTTTATTTTGGTCGCCTTTGTCTTTTTTATCTTTGTCCTTGTCGCCTTTATCGTCTTTTTTATCTTTGTTTTTGTCTTTGTTTTTGTCCTTATTTTTGTCGTCTTTTTTGTCTTTATTTTTATCTTTTGGCGGCGGATTATTTTTCAGGTATTCTTTTGCCAATGCATAATTATAACGTGTTTCCTCGTCAGCAGGATTATTTACCAAAGCACTTTTATAGGCATTCACGGCATTGGTGTAATTTTTTTCTTTCATAAAAACATTTCCCAAATTATGAAAAGCTTTGTGTTTTTCGGTACGTGTTTTTGCGGTTTCAATGGCATTTACGTATGCTTGTCCTGCTTCTAGGGTTTGATTTTCTTTATAAATGGTATTCCCTAAATTATAAGCAGCAGTTGTTTTTTTAGGAAATTTTGAAAGTGAAATTCTGTAATTGGCTTCGGCATCAGCATACTCTTTTTTTTCAAATTGCGCATTGGCTTCGGGCAAAAAGCGGTCTTTTTCTTGTGCTTGTGCGGCAAAAGAAATCAGAATAATTATATATAAGATTAATTTTTTCATTTTAAAATGTATCATTTTATTCTTTTTCATTGAATAAGTTGAGTTTTTTGAGCCATTTGGTTTTCTTATCCAAAAGTAAAATATCAATACACAACAACGCCAACGCGATTCCTAAAAACCATTGGAACTGCGAATTAAAATCGGTGAATTGTTGCGACTCAAATTCGGTTTTTTCGATATTGTCCAAAGCATTTTTAATATAATCCAAAACAGATTTGGTACTATTTCCGTTAACATAACCGCCTTTGGTTTCTTTGGCAATTTCGGATAAAATTTTCGACTCGAGTTTGGTAATAACGACTTCATTATTGCTGTCTCTTTTATAACTTTCGACAACGCCATTGACTTTTAGTGGAATCGTGCCGCCTTTTTCGGTACCGACACCAATAGTTATTATTTTTATGCCTAATTTATTTGCTTCAGTAGCAGCTTCTTTGGCCCTATCGACATGGTCTTCGCCATCGGTAATGATGATCAATAATTTCTTGGTTTTATTGTCATCATCATAGTAAGTCGAAGACAATTCGATGGCATCACCAAGCGAAGTTCCCACCGACGATAACATGTCGGTATTCATGCTTTGTAAAAACATTTTGGCGACGCTATAATCGGTAGTAATTGGTAGTACTGGAAACGCGCTTCCAGCATAAGCAACAATTCCGATTCGGTCGCTACCCAATTGATTGATGATTTGCGAAACAATTTGTTTGCTTTTTTCGAGACGGCTAGGCGCAACATCTTCGCAAAGCATACTTTTGGAAACATCAACTGCAAACACAATATCGATACCTTGGCGTTTTACGGTTTCGGTTTTTGTTCCGATTTTCGGGTTGACCAATGCTATTATTAAAGACGATAACGCCAAAATAACAACAATAAATTTCAGAACAAATTTGAAAGTTGATTGTGCAGGATATAGCTTTTTAATTAATTTTAAATCGCCAAATTCAAGCTGCTTTTTTCTTTTCCAGTACAAATTATATAGAAAAAGCAAAACCAAAATAGGTAGCAAAAACAAAAGGTACAAATATTTTTTTTCGTCTAATTCCCACATAATAATTTAAATAAAACTTCTAAAAACCGTTTTGCGCAATAGGATTTCAAAAAACAATAACACCAAAGCAGCAATTGCTAGTGGTCTGAATTTTTCGTCATAATCATAAAATTTCAATTCTTCAATTTCTGTGGTTTCCAGTTTATTGATTTCGTTATAAATGGCTTCAAGTCGGCTGTTATTGGTTGCTCTAAAGTACTTTCCGCCTGTTTTAGCGGCAATACTTTTCATTAATTGTTCGTCAATCTCTACTTTGGCCATCTTAAAAAGAAACGATCCATCGGCGGCAATGGCATAAGGCGAGTCGGCCATACCATTGGTTCCAACGCCAATAGTGTATACTTTTATACCATATTCTTTGGCAATGTCCGAGGCGGTTTCGGGTTCAATAAACCCGGCATTATTAACACCATCGGTCATCAAAATAATTACTTTGCTTTTGGCTTTACTCTCTTTTAAACGGTTTACAGCAGTCGAAAGTCCCATTCCGATTCCGGTCCCGTCTTGCAGTACCCTGTCATAATTCACATTTTTTAATGCCTGAACAATTACTGCTTTGTCGCTGGTCACGGGTGTTTTTGTATAAGCCTCGGCAGCATAAACGACAAGTCCAATGCGGTCGTTGGGTCGTGCATCAACAAAATTTGAAGCGACCTCTTTTAAAGCTACCATTCGATTGGGTTTTAAATCCCTGGCGAGCATACTTCCAGAAACGTCAACAGCCATTACAATGTCGATGCCGCGTGTGGTTTTGGTTTGGCTACTAATATCAACGGTTCTTGGCCGCGCCATTGCAACAATTATTAAACTTAGCGCCAATAATCGAAATACAAACAAAAAAGGTTTTAATTGGGCTAAAAAAGAAGATTTTATTTGAAACCCTTTTAGCGAACTCATTTTTAAAGTTGCGCTTTGTTGGTTGCGTTGCAAGATTTGCCATCCTATAAGCAAAGGTAACAGTAGCAATAGCCAAAAACAGCTTGGATTTAAAAAAGTTACATTGGTCATCATTCGGTTGCTTTTTTAATTTCGACGCTATTGATCATTCTTTCGGTTATTTCTTTGGCAAAACCATCGTTTTCTTGGTGAATCATCATTATTTTTTGGATTCCGCCTTGTTGCGCAAACAAAAGCAATTCGTAATATATTTTGACACTTTTTTTGTTTTTTGGATCAATTTGCGAAAAAGTCCCAAAACCTTTTATTCCAGAAATGCCTTCTTTTGTATTGAATTCCGTCTGGTCACCAATTAAATTTTGTGCGCCTTGGTTTTCCATTAATTTTAGCGAAATATCTAAGGTTTTCGACAAGTCGATTTCCATTTCTTTTTGGTACCGAATTGTTGAAACCATCACATAAAAATTGTCTAAAATGCTACCGTATCCAAAGTTTTGCATGTCTTTGATCATCGCCGCTTCTTGTGTTGGCAACTTTTGATTGTCGAGTCGCTTGAGTACTTTTGGTGTTTCAATGAGAATTCCGGGATAACCGTATTCGCTTAAAACCCATTCGCCTTTGAGCAAATCTTTGGTTGGATGTCCCAAAACAGTATCTCTAACAAAGGCAAGCCCTTTTGTGGCAATCAAGAAAATAGTAGTGGCAAATAGCAAAGTAAGAACCGAAGCGACTCCAAAAATAATGCGTTTGGTGCGTTGTTTTTTTAATAATTTTTCTTTCATAAGTACATCCAAAACATTATCGCCATCTTGAACAACGACTTCGGGAACTGCTTTATGAATAAGAACAATGGTGTTTTCGATGCGTTTTTTGTCTTCGGTAATTTCAAAATCCAAAGGCTTTGACTTTGCAAATTTTACTAAATCAGCTTGTTTTAATACTTTTTCTAAATTCAACAAAGTCTCTTTAGACAATTTCATTTTCTTTTGATTTGCTACTTTTCGCAATCCCGTAATCAGTTCGGTTGTTGTGCTTTCCATGGCGGGAATATGGATTTCTTCTTCGATATAAATGCGCGCAATATCGGTCAATTCTGAATAATACGATTTGATTTCACCTTTTTGCCAAAGTTGTTTTGTTTCGAGATTTTTTAACAACGAAGTTGCTTTTTCAATTGGAGTTTTATAGATTTCTTGTTCTAATTTTTTCTTTTGATTTTTTTTGACTAGAAAGTATACCAAAAACCCAATTCCGATGATAAGCAAAAATCCTAAAATATATTTCCACCAACTTCCAATTGCGTTCTCAACTTGTGTAATCGCTTTGATTTCGTACATTTTTTGTTTCAATGTATCGACTTTTACATTCGAAATTTCGATTTTTATACTGTCTGAATAAAACCGTTGTTTGTCAATCAGAATGGGTAATCTAGGAATTAGGTATTTTCCGCTATCAAATTGTGTCAATCCATATTTTTTAATCAATTCATATTGATTGTTTTTTTTGATTGTATCGACAATATAAGATCGAATTACTTCTAAATTTCCAAAAGTCGTACCGCTAGGAAAAACGACTATTGCCGAAGTATCGACCGTAGTTTTTAAGGTTAAATTGAATTGGGCGCCAATTTTATTTTTTGTAGTATCAATCGAGGTTGTTACTCTTTTTTGAGCCAACAAAACCGTTGAAAATAACAGAAAAAATAGGTAAATTTTAATTTTCATTTTTTTATACTTTAATCCTTTTTAGGACAAGAGCCACAATGGTATATTATTATCTCGATTTAAAATAGCCTAATAATTTGGTGACATAACTTTCGTCAACACGCATGTTAACGACACCCGAGCCGCATTTGCTAAATGTTTCTTTGAAGTAATTGACTTTATTAATATAGTATTTTTCATAACCATTGCGAACTGTTTTTGAACCTGTATTAATAAGTTGCATTTTACCAGTTTCGGCATCAAGCATCGGAACAATGCCGATATTTGGAATTTTTTCTTCGCGAATATCATAGACCCGAATTCCTGTAATATCATGTTTTTTTGATGCGATTTTCAGTGTTTGCTCGTATGCTTCAGTCATAAAATCGGAAATCAAAAACACAATAGCTTTCTTTTTTTGAGTGCCTGAAAGAAATTTAAGTGCCTGATTCACATCTGTTTTATTACTTTTTGGATGAAATTCAATCAATTCACGAATGATGCGCAACACATGAAATTTTCCTTTTTTTGGCGGAATGTACAATTCGATTTGGTCGGAAAACAAAATCAACCCAATTTTGTCGTTATTTTTTGTCGCCGAAAAAGCCAATGTTGCTGAAATTTCTGTGACAATCTCATTTTTGAATTGATTTTTTGTTCCAAAATCTTCTGAACCACTAATGTCGACCATTAGCATCATGGTAAGTTCACGTTCTTCTTCAAAAACTTTTACATAAGGTTCGTTGTATCGTGCGGTAACATTCCAATCAATGGCGCGAATATCATCCCCAAATTGATACTGACGCACTTCCGAAAAAGTCATGCCTCGTCCTTTAAACGATGTATGGTATTCGCCCGAAAAGATATGATCGCTCAATCTTCGGGTTTTAATTTCAATTTTTTTGACTTTTTTAAGTAACTCCTTTGTATCCATTTTTTCAGCAATCAGCAATCAGCAATTAGCAATCAGCTGGGCGCTGAAAGCTTAAAGCTAGGTACTATTTAAGGTACTTCTACTTCGTTAACAATTTTATTGATGATGTCAACCGAGGTGATGTTTTCGGCTTCAGCTTCATAAGTAACCCCAATTCGGTGACGCAAAACATCGTGAACCACCGCACGCACGTCTTCTGGAATTACATAGCCACGGCGTTTGATAAAAGCGTAACATTTTGCGGCATTCGCCAAATTGATACTCCCACGTGGCGAAGCGCCAAAACCAATCAATGGTTTCAAACTTTCCAATTTGTATTTTTCGGGATAACGGGTGGCAAAAACAATATCTAAAATGTATTTTTCGATTTTTTCATCCATATAAACCTCACGAACGGCTTCTTGGGCGCGTAGGATTTGTTCAACAGAAACAACAGGATTTACCTTTTCGTAACCACCTTTTAAGTTCTGACGGATGACCATACGCTCTTCGTCCATTTTAGGATAATCGATAACCGTTTTTAGCATAAAACGATCGACTTGCGCTTCTGGCAGTGGATATGTTCCTTCTTGCTCAATTGGATTTTGTGTTGCCAAAACCAAGAAAGGCCTGTCTAATTTAAAGGTGGTATCGCCAATGGTAACTTGTTTTTCTTGCATTGCTTCGAGCAAAGCCGATTGCACTTTGGCTGGGGCACGGTTTATTTCGTCTGCCAACACAAAATTGGCAAATATTGGTCCTTTTTTTATCGAAAATTCGTTGGCTTTAATATTATAAATCATTGTTCCAACTACATCGGCTGGCAACAAATCTGGCGTAAATTGAATCCTGCTGAAAGAACCTTGAACCGCTTGCGAAAGCGTGTTGATAGCCAATGTTTTTGCAAGTCCAGGAACACCTTCTAACAAAATATGACCTTGACCCAAAAGACCAATAAGCAATCGTTCTATCATGTGTTTTTGACCGACAATTACTTTATTCATTTCCATGGTGAGCAAATCGATAAATGCGCTCTCTCTTTCTATTTTTTCATTGATTGCTCTAATGTCTAAAGTAGCAGTATTTTCTTCCATAATATCTATTTTAAAACCTTGATTTTGATACGTTAATTTTAACGGTGCAAATTGAATTTTTTTTTAGATGTAAGATGTTAAAAAATGGTTAAAACTTCTTCAAAACACTTGCCATTAAGGATGAATTGTGATTTTGTTTTCATAATTTTAAGAACTTTAAAAAAAGCGCAATACAATTGACCAATATTGCCCAAAATTTAGCAACTTTCTAAAATAAAATCATTTTGAATAACACAACTTTATCTCCTATAATTGCTGGTACGATGAATTGGGGAATATGGGACAAAAAGCTCAATACCACTGAAATTGAACAATTGATACATGTTTGTGTTGAAAATAATATTTCAACTTTTGACCATGCGGATATTTATGGAGGTTATACAACTGAATCTGAATTTGGGAAAGGTTTTTTTTCGAGTAAAATCGCAAGAGAAAAACTACAATTCATTTCAAAATGTGGTATTCAAACGGTTACCGAAAATCGAAAAAATACAATTAAACACTATGATTATTCAAAAGAACATATCATTTGGTCGGTAGAGAATTCACTTAAAAATCTTAAAACCGATTACTTGGATGTCTTACTTCTACACAGACCAAGTCCGTTAATGCAATCCGATATTATTGCCGAAGCCGCAGAAAAGTTGAAATCAGAAGGTAAAATTATCAATTTTGGATTGTCCAACTTTACCGCTTCTCAAACCGAATTGATCCGACAAAATACCGAAGTAACCTACAATCAAATACAATTTTCAGCAACCAATTTTGAACCGATGCTTGACGGAAGTTTAGATTATATGCAAATTCACCAAATTAGACCTATGGCTTGGAATCCGTTGGGTGCAGTTTTTAAAGAAGATACAGATACAACCCGTCGATTAAAAAAATTGTTGGCCACCTTGGTCGCCAAATACCATGTGGGTTCGGATACGATTTTACTTTCTTGGATTTTGCAGCATCCTTCAAAAATTATCCCGATTGCCGGAACTGTGAATGTAGCGAGAATTCAGTTGTTGACAAAAGCCACCGAATTACAGCTCGAAAAAGAAGATTGGTTTGCGATTTGGACAGCGAGTAGAGGAAATCCTGTGGCGTAATTTTTCGGCATAAAATAAAGATAACAAGCAATAAGAAAATGAAAACAGCATTAATTACAGGAGCGTCAAGTGGAATCGGAAAAGCAACAGCCACTATTTTAGCAAAAAACAACTACAATGTTATTCTTTGCGGAAGACGTGAAGATCGATTGGCAACTTTAAAAAAGGAATTGTCGGCCTTTACATCTGTACATACTTTGTGTTTTGATGTTCGAGACAAAGCTGCCGTTTTTTTGGCAATCAGTACTTTGCCAACCCCTTTTTCACACATCGATGTTTTAATAAATAATGCTGGAAATGCCCATGGTTTGGATCCGATTCAAAACGGAGATTTAGAGGATTGGGATGCGATGATTGACATTAACGTCAAAGGATTATTGTATGTTTCAAAAGCCATAATTCCGCAAATGGTTGAACGAAAATCGGGTCATATTATCAATATTGGTTCGACAGCAGCCAAAGAAGTCTATCCCAATGGCAACGTATACTGCGCCAGTAAGCATGCGGTCGATGCTTTAAATCAAGGCATGCGAATGGATTTGAATCCGTTTGGTATTCGCGTGGGTGCAATTCATCCTGGTATGGTGGCAACTGAATTTTCGGAAGTACGATTCAAAGGAGATATTGCGCGTGCTTCTAATGTTTATAAAGGTTTTGAGCCGTTACAACCTGAAGACATTGCCGATATTATTCATTTTGTGGTATCACGACCATACCATATCAATATTGCTGATTTAGTCGTTTTGAGTACAGCGCAGGCTTCGAGCACAATTGTAAATAAAACGTTATAGGTTGCACTTACTGCAGCCCAGATTGCAGCCGATATCCTTTGTGAGGAACGAACAGAGATAAAGGCGGAAAGCTGGAATTTGCTGCCCAAAAAATAATAAAATGATCAACAAACGGCTGCTTATTAAAAATCTTTTGGCTCACAATGATGAGTCCAGTTTTTATGATAAAAAACGGCAGTTGAATTTGCATACTCGCGAAGGAAAAGGCAAGTTTTTGAAGCATATTTGCGCGTTATCCAATTCAAATCCGGCCAATAATTCCTATATAGTTGTTGGTGTCGAAGACCATGATAACGAAATTGTTGGTGATGACTTTTTTGATGACAGCCGCATACAAAATTTAGTCAATGCTTTTTTAGAAAATCCGCCAAAAATCCAATATGAAAATGTGCCTTTCCCCAATTTGCCCAAAGACAGGGTAATCGGATTGGTCACAATAAAGCCCAAAAACAAAACATCTTATTTTAAAAAAGGCATCCATACCATTTTGGCCAAGTCAGTATTCATGAGGCGCGGCAGTAATTCGGTGCCAGTTGAAGGTACAGTGGAAAAGAATTATCAAAATACGGCAACTGTAATTGGTATCGAAAATAATTCGCGAAACAGCATAGGTTATACTTTGGATGGTGTTATCGATTTTATGAATTTTCGGCATAAGGATATGGCGCCAAAATACAAGGTTTTCAAAGAATTATTTGTGATTTGCTGGGCTGGAATTCCAAAAAGAGTAAAAGACAAAACGTATCTTTCAAGAGTAGATATTGAGCTCATTAATGAGCAAATCAAGCTTTTTTATTCGGCTTTAGACGAAGTAATTATTGAATTTGACGAAAATAGTTTTACGATTACCGAGTTTGTGCCTTTGGGATTGAATGACAAGACAACTTATTATCCTCTGGAACAACAAATTATAAGATTTTACGACAACGGTTATTATAAAATCGAAAACAAAATGTTGTTTGAACCACCGGAATTCAATCGAAAAATGTTGCATCACATCTACAATGCCAATATTGCTTTACTCTCTAAAATTCAAAAAGGTGTTTCGCTCTCGGAAAGAGAAAACAAGGATTTAGAAAATGTTCCTTCGACGTTTATGATTTGTTATCTCAATGGTTTTGAAGATGCAAAACAAAAACTAATAGAGGCCAAATCACTCTTAAAAGCGCATCAAAATCCAACCGTTTATGTCAGTTTTAAAGAGGCGTTGCGTATTTTAAGAAAGATGAAATACGACCGAACAATCGAATAATGCAATTATTATAAAGTGTTTCCTTTTTTCTCTTCTGTACCGCAGTGTTTTTTTGCAGCACAACAGGCAGGTTTGGCATCTTGTGATTTTTCGCCATTTGCAGCGGCTTTTTTTGCGGCTTTTCTCTCTTTTCTAGATTGTTTTTTTTCTTTTTCTTGCAACAACATTGCGTGGTCTTCTGAAGATTTTACATTGGCTACTTTATAGGTTTTTCCGTCGGCAATACCTTCTACTTTTGTAACGAAATTTTCGGGAGTTTGTTTGCTGTTATCATATTCGATCGTAGCTGTCTTTTTTTCGAAATCAACTGTGGCTTTTTGAACGCCGTCCATCGCAGTCAGTTCTTTTTCGATTTTTGAAGCACACATTACGGCACAACTCATACCTTCAATATTAAAACTTGCTGTTGCTAATTTTTCGGCAGGAACTGTTTGTTTGGCAGTTGCAGCAATAGTCGTAGCGTTGATTTCTTTTTTATCTTCTTTGCAACCAACAAATAAAAATGAGGAAATAGCCAGAGCGAGGATTGATTTTGTAAAATTCATGATTTTTATTTTTTATAAATGATAAGATAATAACAAATTAGTTTCAAAAACGATTACAAAATTAATAAAAAAAGCAGTCATAAATCCATTTAAAAAATAGAATTTTGCGCAACAAAAAAACAACTATGATTGCAAAGAATACAAAATGGATTTTTCTGGTTGGGCTAGCCTTGATTTGGGGAAGTTCATTTATTTTGATAAAAAGAGGCTTAGATGCCTTGACGCCTTTTCAGTTGGGCGCTTTGCGCATCATTTTTGCGGCAGTATTTTTGTTGATAATTGGATTTAAAACACTGGCAAAAATTCCGCAAGCGCAGTGGAAGTTCATTGCCTTGACTTCGCTTTTTGGAACTTTTATTCCCGCATTTCTATTTGCTTTTGCCCAAAAGCACATTACAAGTACAGTTAGTTCTATTTTGAACTCGTTGACGCCGCTTAATACTTTGGTTTTAGGCGTTTTGTTTTTTGGCTTGACTTTCAAGAGAACTCAAGTTTTTGGTGTTATCATCGGATTGATCGGTAGTTTATTGCTGATATTGAATGGCGCTATGAACAATCCGGAACAGAATTATTATTATGCTATTCTAGTTATTATTGCGTCGGTTTGTTATGCAACGAATGTCAATTTAATTAAAAAGCACCTTTCCGATTTGTCGCCATTGACAATCAGCACAGGTAATTTTACCGTTATGCTTTTTCCGGCGCTGGTTATTTTATTTTGTACCGGATTTTTTGAGCAAACCCATTTGGTTGCTGTGAGGCAATCGGTATTTTATATTCTGATTTTGGGTGTGGTTGGTACTGGAATTGCGAATATTATTTTCTTTAAATTAGTTCAAATTTCTTCGCCTGTTTTTGCTACATCTGTAACCTATTTGATTCCGGTTGTTGCTTTTTTTTGGGGATTAATAGATGCCGAAATGCTTACGCCAATTCAATTTCTTGGGGCATTTATTATTTTAATCGGCGTTTATTTATCGGCTAAAAAGTAATAAAAAAAGGCTGCCAAATCAATGACAGCCTCGTTTTATAAAAAAAAACACTTAATTATTGAAAATCAGCATCGGTAACACCTTCATTGATTTTTACATCAGACATAGTCAATTCGATTTCTATTCCGATATTGATTGTCGTTTTAAAAGGAACTTTCACGCCTTTTACGTCACGGTAATCACTGAACGGAGTAACCATTGTCATTTTTTGACCTGGCGCCACTTCTACTTCTTCGCTTTCTGCAGCTTTCAAACCGGTTTTCACATCGTAATACAAAGTAGTATCGCCATCTTTAATGACATAAGCATCGGCACCATTAATGTTTTCTATTCCAGAAACAGATAAACCTTCTTTCTTTAAAAGACTCAATTCTGGAAAAGGATTGGCATAATATTTCATTGAAACCAATTCGGCAGCATCCATAGGCATCTTTTGTGGACCTTGGGCTTGATAACCTGTTTTTCCGTCATATACTTTTTTCATTGATTGACCCATTACGCTCAAGCCTTCGGTTATTTTATTGGCTGAAGAAGCTTTTTTATTATAGTCAATTGTCATTCCTTGTGCAGTTCCTGATCCAGTTACAGCGATGGTTTTTACAGCAGACAATGCTTTTTCGCCACCAACAGCTTTAATGTAGGCTTCAAAAACAGTTTTAGCATTTACACCAGCAGGAATTTCTTTTTTGGCAACAGGTTTTTCAACTGGATTCCCGTATTTATCAAAATAGAAAATCGGAATTTTTAATTTTTCTAAACTAGGTAAAACATCTGCTCCTTTTCCTACGATTAGAATACGAGAATTATCGGCTAAGAAATATTTGTTAGCGACTCTTTGTACGTCATCTGCAGTTACAGCGCTGATGTTTTTGATATAATTTTCGTAAAAATCAGCAGGAAGTCCTTGTGTTTGTGTGCGCAAAGCATAAGAAGCAATGGTTTGTGGTTTTTCGATTTGCATTACAAAACGACCAATATAACCTGCTTTTACGTTGTTCAACATTTCGTCAGTGACTTTTTCATTTCTGATTTTGTTGTATTCTTTAAAAATTTCAACAACTGTACTGTCTGTTACCGCATTACGAACTTGCGTTGACGCTTCAAAGCTTGACACATACTTATCTCCACTAATGCTTGATCTTGCACCATAAGTCCAACCGTGTGCTTCTCTCAAATTCATGTTGATATAGCTGTTAAAATCGCCGCCAAAAATTTGGTTGGCAACAATCGCAGCAAAATAATCAGGATCAGTCATTTTAAGATTGGTAACATTGATGACTGCAACTTCTGACTGAACTGCATTGGGCATGTCAACAAAGTTGATTTGTGTGTATTGCACATCTTTTGGATCGGTGTAACTCACTGCTGGCGCAGTTGCTTTTTTCCAAGAACCAAAAAGTTTTTCGACCATTTTTTTAGTTTCTTTGAATTTCACATCGCCAACAATAACCAAATAAGCGTTACTAGGGACAAAATACGTATTGTAGTTGGCTTTTGCATCTGCCAAAGTAACGTTGTTCAAAGTTGCCTCGCTCAAATATTCGCCAGCAGGATGGTTTTTTCCGAAAGTTAAAACACCATTTACACGTTGTGCAACAGCAGGGACACTTTTCTCGTCAGATTTTAATCCTTCGATAATTTTTTCTTTTTGCTTGTCGAATTCTTCTTGTGTAAAATTAGGATTCAATGCGCCGTCAGCCATTAATTCTAATACTCTTGAAGCATATTTTGAAAGCGAACTTGCATAGGCGCCACCAGAATATAAATTGATGTTGGCACCAAGAAAGTCAACTTCTTCGTTAAAAGCTTCTTTAGAAATTTTGGTTGTACCACTTCCCATCAAAGCGCTGGTCATATCGGCTACTCCTTTTTTATCGCCTTCGGCATAAGGAGCGTTGTCTATTGTAAGACTGAATGAAACGCGTGGTAATTTGTGGTTCTCAACGATCATTACTTTTAGACCGTTTTTCAATTCAAATGTTTCAGGTTTACCAATTTTTATCGATGGTGCAGGACCTGGTTTTGGCTGTGGGATAATTTGTGCTTGCATAATAATAGTTAAGAACAAGCTTGACAATAGGAATATTGATTTTTTCATGGTACTATCTTAGTTTTGAGCTTTGTCTTTAGATGGAACATAATCCAAAACCAATCTTTGGTTTGGATTGAGGTATTTTTTTGCGATTTCTCTAATTTCTTCACGAGTAATAGAACGATAAAGATCTATTTCGGTGTTAATTAGATTAACGTCGCCATACAATAAATAATAGGTCGCTAAATTATCTGCAATACCGTCAATACTTGAATTGCTATTAACATATTGATTTTCGTATTTGTTTTGTAGTTTTTGTAATTCTTTTTCTGAAATCAATTCGGTTTGCAAAGTCACAATTTCGGCATCTACCTCTTTCAAAATATCTGCTGCTGTATTTGGTGCTTGTGGCAATCCGTAAAGGATATAGGTGCCATAATCTTCTTGATTATAACTGAATGCACCAATTTGTAATGCCATTTTTTTGTCGTCAACGATTTTTTTATACAATCTTGAACTTTTTCCATCACTTAAAATGGTCGAAATCATATCCAAAACTCTGGCATCACGTGTTTTCATCGAAGGCGTTCTGTAGGCAGCAACCACCATCGGGATTTGAATATTAGGGTCTTCAAAAGTGGCTTTGATGGTTTCGGTTATTGGTGCTTCGGTAAAAGTTTGACGCGTAATCGGCGTTCCTTTCGGAATGGCACCAAAATATTTCTGAATCCAAGTTTTTGCTTGTGCTTTATCAAAATCACCAGCAACTACTAAAACGGCATTATTCGGGATGTAGAATTTTTTATTGAAAGCTTGAAATTCCTCTAAAGTTGCTGCATCCAAATGGTCCATTGAACCAATTGTTGTCCAACGGTATGGGTGGTTTTTGAACATATTTTTCTTAACTTCTGGAATCAACTGCCCATACGGACTGTTGTCATAGCGCAATCTTTTTTCTTCTTTTACTACTTCATTTTGTGTGTCAACACCAATTTGATTGATTACCGGGTGTAGTAAGCGTTCAGATTCCATCCACAATCCCAATTCAAGACTGTTTGAAGGGAACACTTCATAATAATAAGTACGGTCTTCGGTGGTATTGGCATTATTAACGCCGCCGTTAGAAGTTACGATTTTAAACCACTCGCCGCGTTTGATATTTTCGGTACCTTCGAACAATAAATGTTCAAAAAAGTGAGCAAAACCTGTTCTTTCAGGATTTTCGTCTTTGGCACCAACGTGGTACATTACTGAAGTAATAACGGTGGGAGCAGATGTGTCGTTATGCAAAATCACATGCATACCGTTGTCTAAATTGTATTCTTCAAAGGCTACTTTTTGAGCCGAAGCAACACCTCCAAGCATAAGTGCAGCACTTAAAGCCATTAATGAGTTTTTCATAAGGTTAATAATTTTTTATTGATTTTTATATTGGTATTATAACACACAATTTTGTTACGTCAAAAATACTTTTTTTTAATGACTTTTTATTTGGTTGTTAATAATTTATCTTAATCCAATATACAGTTAGCAAAAAAATAGGATTTTACTAGGTTTATGATAAAACACCAAGATTTTTTAATTGCTTTAAAACTTTTTTCTTCAACTAATTGGCTAATTCATTTATAGTTGTATATTTGCATCCATTTTATAAACAAATAAACATCATTGTTATGTACGCAATCGTAGAGATAGCAGGGCAACAATTTAAAGTAAGCAAAGACTTAAAGGTTTATGTTCATCGTTTGACCAATGAAGAAGGTTCAAAAGTTTCTTTTGACAAAGTTCTTTTATTGGATGACAATGGCACTATCACTTTAGGCGCCCCGGCTGTAGAAGGTGCTTCAGTAGAAGCCAAAGTGTTACAACACTTAAAAGGAGATAAAGTAATCGTTTTCAAAAAGAAAAGAAGAAAAGGTTACAAAAAGAGAAACGGTCACAGACAGTATCTTACTCAAATTGTAATCGAAGGTATTGCTGTAGGTGCAGCTCCTAAAAAAGCAGCAGCTCCAAAGAAAGAAGCAGCTCCGGTAGCAGAAGTAGTAGCAGAAGAAGCAGAAGCTCCAAAGGTTAAAAAAGCACCTAAAGCTAAAAAGGAAGAAGATACACAAGAATAATTAACATTAAAAACTAATACGTCATGGCTCACAAGAAAGGTGTCGGTAGTTCCAAGAATGGTAGAGAATCAGAATCGAAACGTTTAGGTGTTAAGATTTTTGGTGGACAAGCTGCAATCGCTGGGAACATCATCGTAAGACAAAGAGGTTCAAAACACAACCCAGGTGAAAATGTTTACATCAGTAAAGATCACACCCTGCACGCAAGAGTAGATGGAGTTGTAAAGTTCCAAAAGAAAAGAGACAATAAATCATATGTTTCAATCGAAGCGTTTGAGGCATAATTTTTTTTCTACAATTTATAAAAACCCATTTCGTAAGATTTGGGTTTTTTGTTTTTCAGTGCATTGTGCTTTTGGATGATTTTGGCTTATTCTTCTCTAATTTATCAAAGGCCATCATTTTCAAATTAAAGTTATATTTGTAAAATATATAAATAATTCATACTCTTTTACAGAAAGCCAAAAGAAGAAAATAAAAAATTTATGAAGAAATTTTTAATTGTTGGTCTCGGCAATATTGGCGCAGAATATGTCAATACACGTCACAATATAGGATTTAAAATACTTGATTTTTTTGCTAATAAAGAAGGCGTTATTTTTGAAACAGTAAAGCTTGGAGCATTGGCCGAATTCAAATTCAAAGGGCGTACTTTTTTGCTTTTGAAACCCAACACTTACATGAATCTATCTGGAAAAGCAATACAATTTTGGCTGAACAAAGAAAGTATACAGATCGAAAATTTATTGGTGATTACCGATGATTTGAATTTGTCTTTTGGAACCATCCGAATCAAACCTAAAGGGAGTGATGGTGGGCATAACGGATTAAAAAACACGAATTTGATTTTGAACACCCAAAATTATGCGCGTTTCCGTTTTGGGATTAGTGACGAATTTAAAAAAGGCCAACAAGTAAATTATGTTTTGGGAGAATGGGACGAACATGAAAAAGAAAAACTTTCAGAACGATTGGCTTTGGCGTCAGAAGTTATTTTGTCTTTTGGAACAGCAGGACTCGAAAATACAATGACTCTTTTTAACGGAAAATAAACGGCAAGCTATTTGTCACCAAATAAAATAACTTATTATGAAATATTTTGCGCTATTATCCCTTTTTTTAATTTGCTCTTGTGCTATAAAAAACAAATCGGCCGAGTTTGCACTTAAAAAATCCGTTATTTTATCCGATTGTCCAAAAGATGCGACATGCGAAATTATAGTCAATAACAACAAAGCGATGGTGGTCAAAACAGATGAATTCGGAAAAATATATTATGAACTAATCGACAATAAAGAAAAAAATGTATTGGTTTATTCGTATTACAAAACTGTTCCAAAAGGAATGCAAGACGGACATTATAAAGAAGATGTCGTAATAGAAATCAACAAAAATATACAAGACGGCGCATTTTCTGATTTTTCAGACAAAGGGATGAAAGTACTTTTTGGTCGTTTTTGCTACTGCAAAGGCTATACGGGGAATTATAAAATCGATAACGGAATGCTAAAAATAACTACCAAAAACAAGCAATACCATTTTGACTTTAATTTTACTGTAAAAGAAGTGCCACAAATTATAAAAAATATTCAGTTTGTAATTGAATAAAAAAGCGCGTCTTCAAAATTAGAAGACGCGCTTTTATGTTTTGTAATTTGCTAAAAACTATTCTATGATAATTCTTTTTACTTCTTTATTCTCTCCGTCGGAAACCGATAATAAATAAACGCCCGTCTGTGCATTTTGCAATTGAACGGTTTCATTTAGACTATTATTTCCTAAATATTGATTTTCAAAAATCAATCTTCCTCTCATATCGTAGACCTGAATTTTAGTTTTCTCACCACTAATTTTATTCGATTGAACTGTAAAACTTCCATTATTTGGATTTGGAAATACAGAAAAATTAAATCTTGAACCTACCGCATCAACTGTTAATGGTGCCGATGTGCTACAAATATTCAAACTCCAAGAATTGATAGCGCCTCCATCTCCTGATGTAGAATCAGTGACCCTTAATGTCCAAACTCCTTGACTTGATTGCCCATTTAAAGCAGAAAGCGCTTGATTAGGTCTTACCTTTCCAGAAATTCTAGGGTTTGAACTACCACATGCAACTAGCGTAGCTGCGGCATCATCAAAGGTAGCATTTGCATCTTCAAAACCTGGGGTATTCAAACTACAAAGTGAACCAAACAAAGTAATTTGTGTTCCAGTTGGGCTTACTAATTTTACATTCAAATCGCGAATCCATGTATGGGTTATATTTAATGTAACATCAATGTCACTTATGGTCATGTTGTCTGCATCAGGAATTGTAATTGTCGAATTGGTTACCGATGCTGCGCCAGTAGAAATGGTTACTGGTACATTGTTTGAAGCATAGGAATCACAATATTTTGTTGTAAATTGTGATGAATCTGTATAAGCGCTTGTGCAAGCACTATTTTTTGAACGCACTCTCCAGAAATAGGTTGTCAAAGAAGCTAATCCGTTAGCAGTAAATGTCGTAGCTGAAGTATTTCCAGAAGCAACAATAGTAGTAAAGTCATTTGTTGTCGCTACTTGAACATCATAACTTTCTGCAAAAGCATCGGCGGTCCAAGTCAAAATGGCATCAACCGGTTGGTTGTTGGCCGCATTTGTAGGAGCCGTTAATGTTATAGGTAGGAATAAAGCTTCGGCAGCTTGTAAATAAAGATTGACATTTTTTGTTGTTGCTCCGGAAGTCCCTGTAACTACAATTGGATAAAATCCTTCACTAACGCCACTGGTATTACTTATGGTCATGGTCACTGATCCAGTTGCTGTCATCGAACTTGGCGAAAACGTCACTGTAGTTCCTGCAGGATTACCTGTTGCACTAAAGGTTGTTGTTCCCGAAAATCCGGCAAGCGCGTTATAATTGAGTGTGTAAACAATATTTTCGCCTACACAACCAGCTTTATTTTGCTCTCCAGCTTGACCATTAAATGCAATTGAAAATGTTGATGGTGCTGCAGTTATTGGAAAATTGATATTGGACATGTCATAAAAAATATTATCGTGCCCCAATACGATAATCCTGTTGGCAGATCCGACGGTATTTGGAACAGTGATTGATTCAGAACCATCATTTGGTACTTTGCTAGCCAATAAAACACTAAAAGCACCTCCGCTGTTGGTTGATAAATAAATGTCAACATAAGGCGTATTGATGCCATTTGCAGTAGTGCCAGCCACGTCCCAAGTTACCGTTTGATTAGAACCACCTTGTAATGCGGTATTGGTATTTGGCGAAGTGACTAAAAAAGGGCCAACACTCGCAAAAGTCACCGTCATATCTTCTCTGTCGGTTTGCCCACCATTAAGGACATTATTGTCTCGAACAGTAAGCGCAAAATCCATTACTCTAGCTACAGATGGTACAACTTCCCAAGTTGGTGTAATGTTGTTACCAATTACATTATTAATTATGGGAAAAAAACGATTAGGTGAAACAATAGGTTCACGTGATCTAAAATTAGGACCACTTGTACTTGTCGCTACGGGCGGTTGTGTGGAAATTTCATTGTCATACTGTTCCCAACAGTAGGTCAATGGGTCGTTTTCAGAATCAGTGGCATTTCCTCTTAAAATAAAAGGGGTGCTTTTCGGAATAGTAAAATCTAAAAGCGGAGCAATTACAGGAGCAGTATTAATATTAGGTGTATTGACAGAGCAATTACCACTGCCTGTTATAACCGCGTCAATTTGATCTATACTTATAGCGCTAAAATGATCATCAGAAAAGTTTTGAACATTGACCGGGGAACAAATTCCGGCATAAGCCATAATTGTCGTGCCACTTCCTGGTTCAATTGCAGTTGGTTGATTTCTTGTATCAGTAGCGCAGTTTTCGCCTAAACCGTTAAAGGTATGATTGCCTCCCAATTGATGGCCCATTTCATGTGCTACGTAATCAACATTAAAAGCATCGCCGACCGGTGCAGGAGAACCAGTAACTCCTCTTGCTTTTCCAGAACTGTTGCAAATAGAACCTAATTGTGCGATACCGCCGCCACCGGTAGAAAAAATATGACCGATATCGTAATTGGCTGAACCAATATTTGTTGTCACAAACGCTTGGTTTTCGCCCAAAAGTGTAACACCATTGTTATTTGTAAATCCATCATTTGCGCTCAATGAAATCAAAACGTCGTTATTGGCTACAATTTCTAATGTTAATGAAAGATCTCTTTCATAAAGTCCATTTACCCTTGTCATCGTTACATTCATGGCGGCCAAAACAGCCGCTTTTTTTTGTGCTGCGGTGCCACTTCCTACGCCTGCAGCATTAATATGAAAAGTCGAATATTCAATAGTACTAGAAATTGCCAAGCGGTACACTCTAAAAACACCAGCATTGGATTGCGTGCTGCTGGCGCTTCTTAATGAATGACTTGCGTTTTCTGTAGTTTCACTTTCGACAACATCACAATCAAACGATCTTGTGTTTTCTAAATTGTTTCTTGAATAAAGCATGTATTTTTTCAAATCTTTAGTGTATGGCTCAATGTAGCTGGTATAATTTCCGGCTGAAAAAGTCATGGTATGCAAGCCAAAAATGGTTGTGCTGAATCGAATCGATGCCGAAACATCATCAATACCAACGCCTACATAAGATTTTATGTCTGGGTAACGGGCAGCCAAATCAGGATGTAAAATACCCGCTTCATAAACCCTAAAATTTTCAATCGTTCCTTTTGCGGTTGGGAAAGCTACTGTAATTCCTGGATTGGTTTTATTGGTCGCTCTAGCAGGCGCAGAAGCTAATTTTAATTTCAATACATCCAAATCAAGCGCATAAACTTGAAATACTTTTGGATTTGAAACTTTTTCCAATTTTTCATAGACAGGAATTGCATCGCCATTTATTTTTGTCCAAACCGACTTTTGTTGTCCATACGTCGAAAAAACAAAGTTCAAAAAAAGCGATAAGAGTATTATTTTTTTCATTTTTTAAAATTTAGTTTGCCGTCAAATTTAATAATTTTTGAATAATAGTTAACAATTACTTTTCTTTTTTAAATAACTGTCGGTGTTTTTCCTCATAATGTTGGGTTAATCTCATTTTATTTTTTTAAAAATGAACAGAAAGCTATAAAAATCTTATTTTTGTAAAAAGTGTGATTATGAAAAAAAACATTACTTTATTATTTTTGTTGTCGTTATTAACTTCAATCGCATTCGCACAACATCAATCAACTCCTCAATCACAAAAAATACGATGTGGTGCAACAGAGTATGAAGCCCATTTGCAATTCATTCATCCCGAAAGGGCTAGCATTGCAGCATTTGAAACATGGTTGGCGCCTAAAGTAGCCGCTTTGAAAGCGCGAGTCAACGCGAAATCTAGCAATAATTCACAATCTCCAACACTTGTTTACAACATTCCAGTTGTTGTTCACGTAATTCACAATGGAGTTGCGGTTGGTACGGGATCTAATATTTCTGATGCGCAAGTGCTTTCGCAAATCACTATTTTGAACCAAGATTTTAGACGAATTATAGGAACGCCAGGTTATAACACCAATGCCGTTGGTGCCGATACCGAAATTCAGTTTTGTTTGGCACAAAGAGACCCAAATGGCTTTTTTACTACAGGAATCAATCGCGTCGTTCGTTCGGCTACCACTTGGTCAACCAGCTCTGTTGATGCTAATGTTAAACCACAAACCCAATGGGACCCTACAAAATACATGAACATTTGGGTAGTCAACGAAATTGTTGAACCTGGTTTTGGCGAACTTTTGGGTTACGCTCAATCGCCCAGTAATTCAGGTCTTGGGGGCATAGATGTTAATGGCGGTTCAGCCAATACCGATGGCGTAGTGATTGCTTATCCTTATTTTGGATCTTCCGATATTTATCCTGAAGGAAGTTACGGATTGCCGTATGACAAAGGAAGAACGGCCACACACGAAGTAGGACATTTTTTTGGTTTGCGACACATTTGGGGCGATAACAGCTCGTGCCAAGTCAATACTACCGATAGTTTTAAAGATTATTGTCCGGACACTCCAGCATCTGCATCAGAAACACTTGGTTGCCCGTCTTCAAAAAATACCTGCTTGAGCAGTCCAGGCAACGATATGTTCCAAAATTATATGGATTATTCTGATGATCTTTGTATGAATGTATTTACACAAAATCAAAAAGAACGCATGGTTGCCGTGATGCAAAATTCGCCACGCCGATTGAGTCTGGCCACATCTGATGGTTGTTTGCCTGGAGTTCCACTAAATGTAAATAAAATAAATGGATTGAATACGATTTATTTGTATCCAAATCCTACACAATCAATAGTTAATATTACACTCGAAAACGGGAATGAACTACCCGAAACGCTAGAAGTTTATAATTGCTTAGGACAAATTATGATAACAACAAAAATACGCTCGGTCACCGATTTGTCTGTGGATGTTTCAAAATGGAGCCATGGTATTTATTTTATTCGAATAGCAAAAGACAGCGATTCAAGAACGTTACAATTTATAAAAAAATAATAGTCTTATTATAGTATCGAAAAGGATTTGTATTTTAAATGCTCTTTTTTTTGTGCCACAGATAGTATAAATTTGCAATTCTAAATCAAAAAGCTTTGAACATTTTTCATTCGATTCAAGATTTTAAATCCGGAAAAAAAACTATTGTTACTTTAGGTACTTTTGACGGCGTTCATATTGGTCATACTAAAATTATCGAAAAATTATTACAAAACACTTCTGATTGTGATTGTGAAACGTTGTTGCTAACTTTTTTTCCACATCCACGCATGGTCTTGCAAGATCCAACTGCAATAAAACTGCTCAATACGATGGAAGAAAAATCAATTTTGTTAGAAAAATCAGGTTTACAAAACTTGGTCATTCATCCATTTGACAAAGATTTTTCGAGACTGACAGCGGAAGAATTTGTCAAAAATATTTTGGTCGATAGTTTCAATATCAAAAAAATAATTATCGGTCACGACCATCGTTTTGGTCGAAACCGAACAGCAAACATTGATGATTTAATTGTTTTTGGAAAATTATATGATTTTGAAGTCGAACAAATTTCGTCACAACAAATCAATGAAGTAGCCATAAGTTCGACCAAAATAAGAAATGCACTTGACGAAGGCGATTTGAAATTGGCCAATGCCTATTTAGGTTACGATTACTTTATTACCGGAACCGTTGTTAAGGGGAAAGAATTGGGCAGAACTATCGGTTTTCCGACAGCCAATATCGCAATAAACGAAAGTTACAAACTGATTCCGCAACAAGGGGTTTATGTTGTGAGCAGTGTTATCGATAATATAACCGTTTTCGGAATGATGAATATTGGTTTTAATCCGACCGTAAACGGCGAAAAACAAACCATAGAAGTCAATTATTTTGATTTGAATTCCGATTTGTATGGTAAGAAAATTTCAGTTTCAGTGCTATTCCGCATTCGATCAGAACAAAAATTTGAATCTTTAGCGCAGCTGAAAGAGCAACTTCATCAAGATAAAAAGATTGCATTGGCTTTTATCGAAAAGCAAAACTAATGTACCAAAAACTGTTCAAGCCCATTGATAATGCGCCTTTAATTCTGTTTAGAATTTTTTTAGGTTTGTTGCTTTTTGTTGAATGTATTGGTGCAATCCTAACAGGTTGGGTAAAAGAAAATTTTATCAGACCACAATTCACTTTTTCATACATCGGTTTAGAGTGGTTGCAACCGCTCGAAGGCAATGGCATGTATTATTATTTTATAATCATGGGTTTGCTTGGTATTTTGGTTATGATTGGCTACAAATACCGATTGAGTTTGGGGCTTTTTATCTTGCTTTGGTCTGGCGTTTATTTTATGCAAAAGTCGTCTTATAACAATCATTATTATTTGCTTTTATTGGTTTGTATTGTACTTTTTTTCCTGCCAGCCAACCGTTTTGCTTCGCTTGACTCAAAAATAAACCCAAAAATAAAGCAATATACGATGCCGCAATGGTGTACGTTGGTTATGATTTTTCAAGTTGCGATTGTTTATTTTTTTGCTGCAATCTCAAAAATATATCCCGATTGGCTCGATGGGAGTTTTGCAAAAATCATGTTAGAGAACAGTGCTTATTATCTTCCATTCAAAAATATTTTTAGCCAACATTGGTTTGTGCTTTTTATTGCTTATTCAGGTATTGCTTTCGATTTATTAATTGTTCCATTTTTGCTTTGGCAACGCACAAGAACCATCGCCCTGATTGCTTCATTGCTTTTTCATTTGTTTAATGCGGTGTTTTTGCAAATCGGAATCTTTCCTTTTTTTGCTTTGACATTTGTACTGTTTTTTTATCCGCCAGAAACCATCCAGAAAATTTTCTTTAAAAATAAAAAGACATTAGAAAATGTTCCGACAATACCACTAGGCAAATCGGTTTTATTGTATTTTTTCGTTCCGTATTTTATGCTTCAATTGGCTTTGCCAATAAGACATTTTTTTATTAAAGGAGATGTTTTTTGGACAGAAGAAGGCCATCGATTGGGTTGGCGGATGATGTTGCGCCTAAGAACCGGAGAGGTTCATTTTAAAGTGATAGACAAAGCAAATGGAAAGGATTTATCTTATGACTATCAATCTAAATTGACGCAGAAGCAATTACTTTTTGTTAATTCAAAACCCGATGGCATATGGCAAATGGCGCAATATATCAAGAATGACTTCAAAAAGCAAGGCAAATCTGTTGCGGTTTATGTAGATTCAAAAATTGCAATTAACAATAAGTCGCCCAAAACTTTTATTGATCCAAAGGTTGATTTGGCTGCAGCCGAATGGGATTATTTTTTTCATAACAAATGGATATTGTTATATGATGAAAATGGTCTTCCAACAAAATGATTTTAATCCATAGTATATTAAAACTTTATTAAAATTTCGTTTTCAAAAACCAATACAGCCGATTCAGTCATAATAATGCGTACATTTAAGAAAAATCAATTGATTATTTGTTTTTTATAAGATAATCTAACGCTAAAATTAAATGTTATGAACGTACAAAGACTATTTATCAACGGATTTATTATCTTTTTTGGGATTGGAATTTACTTTCTTGCTATGGATTTTCTTGGATTATCCAATCTCTTTTATCTTAGAGTGCTCAACCTGTTTATTGTTATTTATGGCGTCAACAGAACCATTAGTCAAAACCGTTTGAGTGGCGTTATGGGTTATAACACCAATTTGCTTTCGGCAATTATTACTTCAATGATTGGTGCTGTATTGAGTGTGAGCAGCTTGCTTGCTTATATTTATTTCATAAAAAGTGGCGAAGTTTATTTAAAAACACTTTCAGAAGGATTTCTTTTTGGTGGTGGCGAATTGTCGATTTATCAATATTGTATTGGTTTGCTTTTTGAATCGGTTGCTTCTTCGATAATTATCTCTTTTTGTTTGATGCAATTTTGGAAAGGCAAAGTTGAAACCATTAATAAGGTCGATTAATTTTTATAAAGATTACGATAAAAGCGCCTCCAAATCATTGGTTTTGTAAGCTTTTTTTTACGCTTAGGAAGCATTGCTTTCTGATAAAACTTTGAATCAAGAAACTTTTTACTTAAATTTGAATTAACTACTTTTGAAGTTTTATAAAAGCACCACTATGACCACGACAAAACACAATTGGACCAAAGAACAAATCATTGCCATTTACAATAAACCTTTGATGGATTTGCTTTATGAAGCAGCTACGATTCATAGAACAAACCATGATCCCAATGTGGTGCAAGTTTCGACTTTACTGTCTATAAAAACAGGTGGTTGCCCGGAAGATTGTGGCTATTGTCCGCAAGCCGCGCGTTATCATACTGATATCGAAGGCAATGATTTAATGTCGGTCAGTCAAGTAAAAGCCCAAGCTTTGCGCGCCAAATCCAGCGGTTCTTCTCGTGTTTGCATGGGAGCAGCTTGGCGCAATGTAAAAGATGGCGCCGAGTTTGATCAAGTACTCGAAATGGTACGAACTATCAATAAATTGGACATGGAAGTATGTTGTACTTTGGGTATGATTACCGAAAACCAAGCACAACGTTTGGCCGAAGCCGGATTGTATGCTTACAACCATAATTTAGATACTTCAGAAGAATATTATAAAGAAGTCATTTCGACACGCGGTTTTGAAGACCGTTTGCAAACCATCGAAAATGTCCGCAAAACCAATGTTACCGTTTGCAGTGGCGGAATTATTGGAATGGGTGAAAGTATTGAAGACCGCGCTGGAATGTTAGTGGCACTATCGACTTTGAATCCGCAGCCCGAATCGGTGCCCATCAACGCACTCGTAGCAGTTGAAGGCACTCCTTTAGAAGAAGAAAAACCAATTGAAATTTGGGAAATGATTCGCATGGTAGCAACTACCCGAATTGTTATGCCTGAAACCCAAGTCCGGCTTTCTGCTGGCCGAATGAACATGAGTCGCGAAGGACAGGCGATGTGCTTTTTTGCAGGTGCCAATTCGATTTTCGCAGGCGATAAGTTATTAACGACGCCTAATCCGAATGTTGATGAAGACATGAAAATGTTTGACATGTTGGGTTTAAATCCACAAAAACCATTTGTAAAAGTAGCACAACCAGCAACTGTTGAAGCCCATGATTCGCAGTTTTCGCCCTTGGGAGAAAAGCCAAAATGGTCGCGACCAGGTCATGTCATTGAAAGAAATCTTGAAGCTTCAGGAAAGAAATAGCAAAATATAAATCAAGGTACTACTATAACAAGCAAGTATTTTTAAAGATTTATTTTTGCTAAGAAAGAATAGCTTTTTATTATTAAGGAACAATCTAACGTAGTTTCCGTTATTGATGTGCAGTTTTTAGATATAGATCGCATCTGGTTGACAACATAGAGGATAATACAAAACTTTACGGATAATATTTGTTCCACTTTTTAGATATTTTGTTTTGCTTTTTATAGACCGTACCAAATTTCTTGGTCATAAAACAAGTTTTTTAGGAATAAAGAAACTTCATTTTGCTTCCCAAAAAAACCAAAAAATGTTGGGTATGTTGAATTTTGGCTAAACAAATCTACAAACAAATGCTCCATAGGCAGCAATAATGTTCTAGAGTAATTTTTAATCATCAAGCAAACTACTTTTTTAACGACAAACTGCAAATTTAGCCATGCAATTAGAATCACTATGTCGTTCATTTAGTGTAACTTAATTTGCTTAAAAAAGTAATAAAAAAACAAATTTGCAAAACGACGTTGTATAAAACTACCATTTAACTGTCGTAAAATAATTAGCACACTATTTTAATAAACGATGGCATTGGCTATATTTGGAACAATATTTTTTCGCCTCTTTTAAAAAGCGCACTTTGATGCAAAACAGTTTTACACTTAACGAAGCCCAACAAAAACTCGAATATTATTGCGCCTACCAAGAGCGTTGTCACGACGAAGTGCAGCACAAATTACGAAGCATGAAAATGATTCCAGACGCCATAGATGTTATAATCGTTCATCTTATTGCGCACGATTTTTTGAATGAAGAACGTTTCGCTTGCAGTTTTGCTAGAGGGAAACACCGCATAAAAGCGTGGGGAAAAATCAGAATTATTAATGAGTTAAAATTCAGACATATTTCCAAGTACAATATTGATACTGCATTAAAGCAAATCACAGAAGACGAATACATGACCACTTTTAATCAACTTTCTGAAACCCATTGGGCGGGCATGAGAGAAAGCAATAGTCTCAAAAAAAGAAAGAAATTTTGTGATTTTTTACTCAGAAAAGGTTTTGAAAGCAATTTGGTTTACGAAAAAGTAAAAGCTTTAGAAAAAGATAATGCGCTATAAACTTAACAATAAACTCACCGCATTTCCGCCAAAACCTACCGCATTAATCAGTACTTTTCGGATGGGTTGTTTGGATTTTTGTTGGTCAAAAAACGGAACGCCAATAAATTGATTGTGTTGCATCATCATCAACGCCATTTCGATACTCAGCATACCCGAAGCGCCAAATGTGTGTCCGATTTTCCATTTGTTGGTTGTCAATAATGGCAATTTAGCACCAAAAACTTTTTGCACTGCAAGGTATTCTGTTGTATCGCCTTTTATGGTGCCAGGTGCGTGCATTATTATCACATCAACGGTTGTAATGTCGGTATTTTGCAATGCCATTTGCATAGATTTTTGAAAACATTGGGCTTCCGCCGAAATAGAAATGTTGTGTTCCAAAATTTCGGTGGCATAGCCCAAACCGATAATATAACCCAAAGCTTTGTCTTTTTTTCCGATTTCCAAACAACAAACCGAAGCCGCTTCGCCCAAAATCATGCTGTTTTGTTTTTTTTCGAAATCCATGGCGCGACTAGGAAAATCCGAATTTTGTTTGGCATAAATTTTCATGGCTCGCATTTGCGCAATAGTAAAAGCGGTTAAAGGTGCTTCGCTTCCGCCAACAAGAAATTTGTCGGACATGCCAGCTTTGAGCCACGCAACGCCATTTAAAACAGCATGTAACGCCGTCGAACACGTAATCGAATGTGAAATTTCGGGTCCGTTACTTTGCAAATCATGGGCCACCCAAGATGAAATATTGCCCAAAGTAGTGGTGGGAGAAGCCAAGGTTGCTGCTTTTCCGGTTTGGAGAAACGTTTCAAAATGTTTTTCAAACAAAGAAGTTGCGCCACGCGAAGAACCAATATTGATTCCGAAAACGGCTTGATTAGTCCAACCTGCTTTTTTTATGGCTTCGCGCGAAGCGGTCATGGCATACAAAACCGAATTGTCGAGCGATTTGTATTTGTGGTCGGATTGTTTGAGGTTTTCAACTGCTATTTTTGAAGCATCATCCAAAGGCGCTGCCCATGCTTTTTGATTACCAAATTCCTGTTGAACAAAACAATGATTGCTGTTGCAATAGTTGTTCCAAATGGCTTCTGGGTTGTTTCCCAAAGGCGACACAGAAGCGATTGACGTTATGGAGATGGTTTGTAGCAATGGAATATTGATAGTGATTGGTTTTGAAAATGCCTAGCCCTGATAGTAGCGGCGTCCTTTTGCCTGCTTCTTTAGCAGGTAAAAGATACAGCGGATAGCAGGAATTGCTGCAAAATTAAACTATTTCTAAGGCTTCTTCAACAATTGTATAGACTTTTTCGAGTTGTTGTTGGGTAATAATATAGGGTGGCAAAATATAAACGATGTTGCCCACAGGTCGCAGTACCACCCCTTTTTCGATAAAAAAATTATAAAGTTTGTTGCGCATGGTGCCATAGTAACTTTCTTGACTTTCGATTTTGATTTCTAATGCAAAAATAACACCCAAAACCCTTGTTGTGCTGACTTTTGGATGGTTTTGAATGTGTTTTTGAAAGGCCAAATGACTTTGGTTGACTCTTGCAATATTATGTTGCATGGTATCGGTTTCTAGCAAAGACAAACTCGCCAAAGCGGCGGCACAACCTGTTGGATTGGCCGTAAATGTATGTCCATGAAAAAGTGCTTTATTGATATCGTCATCATAAAACGCATCAAATAAATCTTGTGTGAATGTGGTGATGGCCATCGGAATGGTTCCGCCAGTCAGTGCTTTCGATAAGCAAATCATGTCAGGTTGTTGTTTTAAATAATTGCAAGCAAAATTTTTACCCGTTTTTCCGAAACCTGTCATTACCTCGTCGGCTATAGTGAGGACTTTGTTTGCATGACAAATTTGGATGAGCTGGTCTAAGCTTTCGGGAGTATACATGACCATACCGGCTGCACCTTGTACTAATGGTTCAAAGATAAAAGCGGCGCAAGGATTATTTTTTATGGCTTCTTTTAAAGCGGCTTCGCTCGCCATTTCGCGACCTTTTATAGGTACCGGAATCCGCACTACATCGATAAACATGCCATTAAAAGCTTCTGTAAAAAGAGAAATACCACTGGCTGCCATGGCGGCAAAAGTATCGCCGTGAAACGCATCTTCGAAAGCGATTATGGTCGTTCTTTTTTGGTTATTATTAAAAAAATATTGCAAGCTGACTTTAATGGCCACTTCGATTGCAGTGGAACCATTGTCAGAAAAGAAAATCTTTTTTTGATTGTCGGGTAGTATTTGAAGTAATTTTTCGCCCAATAAAATGGCGGGTTCATGTGTAAAACCACCAAAAAGTACGTGCTCTAAAGTCGTTAGTTGCTTGTAAATTGCATCGGCAATAACGGTATTAGAATGTCCGAACGGATTGACCCACCAGGAGGCAATCGCATCAATGTATTCTTTGTCGTTTTCGTCCCAAAGCAACGCGTCTTTACCGCGAACGATTGCAATTGCTGGTTGCGCCGTTTTGTGTTGGGTATAAGGATGCCAAAGGTGTTGGCGGTCTCTGTCTGTTAGGTTCATATTTTTTTATGCTCTTTTCTGTTTTCTATTGCTTGGATTTCTCTTCGAAAAGCATCGGCATATTCACGAATTACATTTTGATCAAAATAAGGTTCGTTTTCGATTCTTCCAATCATGGAAATCCCAGTCTTATTCAGAATAATACTTTCGGTTGCTTGGTTTTCATCGCCAGAAAAAACAATGCCACTTATTGTCATATTCCGATTTTTTAAAGCTTCAATGGTCAATAAAGTGTGGTTGATGCTTCCTAGATAATGACGTGAAACCACGATGACTTTGTAATCGGGTTGTATGAGGTCAATCACACAATCGGCCGCATTCAGCGGAACAAAAAGTCCGCCAGCGCCTTCGATAACCAAGTGATTGTTGGTTTTTGGTTCAACAATTTTTTTCATATCAATGGCAATACCGTCGATATTCGCTGCATGATGTGGACTTGCCGGCGTTTTTAATTGATAGGCATTATCAAAGATTTTGGATTTTGAATTGGACAATAGTGATTTGACTTTATGACTGTCAGAATTGTCCAAATCGCCTGCTTGAATCGGTTTCCAATAATCGGCTTCGAGTGCTTCAACAACGATTGCAGCTGTAATGGTCTTGCCAACATCGGTCGATATTCCTGTGATAAATAGTTTCATGTTTTGTCAAATTGTGTATTGCAGTTAGCGCATCGGTACTTGTATTTTGTATAAATGGGAATGAGGATCAATAGAAAAGAAAACAAAAAGGCGAAAAGTGATTTTAGGTCTTTTATGGTCGAAAAAAAATCGATTTTCTCGCTCTGACAATTGGGACATTTGATGTTTTGCCCATCATCATCTACCGCATACAATTTGACTTCCGATAAAATTGATTTTGCATTATGGAAGTCTTCGGTTTTCACAAGCAATTTCACTCCGCCAATAGCATTGCTCAATAACGGATCGGCATCAATGGTATAACTATCTTGAAGAAAAACTTCGATACCCGAAGCTTCTAATTTTCCTTTGAAAATGTGGGCTTCAGCGGCGTATTGAAATTGGGCAACTTTTGTAAATTTATTACTTGTCATACGCTACAAAGTTACCTAACAATTGCAATACTTCTGAGATTTCTTTTTCAGAATTGTAACTGTGCAAGCAAAAACGCAGTCGTTCTTGTCCGTTCGGAACCGTCGGTGCGAGTATTGCTTTTACATCAAAACCATTTTTTTGCAATTGAGTAGCAATGGTTTTTACTTTATCGTTGCCCGGAACAATGGCCGATTGTATGGCCGATTTGCTTCTAACGAACAGCGGTTTCAAACTTAAAAGGTTTTTTTGCTGGTTAAAATATAGGATATTATGTTGCAGTTTTTGTATGCCATTGCTATCGGTCTCTAAATGCTGGTATGCCATTAAAATCGTGGCAACCGAATGGGGTGAAAGTCCCGTTGTATAAATAAAACTTCGAGCAAAATTGACCAAATAATCTTTTAGGTCTTGACTACCTAAAATGGCTGCTCCATGACAACCCAATCATTTCCCGAAAGTTACGATGCGCGCAAAAACAGCGCTTGCTAAATTTAATTCTTGCATCAAACCTGCACCATTTTTGCTAAAAACACCCAAAGCATGGGCTTCATCGATGACCAAAAGGCAATTGTATTTTTCTGAAATTGCTACCAATTCGGTTAGATTTGGCGTATCGCCATCCATCGAAAAAACCGATTCGGTTACAATATAAATTTCAGAAAGATTATTTTTTTCGTTGGTTTTTTCTTGACAAAGCGCGATCAGTCGTTCTACATCTGCGCCATCATTGTGTTTGAATTTATAGGACCTGGCATAACCCATCAGAATTCCGTCACGGATAGAGGCGTGACACAATTCGTCATACAATATAAAATCATTTTTTTGAGGCACACAGCCAAAAAATCCCACATTGGCATCGTAACCCGAATTAAAAATCAAGGCACTTTCTGACTGATGGAATTGCGCAATAAATTGTTCTGTTATGGCATATAAATCATGGTTGCCAGATAATAATCGTGAACCTGTTGCACCATTTTGTTGGATTTTATTGTCGGTCAAAAAACGATGTGTTGCATCAAAAACAGCTTTGGATTTTGAAAGACCAATATAATCATTAGAAGCAAAATCGACCAAATTATTGTTGCTTGGCAATTGCCTAACAGCATTATTTTGCTTCCGGGTTTGGAGTTTTGCGGCTAGATTTTGTGGTAATTTCATAATTGCAAAGTTACCTTATAACTTCAAAACAAGAAAAAAAAATACCGCCAATTGCTTCGCCAGTCGAACTTTTGTTCTCGTGTCGAAAATTAAGATGCAAATTTTCTAATTTGAGTAAATTTAAAATAGGTGATTTACGGTAAAAAAAAACGTTCCGAAATCAATCGGAACGTTTTAAACATTCTAGGTAACTAAAAATATGCTTATATATTAGTCTTCAAGTGCTACAACTTGTGCAGCTACTTTACCTTTTCTTCCTTCTTCTTCTTCATAAGATACTCTGTCTCCTTCGCGAAGTTCTTCCGCTCTGATTCCTGAAGCATGAACGAAGATGTCTTTTCCTGTTTCTTCGTCTGTAATAAATCCGTAACCTTTAGATTCATTGAAAAATTTTACTGTTCCTGTGCGCATTGTAATTGTAATAAAAATTTATAATGATGCAAATGTAATCTTTAATGTAATACGAAATTTATTTTGTTAATTTATTTTTGAAAAATATTGATTTACAGTGATTTCGAATGCTATCTATTCAATATAAAAATTGGATTGTTGAGTTTAAAAGCCACCATTTTAACAGATAAATTCTAGTGATTTGCCTCCAAATTATTTTAAATCCAGCTGAATATGCAATTCCTCCAATTGTTTTTCATCAATCACCGATGGCGCATCGATCATCACATCGCGACCCGAATTGTTTTTTGGGAACGCAATAAAATCCCTAATGGTTTCTTGTCCGCCCAAAATCGCAACCAATCGGTCCAATCCAAAAGCCAATCCGCCGTGTGGTGGCGCACCAAACTGAAACGCATCCATTAAAAATCCAAACTGGTTTCTAGCTTCTTCTTCGGTAAAGCCCAAATATTTGAACATCAATTGTTGCGTTGCTTTGTCGTGAATTCGGATAGAACCACCGCCAATTTCGTTGCCATTCAAAACCATGTCATAAGCGTTCGCACGCACTTTTCCAGGATTGGTCGCCAACAAATCCATGTCTTCGGGTTTTGGCGATGTAAACGGATGGTGCATCGCATGCCACCTGCCGCTTGCTTCGTCCAGTTCTAATAACGGAAAATCGACTACCCAAAGCGGTGCAAATACGGCTGGATTTCGCAAACCTAAATTGGTGGCGAGTTCCATGCGCAAAGCACTCAATTGGGTTCTGGTTTTATCGGCTGGACCCGAAAGTACCAACATCAAGTCGCCTGGTTTTGTATTCATTTTTTCTGACCAAGCTTTCAAATCTTCTTGGCTATAAAATTTATCGACCGACGATTTTAAACTGCCATCCAATTCATGCTTGCAATACACCATTCCGGTTGCGCCAATTTGAGGTCTTTTGATCCAATCAATAAGCGCATCGATTTGTTTTCTGGTATAGCTTGCGCAATTTTCGGCATTAAAACCAACCACCAATTCGGCAGCATTAAAAACCGGAAAATCTTTGTGCTTTGTCACGTCATTTAACTCACAAAATTCCATTCCAAAACGAATGTCTGGTTTGTCATTTCCGTAGGTTTTCATGGCGTAATCATAGGTAATTCTTGGAAATTTTTCGACTTCAATACCCTTAATTTCTTTGAGCAAGTGTCTTGTTAATCCTTCAAAAACATTCAGAATGTCTTCTTGTTCTACAAACGCCATTTCGCAATCAATTTGTGTAAATTCGGGTTGACGGTCGGCACGCAAATCTTCGTCACGGAAACATTTCACAATCTGAAAATATTTGTCCATACCGCCCACCATCAACAACTGTTTGAAGGTTTGTGGCGATTGCGGCAAGGCATAAAATTGTCCAGCATTCATGCGACTTGGCACAACAAAATCTCTAGCGCCTTCGGGTGTCGATTTGATTAAATAAGGCGTTTCAACCTCACAAAAATCCAAATCAGATAAATATTTTCTTACTTCCATCGCTACTTTATGGCGAAAAAGCAAACTGTTTTTAACAGGATTGCGTCGAATATCCAAATAGCGGTATTTCATTCTAATGTCTTCGCCGCCATCGGTTTCGTCTTCGATTGTAAAAGGCGGCGTTAACGAAGCGTTTAAAATAGTCAATTCAGTTACCAAAATTTCGATATCACCTGTAGCCATATTGGCATTCTTTGCTTCACGTTCAATCACCGTTCCCTTGGCTTGCACCACAAATTCGCGTCCGAGGGTTTTTGCCAATTCAAAAACGGCTTTATCGGTGCGGCTTTCGTCAAAAACCAATTGGGTCACGCCATAACGGTCGCGCAAATCAACCCAATTCATAAAACCTTTGTCGCGTGATTTTTGAACCCAGCCCGCAAGCGTCACGGGTGAACCAATATGAGCAGCATTCAATTCGCCGCAATGATGACTTCTGTACATTTCTTAAATTTTAAATTACTCTTGTTGCGCCTTTTGAACACGTGTGCAAATTTAATTATAATTGTCGATTGTCAATGCAATAATAAATGGATGTTTGTTTTTATTTTTAATGGCGTTCCCTGCGGGCGTGCTGTTCGCTGTATCTTTTTGCTGCGCCTGCTTCCTGCGGCACTGTGGCGCACCAAAAAGGATGCCGCTGCCATCACTTACGCAAACAGTAGCGATAAATAATTCCTTTGGTACATATTAACATCAAAATCCTGAATTCAAAAATGTTAAATTTCGCTCAATGTTATTAAATTGTTAAGTTAAAGATTTTTTAATGTAAATTAATTGTTATATTTGTTATGTAATTATTAATAAATTAACTTCTAAAAGCGATGAAAAAGTACATTATAGTAGCAGCAATATTAATTTCAGGTGTCATTTTTGCACAAAACAGAACACCAAAACATGAGGTAATAGGTAATTTAGTAAAATCGACTTATTATTTTGACAACGGTAAAGTGAGTCAAGAAGGTTTTTATAAAGACGGAAAAGTGCATGGAAAATGGATTTCTTATGACGAAATCGGAAATAAAAAAGCGATTGGTGAATATAAAGACGGCATCAAAATAGGCAAATGGTTTTTTTGGAGCAACAACGATTTAAGCGAAGTGGATTATAGCGAGAGCCGTGTAGCATCGATTAAAAATTGGAAACAAGATGCCATCGTCAACCGAAATTAACTAACCAATTATAATTTTAAAACTCCTTAGGGAGTTTTTTTATGTCTTATTTTTTGCTTCGGTCGCTTAATTCTTTAAACGAATTGATGATTTTTTTCATTTCGGTTTGGTGTTTGTCTAATCTTTTGGGTTCTGTCCAAATCAAAATCTGATAAAACTGTTTTTTGCCTTCGATTTGCGCGAATTCATAATAAATTTCGATGCCTTCAACCGTTCCCGTAACCGAAAAAGTACGTGCATTTAAACCACCAATTTTAATATTTTCAATTTCTGAAAAAACACCATTTTGAATAGATGCTCTTAAATTTTTGAGTATCACATCCGAATAGCCATCCAAATCGGCATTAATATCTTGTCTTTCAATTGCATTTGCAAATGCTTGTTTGGGTTCGTCGATCACCAAAACATAAAACTCTTTCAAAAGATTTTGGTATTGCAAGGAGGCTTCGTCGTTCAAATTTTCGGCTTCCGACAAAAAAGAAGGCAAGTCAACCGAATACTGTTTTTTGATTTTTATGGTTTGGTAGGTTGTTGGTTTGTCGCACGAAGCAAAAACGATAAATATAAAAAAGAGTGCAAATATTTTTTTCATATCTAAATATTTCAATTGTGTTGCAATATAAATAATGTAAATCAATATCAAGAAAATACACTTTACCAAAATGATTTCAATCTCATAAAAAAAACCTGTTCAAATTAATGAACAGGTTCTGAATTTGTTTTTAAAAACAATTAGTTTTAGGTCATAATTTCATTCTTATTTTTTCGGTCACGCAAATAATATTTTGTTCTTT
The DNA here is from genome assembly GCA_947488595.1 of Flavobacteriaceae bacterium. Classification (GTDB taxonomy): domain Bacteria; phylum Bacteroidota; class Bacteroidia; order Flavobacteriales; family Flavobacteriaceae; genus Flavobacterium. Next base: position 54,051 of record CANKZI010000002.1, read on the forward strand.
TTACGAGATAGAACATTACGGGTACCATCACCAATGTTAAAATAGTCGCATACGACAATCCGAAAATAATTGTCCAAGCCAAAGGTCCCCAAAAGATTACATTATCGCCACCGATAAACACGTGCGGGTTCAAATTGGTAATCAAAGAGAAAAAGTCAAAATTCAATCCGATTGCAAGCGGAATTAATCCTAAAATTGCAGTTAAAGCCGTTAATAGCACTGGACGAAGTCGCGATTTTCCTGATTCTATAATTACTTCTTTTATTTCTTCCAACGATAAATCATCGTGACTTTGCAGGTTTTTATCTGCAACTTTTTTATCCAATAAAAGCACAAAGAAATCCATCAATACGATGCCGTTTTTTACGACAATTCCGGCAAGGGAAATAATTCCCATCATCGTCATTAAGATCACAAAATCCATATTGGCAATTACATAGCCATAAAAAACACCACTAAAACTTAAAATAACGGTAAACAGAATTACCATCGTTTTTGAAACCGAATTGAACTGAAGCACGATAATAATGGTGATTCCAGACAAAGCCAAAAACAGCGCATACATCAAGAAACTTTGGTTTTTTCCTTGTTCTTCTTGAACGCCCGAAAACGAGTAGGAAACCGTTTTTGGCAAATCATAACCTTTTAAGTCTGCTTCAATTCGTTTGGTAATTTCATCGCCGTTAAAACCAGTGAGTACATTAGAATAAACCGTCATAATACGTTTTTGGTTTTTCCTTTTGATTTGATTGTAGGTTGTGGTTTTTTCGGTTGTAGAAACTGCCGAAATTGGAACTTGAACAATTTGTCCGTTGTTTTGATTTCTAAACGTTAGCGACTGATTGAACAATATATTTTCATTTTTACGCTGGTTGTCTTGCATGCGCATGGTAATGTTGTAATCGTCGTCGCCTTCTTTGTAGGTCGAAATTTCTTGACCATAAACAGAACGACGCAAATTAAATCCCAGCTGACCTGTTGAAACACCCAAACTTCCTGCGTTTACACGATCCACTTTTACCTCAAGTTCTGGACTTTCTTTGTTTATATCGATACTCAAACGCTCAATTCCTGGAATGTTTTTGGCATTTATAAATGCAATCATTTTGTCGGCTTCTGTGAGCATCTCATCGTAATCAATTCCGGTTAACTGAATACTGATCGGATATCCGGCAGGCGGACCATTTGAATCTTTTTCGACAGTTACGGTTGCTCCAGCTATTGCTTTTACTTTGTTTCTAATTTCTTCTAAAATATCGGCAGTATTGACACCATTTCTGAATTTAAATTCCGAGAAATTCACAGTAACTTTGCCTTTAAAGGGCGTTTCAGAAGCAGAACCAGCATCTACATTTGGATTTCCCGCACCTACACCGACTTGTGAAACAATCGATTCGGCAAGAAAATTTTTGTCCGTTTTTTTATCTACATATTTACTCAATATTTCGATAACTTGTTTTTCTACAAATAATGTGGCTTTGTTGGTTTTGCTGATATCAGTTCCTTGCGGATATTCGATATAAGTAATCACCTGGTTGGGAATATTATCTGGAAAAAACAACACTTTTCTCGGGAAAATTCCGAGCAATATAAAAGAGAAAAACAATAATCCGATGATGCCAACTAAGGCAAACCATGCCTTTTTGCCCGTTAGGATTTTGGCTAAAAAGTTTTTGTATTTGTCCTCCATTTTTGGAAAAAAGCTGTGTTGAAAATCCTGTGTCCATTGGTACAATTTGATTTTGTACAACCACATTAATCCCAAAGAAATTATTGCTAAATGTCCAATTGCTTTTGCAAATTTAGAATCGTAAATGTTGCCCAAAACCACAAACAAAACCGCAACAATTGTAAAAATGATAGAGTAACGTTTGGCTGATTTTTTACTAACATTTTTATCTTCAATCGCCATCGAACCACCAGTCATGGCTGCATTGACCACCATCGCAACAAATAAAGATGCGGTTAGCGTAACGGTTAATGTAATTGGAAAATATTTCATGAATTTTCCCATTGTACCTGGCCATAATGCGAAAGGTAAAAAAGCCATTAAGGTGGTCGCTGTTGATGAAATTACAGGCCAAGCAATTTCGCCAATACCTACTTTTGATGCTGTAACGCGATCCATGCCTTTTTTCATGTTGGCAAAAACGTTGTCAACGACTACAATTCCGTCATCGACTAACATTCCTAGTCCCATCACCAAACCAAAAAGCACCATCGTATTTAAGGTCAAACCAAATGCCGAGAGGATGCTAAATGCCATTAGCATCGATAACGGAATTGCAGCACCAACAAACAACGAATTTCGCAATCCCATGGTGAACATCAATACAATCATTACCAATACAATACCGAAGATAATGTGGTTGGAAAGTTCGTCAACCTGGTGTTCTACTCTTGACGATTGATCATTGGTCAGTTCCATTTTTAAATTGGATGGAAGGTAAGATACTTTGGCTTTTTCTAGTTTTTCTTTAACTTGCTCAATGGCCGAAATCATGTTTTGATTGGAACGTTTTTTTACGTTAAGCATTACCACTTCGGTACCTTTTTCGCGAGCAAAAGTTGTTTTTTCTTTTTCTTTAAAGCTAACAACAGCGATGTCTTTTAGGTACACTTTTCCGCCATACGATTTTACAATTACGTTCTCAAGTTCTTTTGGGTCTTTAATTTCACCTACGATTCGAATGTTGTTTCTAGAACCTTGAGAAATTAAATTACCGCCCGAAAGCGTCATGTTTTCGTATTTAACTGCATTTTGAATTTCGTCAAAAGTAACTTGCGCGGCAGTCATTTTAAAAATATCGACAGCAATTTCTACTTCTTTATCATCTACGCCAAGAATATCAACTTTTTTTACTTCGGCAATTTCTTCGATATCGTCTTGTAGCAATTCGCCATATTTTTTTAGTTGTTGCGTAGTATAATTGCCTTGAAGATTGATGTTTAAAATTGGCACTTCTTCCGAAATGTTCAGTTCGAAAACGCTTGGTTCTACTTTACTTCCGTTGTCTAGGTTGGGCCAATCGGTATCGGCTTTAACGATATCTACTTGGTCTTTGATTTTAATTTTGGCTTCTTCGATGCCAATTTTATCGGCAAATTCGACGATAATCATTCCGTAATCTTGGAACGAACTCGAAGTGATTTTTTCTACTCCAGAAATATTTTTGATTTCTTTTTCTAATGGTTTTACGATTAGTTTTTCAACATCTTCGGCAGAATTTCCTGGAAAAACGGAAGAAATATAAACTTTGTTTTCTATAATTTCTGGAAAATCTTCACGAGGCATAGTAACGTAGGCAATTAGTCCAGTTACTACAATTAATAGTGTCAAGATATATACTGTAACCCTATTGTCTACAGCCCAACTCGATATTCCGAATTCTTTATTTTGGTGGCTCATTTTTTTAGTTGTTGGTTGTTGGTTTTCAGTTGTTGGTTAAAAACAACTGAAAACAGACAACTATTTTACATTTAGAAATTTAGTTTCATTCCGTTAGAAATCGTATTAACGCCTTCGGTCACAATCATATCATCAGCCGATAAACCGCTTAAAATTTCTGTTACATTATCCGATGATTGACCGATGGTTACCAACACTTTTTTGGCGGTACCTGTTTTTCCGTTGCTGTTTTCGACAATGTAAACAAATTTGTTTTTCTCACCATCTTGTTGTATCACATTGGTTGGAACTACAATTGCATTCTTATTAATGTAGTCGACAATTTTTAATTGGGCAACTTGGTTTGGACGCAATAAATTATCGGGATTGGGTACACTTACCTCAATACCAAAACTTCTATTATTTGGATTGATAAAATTACCCACTTGGCGCACTTTTCCTTTATAAGTTTTGTTTAAAGAAGTTAAAAAAACTTCTACTTCGGTACCAACTTTTAATTTCCCAATATAAGTTTCAGGTACTGTTGTAGCAACAAACATATTTGACAGATTTACAATCCGCATTAAACCTTCTTGACTTGCAGCAACTACTTCACCTCTTTCTACAAATACCTCATCGATAGTTCCTGAAAATGGTGCGTGAATTAGCGTTTTTGAAAGCTGCGCTTTGGCTTGCGCAACCGATTTTTGCAAACTTATCATTTGTGTTCGGGCTTGCAAATATTGAATTTCGGACCCAATTTTTTGGTCCCAAAGGTTTTTTTGTCTGTCAAACGTAGTTTTAGCCAATTGAAATTGCGTTTCTAAACTTGCCACTTGTTCGCTCGACCCACCATCATCAACACGACCAAGAATTTGTCCTTTAGTTACACGTTGACCAGCTTTTACATTTAAAGCAACTAATGTTCCTGGAATTTCAGGTTGCACTAAAATATTTTCTTTAGTTGCTACACTACCTTGAATTTCTAAATAGTGATTGAATATAGCATTTTTAACAGTTATTGTACTAACCAATGCTTCTGGCTTTTTTTGACTATTTAAGCGCGCTAAAGCAGCGTCAATTTGGGTCAAATCAGCTTGTAAAGCATCGCGTTTGGCCTGCAATCCGTTTACATTTTTAGTTTTTACTAAATCTTCAATTGATGCATTATTTTCTTTATTTCCACATGAAAATAAAATAATCGAAACGGTAAGTAGTGTTAGTATTTTTTTCATTTGTATTTAATTTTATTGTGAAGATTATTTTGTGATTATTTTTTCTAAAGCTGCTTTTTTATTGATTACATCAACCATTGTTTGCAAAAATGATTGTTGAGAAGCATACAATTGACGTTGCGCTTCGGTAAAATCGAAACTACTGGAGAGTCCTTCCTTAAATTTAATTCGTTGTTTGTTTTCTATGCGCTCTGCCAGTTTTAAACTTTCTTTCGCACTGTTGTATTGTTCAATTCTAAATTCATAGTCGCTTTTGGCGATTTGGAATTGCAATTTTAATTGTTCTTCGGATTGTGTAAGTAATGTTTTTGCTTTTTCTAATTCGATTTTAGCTTGTTGGGTTCGGGCGCTTCTTTCAAGACTACTAAAAATGGGGATGTTTAAATTCAAACCCAAATTAGAATAATTGAACCATCTATTATTGGATTGCAAAAACGTAAATGTATTTCCGAAAGTGTTGTATCCAAAATTGACAGCTGCGCCAAGTGATGGCAATGCTTTACTTCTTTCAAGCTTTAATTCTAAAGAACGTTGCTGGACAAAATTATCTGAAATCAAATAGTTGATATTGTTTTTTACATCAAAATCATTGTTTGTAAATGCCAAATCCATATTGCTGATGGCCAAATTATCGAGTTGGTCAGTAATGATTAATTCGTCTTTTATGTCAATTCCTAAATTAATCTTAAGCATATTTAAACTGATTTCTTTCAGTCTGTTGTTATAATCTAAATTGCTAGTGATACCTGCTAAGGTTATTTTTAATTGTTCTACATTTTCTTCTTCTATCAATCCGTTTTTAAAAGTTTCGTTGGTTTCAAAAACTGTTTTCTCTAAAATTGTTTTGTTTTTTTGAAGATTTAAAGCATTTTCATTGGCCAAGAGTACGCTTCCGTACGAATTGATGATCATCTCTTTAATATCGGTATCGGTTTTCTTTTTGTAGTTTTTGTAAAATTCCAGATAGGTTTTAGACGCCTGTAATGCCACAATATAAGAGCCGTCAAATAACAATTGTGTAAGTCCTAAACTAGCCGCAGCATTGTGTTTGGTTCCAAAAGTTACTTCGGCAAATTCGCCAGGAGTTCCGCCTAGAAATTCAGCCGGAATTACTGAAGTTTGCAATTTAAAATTATTTTGATAACTAGCATTACCATTAATTTGTGGCAAACCCATCGCGGTGGTTTCCCACTTCTTTTTTTCGGCAATTTCAATATCTCGTCCCGAATTAATTGCTTGGTAATTGTTTTTTATGGCATGATCAATAGCTTGTTGCAGCGAAAAGGAATAAGATTGCCGGGTCTTTTCTTGCGCATTCAAAAGGCCCACAAACAGCAAAAGTGTGATTAATATTGTTTTTTTCATTTTTTATATGATTGGGTTTATTAAGTGTTTTTCGAGTTCTGCAATTCCTAGTGATGTTGCCATTGCTCTTGTATGGTATTCTAAGGCTTGTAATTCTAAATCGAACGCTTCTTTTTCAGAAGCGATATTTTCATTGATATTAAAAATTAAAGTATAATAAAACCGAACATAACTTTCAACATTTAAATCTTTTCTATACAAGCCAGATTTTATTCCTTTGTCAATATTTTGTTTAAAAGTGGTTTTGCATTCATCTATTTCCCGACCTATTACTTTATCATAAATTTCGGGATAGTGTTTTTTTAATTGATAAGCTGGGGAAGTTTCTGCCAATTTGAACATTTCTTTAAACATTTTTCTTATCACAAAATTCTCTTCAATCGCATTGTAATTTTTATCGATTATCAAATTGATGGTTTTATGAATTTCGTTGTGAACGACTTGTGTACATTCTTCAATTAAGCGCTCCTTATTGGCAAAATACTTATAAATGGTTTTTTTAGAAATGCACATCTCACACGCAATATCATCCATGGTGATGCTCTTGAACCCGAGTTTCAAAAACATGTCTTTGGCTTTTGATATTATTTTTTCCTTCATTTCATTTTTAATTTCTTGCGCAAATGTAGAGTGGAAACTTTGAATACAAAAATAGTTTCCAAAGTATTTGCATAAATTTAACACAAGCAAAAGATTAGGTGTTTAGAAATTGGATAAACTTTCAGTTTTAATGTTTTTTGAGTTACTTTGCACAACCTAAAAATTTAAACTCAGAATTAATGCACTCCATATACCAATACCAAGCGTTTATTTCCGATTATCTTGACCAACAGTCTCTTATCAAAGAACCAAAAAATTTGTACGAGCCCATTGCCTATATTTTATCGGATGGTGGCAAACGTATGCGACCTACATTAACGCTTATGGCTGCCGAAGTTTTTGATGCCAATTATGAAATTGCACTACCAGCAGCTTTGGCGGTTGAGGTTTTTCATAATTTTTCGTTGGTACATGATGATATTATGGATGACGCACCGTTGCGAAGAGGAAAGGAAACCGTGCATGAAAAATGGAATCTCAACACCGGAATTCTTTCGGGAGATGCCATGCTTATTTTGGCCTATCAATATTTCGAGCAATATGAACCAAAAGTTTTTAGGGATTTGGCCAAATTGTTTAGCAAAACAGCAATCGAAGTTTGCGAGGGCCAACAATGGGATGTTGATTTTGAAAACCGTGACGACGTGACGATTCCAGAGTACCTAAAAATGATTGAATACAAAACGGCGGTTCTCGTTGCTGCCGCCATGAAAATGGGTGCGATTGTTGCCGAAACTTCTGCAGATAATTGCGATTTGATTTATGATTTCGGATTGAACTTGGGCTTGGCATTTCAATTACAAGATGATTATTTGGATGCTTTTGGCGACCCAAAAACTTTTGGCAAACAAGTTGGTGGAGATATCATCGAAAATAAAAAAACCTATTTGTATCTCAAAGCTTTTGAGTTTGCCGATAAAAATCAAGCCGAGCAGTTGCAACATTTATTCTCGATTCATCCAAACGACAATACCGAAAAAATCGATTCAGTTAAAGCCATTTTTAACGACACAGGCGCTTCGCAAGCCACACAACAAGCCATCCATGATTACACTTTCAAAGCATTTGAAACTTTACAGCAATTAAGTATTGATAACGAGAAAAAAGACATTCTAAAATCGTTTGGCGAAAATTTAATGGGAAGGAAAGTGTGAAAATCGCAATGACAATATCAAAATTCAATTTCATTAGAGAAGTGCAAATTTATCCCATTGAAATTGAATTTTGACGTTGAATTTTGAAATTGAAAACTATGTATATGTCGCCATTAAACGCCGATTTATTATTCGCAGAAGCTCAAAAGGCATCGCTGTATTTGAAATTACTCGAGCAAATCAACAAAGATTTCAATCTTGCCAATGAAGCTATCGATTTTCCGATGAGCATTCTTCCAGAGGAATTAAAAATACAATTGCACGAAAAAATCTACCGACTGATACAATATAAGTTTGCCGAATACCTAAATTTACTTTATATCATTGATGTTTCAGAAGAACAAATCAAAAAACTTGATGGCTCAGATTTGTCAGAATTGGCGCAAGAAGTTGCTTTTTTAATTTTAAAAAGAGAATGGCAAAAGGTATGGTTTCGCAATAAATTCTAAAAATAAAACCTTACAAAAGGCATAATTGCGTCACCATAAACATTTTTATCTTTCTGAAAAAGCACATTGTAACGCACGCCCAAAGTAACATTACCATTCCTGTAACCCGCGCCAAGATACAAAGCGGTGTTCCAAAAGTTGTCTTTTTCAGAATCGCCAAAACCCAAATCATAGTTATTGTTGACGCGCAGTTGCTCTAATTCGGCCGAAAATTGCACTGCTTCAATTGGATTAAATAGCGCAATCACACTCCCTCCATAAATTAAAGCAGAATAATTGCCTTTGACTTCAGCATAACTGCCCAATAAACCGACACCGGTTGCAAAGTATTTATTAAAATTATAAACCGCACTTGGCGCAATGGTAACTTCGGTATACTCTGAGCCAATGCTCAATCCGAGTCCGCCGCCATAAGACAAATGTTGCCAAAAATCACCAGCATAAGGATTGTCATTTTGTGCAAAGGTAACCATCGACCAAGTGAGCAAAAGGAATGAAAAGATACTTTTTATACAATTCCTAAAACAAAATGGTTTCATGAGGTGTTTTTATGATAAGTTTAAGTGATAAATGTATATAATTATTATTACATTATGCTAATTATCGTACTTTTGCAAAAACATTTTTAACAAGTTAGGACATTCAAACAATTATGGATAGGTTTTCCTTTTTAAACGCTGCGCACACCGAATTTTTTGCCGATTTATACGACCAATATTTAGAAAATCCAGATAGCGTAGAGCCAAGCTGGAGAAGCTTTTTGCAAGGTTTTGACTTTGGAATGAGTACTTATTCTGACGAAAATGGCGCAGACCATTCGGCACAACAATTGGCCAATGCAGCAACTTCAAATCAAGATTTTAGTCAGATTTCTGAAAAGTTGCAAAAAGAATTTAATGTTTTAAAGTTGATCGATGCTTATAGAACACGGGGTCATTTGTTTACCAAAACCAATCCTGTTCGCGACCGAAGAACTTATACACCAACTTTGGCAATCGAAAATTATGGTCTTTCACAATCCGACTTGACCACTGTTTTTGATGCAGCAAAAGTCATCAAAATTGCACCTTGCAGTTTGCAAGAGATTGTAAATCATTTGGACAAAATTTATTGTCAATCTATCGGCGTTGAATACATGTACATTCGAAAGCCCGAAGTGATCGAGTGGATTCAGAATAAAATTGGATACAACGATAACACCCCGAACTTTTCGATCGATCAAAAGAAAAATATCCTTTTTAAGCTCAATGAAGCCGTTGCTTTCGAAAATTTTTTACATACCAAATATGTTGGACAAAAACGTTTTTCACTCGAAGGTGGCGAATCTATAATTCCAGGTTTGGATGCTTTAATAGAAGCTGCAGCCGAAAAAGGAGTAGAGCAATTTGTAATGGGAATGGCGCACCGAGGCCGTTTGAATATTTTGGCAAATATTTTTGGCAAATCAACGCAGGATATTTTTTCTGAATTTGATGGTAAAGATTATGATGATGATGCCCTTTTTGACGGAGATGTAAAATACCATTTGGGATTGACTTCTGACCGAAGAACCCAATCAGGCAAAAGTATCAATATCAATTTGGCGCCCAATCCTTCGCATCTTGAAACCGTTGGCGCCGTTATCGAAGGCATCACTCGCGCCAAACAAGACCGCTATTTTCCAGATGATTTTTCAAAAGTTTTGCCAATTGCTTTGCATGGTGACGCTGCTGTAGCTGGACAAGGCATCGTTTATGAAATTGTTCAAATGGCGCAGTTAGACGGTTATAAAACTGGCGGAACCATTCATATTGTCATTAACAATCAAGTCGGTTTTACAACCAATTATTTGGATGCGCGTTCATCAACTTATTGTACAGATGTGGCAAAAGTGACTTTATCACCTGTATTGCATGTCAATGCCGATGATACCGAAGCCGTGGTGCATGCCATGCTTTTTGCGCTAGATTACCGCATGCAGTTTGGAAGCGATGTATTTATCGACTTATTGGGTTACAGAAAATACGGCCACAACGAAGGCGACGAACCTCGTTTTACACAGCCAAAATTATATAAAATCATCGCAAAACATCAAAACCCACGTGATATTTATGCGGAGCGATTGATTGCAGAAGGCGTTATAAATGACACTTACGTAAAAGGATTAGAAGACCGATACAAAGCTTTACTAGAAGAAAATCTTGAAGCTTCACGTAAAAAAGATTTGACCATTATTACACCTTTCATGCAAAATGAATGGCAAGGTTTTATGCAAGCCAATGCAGCCGAAATGCTTCAAAAAGTCGACACTACGTTTTCAAAAGCAACATTGACCGAAATTGCAAAAGTAATTACTGAATTGCCTTCAGACAAAAAATTCATTGGCAAAATCGCCAAACTCATCAACGACCGAAAAACAATGTTTTTTGAGACCGATAAACTCGATTGGGCGCTGGCCGAGTTGTTGGCTTACGGCAGTTTATTGACCGAAGGTTATGATGTTCGTATTTCTGGTCAAGATGTCGAAAGAGGTACTTTTTCGCACCGACATGCAGTTGTAAAAGTTGAAGATTCAGAAGAAGAAGTCATTCTTTTGCAAAATCTAAATAATACTACAGGAACCATTGTTGGCAAATTCAATATTTTTAATTCATTACTTTCAGAATATGGCGTAGTCGGATTTGATTATGGTTATGCTTTGGCAAGTCCAAAAACATTGACCATTTGGGAAGCACAATTTGGAGATTTCTCTAATGGTGCACAAATCATGATTGACCAATACATCTCTGCCGCCGAAGACAAATGGAACAATCAAAATGGTTTGGTTATGCTTTTGCCACACGGTTATGAAGGACAAGGAGCAGAGCATTCATCGGCCAGAATGGAGCGTTATTTGCAGCAATGTGCCAACGAAAATATGTTTGTTGCCGATTGTACAACGCCTGCCAATTTTTATCATTTGTTGCGCCGACAAATGAAAACTACTTACAGAAAACCATTAATAGTATTCACACCAAAAAGTTTATTGCGCCATCCATTAGTAGTTTCGAGTGTCGATGAATTCGCAAATGGCAGTTTTCAAGAGACTATTGATGATACTATTATCAACAAAAACGAGGTTAAGACATTGGTGTTTTGTACCGGAAAATTTTATTACGATTTATTAGCTGAACGCGAAACCAACGCCCGAAATGATGTAGCGCTGGTCCGAATCGAACAACTTTTTCCGTTGCCAGTTGAGCAGTTAAAAACAATAATAGCGAGTTATCCAAACGCCGACGATTACGTTTGGGCACAAGAAGAGCCGCGCAACATGGGTGCTTATAGTTATATGTTGATGCATTTCAATTTAGTGAAATTGAGAGTTGCATCGCTAAAAGCCTATAGTGCGCCTGCTGCCGGAAGTTATGCCCGTTCTAAAAAACGCCATGCCGCCGCAATTGCCATGGTTTTTGATAAAAATTTATTTAGTTAGGAGCAAATTCCTGCTTTTCGTTGCAATCTTTTTTTTAAAAAGAATAGAAAAAAGGATTTTCACTGCAATCAGGGCTAGCCATTTGATTAAATTTGAAACAATAAAATACATACACCAATAAAATTATAGATCATGATTTTAGAAATGAAAGTTCCCTCTCCAGGAGAGTCAATTAAAGAAGTAGAAATCGCCACTTGGTTAGTAAAAGATGGCGATTATGTAGAAAAAGACCAAGCGATAGCCGAAGTAGATTCGGATAAAGCCACATTAGAATTGCCAGCTGAAGCCAGTGGAATCATTACGCTAAAAGCCGAAGAAGGCGATGCTGTTGCCGTTGGTGCCGTAGTATGTCTGATTGATACTGCTGCAGCAAAACCTTCTGGAACTGCTACCGCTACTGAAGCACCAAAAGCCGAAGAGAAAAAAGAAACGCCAAAAGAGGATGTTAAAGAAGCTCCCAAAGTGGCTCCCGTTGTGCCAACTTCTTACGCATCAGGTACACCTTCGCCGGCAGCACGAAAAATATTAGACGAAAAAAGCATACAACCGAGCGATATCATCGGTACCGGAAAAGAGGGAAGAATCACCAAAGACGACGCCCTAAATGCAGTGCCATCAATGGGAACGCCAACCGGAGGCAATCGCAGTTCTAGTCGTACCAAATTATCCATGCTCCGCCGAAAAGTAGCAGAACGTTTGGTTGCAGCAAAAAATGAAACCGCGATGCTAACGACTTTTAACGAAGTCAATATGACGCCAATTAATCTCATTCGCAACGAGTACAAAGATGCCTTTAAAGCAAAACACGCAGGTGTTGGTTTGGGTTATATGTCATTTTTTACAAAAGCAGTGACAAGAGCATTGCAGTTGTTTCCAGATGTGAACTCTATGATTGATGGTCAAGAAAAAATCACTTATGACTTTGCCGATATTTCGATCGCAGTTTCTGGTCCAAAAGGATTGATGGTTCCTGTAGTAAGAAGTGCCGAAAACTTAACTTTTCGAGGCATAGAAGCAGAAATTAAAAGATTGGCAATCAAAGCACGTGACGGACAAATTACGGTTGACGATATGACTGGAGGTACATTTACCATTACCAACGGCGGTGTTTTTGGCAGTATGTTGTCAACACCAATTATCAACCCACCACAATCAGGAATACTTGGAATGCACAACATTATCGAGCGACCAATTGCGGTAAACGGAAAAGTAGAAATTCACCCAATGATGTATGTGGCACTTTCTTATGACCACCGAATCATCGACGGAAGAGAATCGGTCGGTTTTCTTGTGGCCGTAAAAGATGCATTAGAAAATCCATTGGAATTGTTGATGGGTGGCGATGCAAAAAAGGCATTGGAATTATAATCAAAATTGCTCCAAATAAAAAAAAGCCGTTTAGCATTGCTAAAAGGCTTTTTTTTTATCCACTATTTTATTTATTCAGTGATAACATTTGATGAGAAAGTTCCTTCAGTGATGGTTAAGTTTTCTCCTGTACCAAGGAATGGTTTTAAAGTTCCTTCGAAAGTTCCTTTTGCACTAGACGTAGAGTTAACAGTTACATTTGATGTAAAAGTTAAAGCATCGTATGAGTCATCTACAGTATCATAAGTAAAGTCAGTAATTTTATCACCAGTACCCGATGTTAAAACAAAACTTACTTCTTCAGTAGGATTTTCTAAACTGCCAATATAACCATACACATCGGTTATTCCTTCAAAACTAAATGCAATGGTTTTAAAGCTTTTTTTAGTTCCGTTAATTTTCAAACTCATTGAACCTCCTCCTCCGTTACTGTCTTTTGAACAAGAATTTAAAGAAAGCGTAATAGCAATTGCTGAAACGAATAAAAATAATTTTTTCATAATGTTTTGTTTTTGATAAAATTTTGAGTTGCAAATATAAATATTTTTTACCCCTGCCAAAATCAATCAGATAAATATTCGAAACAAAAAAGTAAAAATTTGTTTGTTAATTAAATCTTAATAGAATTTAGTCGATAATAGCCTTTATACATTATTTTCGTGCATAAAAGGAAGTAAATTATAAAATTGTTTTCCGTTAATTTGTATTTCATTTGAAGCTATGAAACAAAACCAAAAACAAGCAGCTATCGGATTTATTTTTATAACGATGCTGATCGACATTACGGGTTGGGGAATTATAATTCCTGTTATTCCAAAATTAATCAAAGAGTTAATTAATGGCGATATCAGCGAAGCTTCAAAATATGGTGGTTGGTTGACTTTTGCCTACGCTATAACCCAATTTTTGTTTGCTCCTTTGATTGGCAATTTGAGCGATAAATTTGGAAGAAGGCCTATTATTTTAATCTCCCTTTTTGCTTTTGCTTTGGATTATCTCTTGCTGTCATTAGCGCCAACAATAACCTGGTTGTTTATTGGTCGTATTATTGCAGGCGTTACCGGCGCTAGTATCACCACAGCCTCGGCCTATATTGCCGATGTGAGCACACTCGAAAATCGCGCCAAAAACTTCGGAATGATTGGCGCTGCTTTTGGATTGGGCTTTATTATCGGACCCGTAATTGGTGGTTTACTTGGACAATATGGTGCGCGTGTGCCGTTTTATGCTGCAGCCGTTTTGTGTTTGCTGAATTTTATTTATGGCTATTTTATTTTACCCGAATCTTTGGCTAAAGAAAACCGAAGGGCTTTTGAGTGGAAACGCGCCAATCCGATCGGAGCATTTTTGAGTTTGAAAAAACATCCCCAATTAATTGGACTTGTTACTGCCATTTTCTTGCTTTATGTAGGCTCACATGCTGTTCATAGCAATTGGAGTTATTTTACAATTTATCAATTCAATTGGGACGAAAGAATGGTCGGAATTTCACTAGGTGCCGTTGGGTTGTTGGTCGGAATTGTACAAGGCGGATTAATTCGATGGATCAATCCAATATTGGGAAATGAAAAAAGTATTTATATAGGATTGGCACTTTATACCGTTGGCATGACTTTATTTGCAGTCGCAACCGAAAGTTGGATGATGTTTGTGTTTTTGATTCCGTATTGCCTTGGTGGTATTGCTGGTCCTGCTTTGCAAGCCGTAGTTTCTGGTCAAGTCCCGCCATCGGAGCAAGGCGAAATCCAAGGCACTTTGGCAAGTTTGATGAGTGCATCGGCCATTGTCGGTCCGCCACTCATGTCAACTACTTTTTACTATTTCACCCACGAAGGTGCACCGTTTCAATTTGCTGGCGCACCGTTTATTTTAGGCGGGTTTTTTATGCTAATCAGTACTTTTGTGGCTTACTTTTCTTTGAAAAAGCATTCTGAAAAGTGATTTTATTTGACATATTGGTAATAAAAAACCGATTTGAAATGAGATCAAATCGGTTTTTTAATAGAACATAGTGTGTTTTATTCTTTTACTATCTTAAGTACCTTTTCGGTGCCATTGACTGTAATCTTAACAAAATAAAAACCGTTAGCAAATGCAGACAAATCGACTGTTGCATTGGCATTATTTACTTTTTTGAAAATGATTGTTTTTCCTAAAACATCGTTAACACCAATAGCATCAATGGTGTCGGAATTATTTTTTAATGCAATATTCAAAATATTTTTTGTTGGATTCGGATAAAATGTAAAATCGCTGTTGCTAAAGCTATCGGTTCCTAAAGTGGCAACAAATGCTGTTGTACATTCATTAGTAACAATCGCCGGATTAAAATCGAAATAAATATTGGCAGTATTCGGAATAATGTCACCCAACAAAAAGCCAGGTTTTGGTTTTACTTGAAACGTAATGTAGCCGTTGCCTGTTTGTGTGTTTTCGACTGATGGAGGCAAATCAATTCCGAAAAAATTCCATGTCAAATTATTACCAACACGCTCCAATGTATAGGTCGCACTAGCATCTACCATACGAATTGAAGTTGCATCAAGTTTTGCATCAAGCACGTCACTTACTCTAATATTAATAGCATTAGCCGTTCCAGTATTTTCAAAACGAATGGTATAGGTAAGGTAATCATTGGCTGTAAATGAAGAATGAACAATTTGCGAACCATGCTTTTCGGTTTTGTCATTCGGGTCATAAGAACCAATTATTGTTTGTGTAAGACTGTCACTATTATTATTGGTATTTATATCATCCGAGAGTAAAGATATCGAAGCGGTGTTAGTGGTCAAATCTCCCAAATCAACGGTCGGAATTGGTGGCACCAGCATTTGTATCCCGATGTAGCGCGACGCATAAGGTTGAAGGTCGGTAAAGTTGTGTGTAAAGCCGGTCGGTGTAGCAGTGGTTGTTTGCGAAGTACTTGTAATGGTTATCGCACTATCTTTCGTAAAGGTAACAACGCCGTTGCTGATTGTATTGTAAGAATTGTTTTTAAAAACAAGGTAATTGTTGTAGTAAAAACCAGGCCGTGGAGGTTGATTGTAATTCAGAAATGCAATCGATAGATCGTTGTGAGGCGTTACAATTATAGGAAAATTTAATGTTGTTACTCCAGAGCCCGTTGTAACATTTACATCAGAATACGAAACCAAACAGGTATTGTAAGCCGCATATTGACTGTCAACAACATAGTTGATGTTGTAAAGTGTTGCTGGATTGGATTCGTATAAGAAGAAAGGATTGCTATGAAGATAATGTACCTCGCCAGAAGCATTGATTTTATAAGTAAAATGTCCCAAAGGGAAGTTGGGTTCTGAACTTTCCTGAATGCCGTTGGCGTTGCTATCAACAAATGCTTTAAGACGAATGGCGTCTGGAATCGAAAATTCAAATAGCCCATCAAATGCTGGATAACAATTAACTTCATAACCATTATAGATGCCTTTAAATGACAATTCAAACTGTTGCGGAAAAAATCCAAAATTGATGTCGTTCTGTGTGATAATATGCGTCAAGGTGAAGGTTGTGCTATCGGAAGCACCAGGATCCAACAAAGCAATGGACCCGCCAAGTAGGTCAATGTTCCAAGAATATTCAACTGCTATATTGCTGATGGGTACATTTCCAAGATTTGAAATCGTAAACACATAAGTAATCAAATCGCCAACACTAGTAAAACCGTCTCCGTTGTAATCAGAATAGGTAGCGCCATAAGCACAATTTAATGGTGATCTAACCTGAACCGAAATGTTGGCGGTATCACAAAGCGCAGGATTGGCGGTTTCGCAAACGGTATAATTTAACTGGTAATATCCCATCGGAACAGTGGAAGGAATGGTCAAGACGCCTTGCGCATCTACCGTTGCACCCAAATTGTTAGCCGCTAATGAAATAGCAACATCAGAAGCATTCAACGGCAGTCCGTGCAGCAAGTCGTTTGTAAGTAGTGCTACAGCGCCTCCAACATTAGCCACCGTTTCTATTTGGTCATTATAAGCGTTTATATTATAATTATCTCTAATGGTAGCAATAGTAGTATCGGATGTATTATAGGTATTGCCGTTAGTGGTCGTGGCAGTGATTGTAAAAGTTTCTGTAGCTTCCTCCAAAGTATCTATCAGCGTTGGTATTAATAAATAATTTACAGAAAAGTTTCCAGCAGGAATGGTAACTGTTGTAGTCAGCGGAACAAAATCAGAAGCGTTGGCGGTTTCTGGTATAGTTGTTACATCGATAATTGTCGGGCTAGGACTTGTATGAGTTAAACGTACATACAATCGAACTTCCTCTCCCTCGATAACACTATTGTCCGTTTCATTATTGGCTACTACCGATATACTTAAATCAGGTAGACCATCATTATCGACAATTGAAGCGATGGCTATTTCAGGTGAATTTGAAATTCCTGCTGATGTCCCAGCAATGGTAAACGATTCAACAGCTTCATCAAGCACATCGTTAGTCGTCGGAATGGTTAAAGAAGTATAGGTACTTCCTGCAGCAATCGTTCGGGTCGTGGTAACTGATGTGAAATCTGCAGCTCCCGCCGTTCCCGTAGTTGTAGTAAATTGAATAACAATATTTGACTGGTATGGGTTACTTAAATAAGCATAAAAATAAACATCTTGCCCTTCTGTTGCACTACGATCTCCTATGCGCAAACTAGGGATTGTGTCATTGTCAATAATTGTTACAGTACAACTTGCAGCATTAGTTGTAGTATTTCCGGAGGTTACGGTTGCTGATAAAATAAACGTTTCATTAATTTCTGCAATTAAATCATTTGATGTGGAGTAGGGTACAGATACGCTGGTTGATCCGGCTGGAATATAAACGACCGTATTTATTGGCGTAAAATCATTCGCAGTGGCTGTGCCAATTGCAGATATTATACTCACTGCAATCGTACTATTAAAAGGAGCAGTCAAGTTAAGACTGACAGAACCGCTTTGCCCTTCGGTTGACGATGCATAGGAGGTTATTGAAAAACCAGGTGTCGTATCATTATCTTTGATGGTTAAAGATAGCGTTGCGGTAAGATTTGCTGTATTTCCCGAAGTTACTGTTGCCAGAATTCCTACTGTTTCATCTGATTCCGCCAACGCGTCATTGATGGTTTGTAAGGTCGTCGCCGATGAAGCAATTTGTCCAGCCGGAATAGTTATTGTTGCAGACAACGACACATAATCGCTGCTATCAGCCGTTTCTGCAATCGTAGTCAGGGTAACTGTTATGGGCGTTGTACTCGCACTGTAAAGATTTACAGTAAACGATCTTGTATTTCCTTCGATGACATTGTAATTTCCCGAACTAGACAAATATAATGTAGGTCCTTGCGCAAAGGCAGTTCCTGTAAACAATCCAAAAAAAGTCAACAGCAGTATCTTAAAGTAATTTTTTTCCATGATTGTAAGTATGTGCGTGTAAATGTATGATTTTTACTGCAAATACAAACAATGGTTAAAGTAGTCGATTATCGCTTTGCCTTTCATCAAGATATCTGCACCAATAATACCATCAACAGGTTTTGTTTTGTGCTCCATTAAGGCATCATTGACATGTGATAAATCAAAAATAACCAACATAAAATTATCAGCGTTCCAGCGTCCGAGTTTTAAGGTATTGTTGACCGAAACTTGAGTGAACATTCCTGTTGCCCCGGCACCAGAAGCTTTGGTTTTTGACTTTTTCGCATCCAATTCAAATACCGCAACACTTTCAAAACCCACACAACTTGAGGAGGCGCCTGTGTCTAAAATAAAATTACCAAGAATGCCATTTATTCGTGCTTTAATCAACAAATGCTGGGTTTTTGTAACTTTAAATTTTATTTTTTTATACTTTTCTGGTTTAAGAATATCGTGAAGGTGCTTCATTTTTTTTGAAAACAATTGGTAAAGATTTGCTCAAAGATACACCAAGTTTTAAAATCTAAAGAATGTTAGTAACTTTGGCACCATTAATAAAATTATAATCTTGACTCCAATAATTACCGATACCCATTCGCATCTTTACAGCGAAGCATTTGACGAGGACCGCCATACAATGATGCAACGCGCCACTGGTGCTGGAGTACAACACATTTTTGTGCCTTCGATTGACTCCAGTTTTACCCAAAAAATGTATGAATTGGAAGCACAATATCCCAAGAGCGTATTTTTGATGATGGGTTTGCATCCGTGCTATGTCAAAGCCAATTATCTGGACGAATTAAAGCATGTTGAAACACAACTTTCTGAAAGAAAATTTCATGCAATTGGCGAAATTGGGATTGATTTGTATTGGGACAAAACGACACTTGAAATTCAGAAAATAGCATTTAAACATCAAATTCAATTGGCGAAAAAATACAAATTGCCCATAAACATTCATTGTCGTGACGCTTTTGATGAAGTTTTTGAAGTGTTAGCGTCAGAAAAGGCACCCGATTTATTCGGAATATTTCATTGTTTTTCGGGAACGTATGAACAAGCATTACAGGCAATTTCCTATAACATGAAACTCGGAATTGGCGGAGTTGTCACCTTTAAAAACGGAAAAATAGATCAGTTTTTAAAACAAATTGACCTCAATAATATTGTGCTCGAAACCGATTCGCCTTATTTGGCACCCAACCCATTTCGCGGTAAAAGAAACGAAAGCAGTTATGTGGTTCATGTGCTGAAAAAGTTAGCCGAAATTTATAACCTTTCTGAAGCCGAAGTCGCTCAAATCACCACACAAAATGCCAATGCAGTTTTTGGGATTTAATCGAGGTCAAATGCCTAAAAAATTAATTATACCATGAGGCACTTATTGCCACAAATCATGATATTTAAAAATTAAATTAAATAAATTTTGTACATTTTTTTTAAGATTATTGTAACTTAAATATAGAATATTTCTTGTAAAATGCTGAAATTCGGATAAAAAAAGTATCAAGCAATTTTAGTGTATTGGTCTGTATTTAATAAAAAGTAAACTCCGATGTCGATAAAATTTTGTTATTTTGCGCATCTATAAATTATTCTATAATGCAAAGATTTGATGCAATTCGCCCGTTTTATGACGCCGAAATCAACGAAGCCATACAAAAAGTGATGCATCATCCGATGATGAAAGCGTTAATGAATTTTACATTTCCAGATGTCGATGATGCCATTTGGAAAGAACAACTAAAAAAAACGCATTCTATTCGCGATTTTCAATCTAATTTTATCTACCAATCGGTACAACAAGTTTTAAAAAGAAGCTCTGATGGTTTGACCACTTCAGGATTTGAAAAACTTCATAAAAACACCTCCTATTTGTTTATTTCCAATCATCGGGATATCATTTTGGATACTTCATTGCTTAATGCATCACTTTTTGATCATGGTTTGGTAATGACCGCTTCGGCCATTGGTGACAATTTGGTAAAAAAAGCATTTTTAAGTGCTTTGGCAAAATTAAACCGAAATTTTTTGGTTCAAAGAGGATTACCACCGCGCGAAATGTTGCAAAGTTCAAAGTTAATGTCCGAGTATATTGGACAATTGCTGCTTCGCGAAAACCGTTCGGTTTGGATTGCCCACCGCGAAGGTCGTACCAAAGATGGCAATGATGCTACACATCCAGGCGTTTTAAAAATGCTTGCCATGGGTTCAGAAGAAACCAATTTGACCGATTATTTTAAAAAGATAAAAATTGTTCCCGTTTCAATTTCTTATGAATATGACCCAACAGATGCTTTAAAAATGCCACAATTGAAGGCCGAAGCAAACAATGAAACCTATATTAAAGAAAAAAACGAAGATTTTATGACGCTTTTAAGCGGCATAATGGGACAAAAGAAACACATCCACATTCATGTTGGCGATGTATTGGACCATGAAATTGACCAGATCGCCAATCAATTTGATAATAGTAACAAGCAAATTCAGGCATTGGCGACGGCGATTGACGATTCGATTTTAAGTTCTTACAAATTATGGCCGACCAACTATATTGCTTACGATTTGCTTTATAAAACTCAAATGTACAAGTCGCATTATACCGAAAATGAAAAATCACTTTTTGAACGCCGTCTAGAAATGCGAATTAATGAAGACAATCCAATTGAACTAGAGGGTTTTTTGAAAATGTATGCCAATCCTGTAGTAAATAAATCCAAATATATTAATGTAGTTTAGCTTCCGAATTTTTTTTCGCAGAGAATTAAAAATTTGGGGTATTTGAATTTAGGTATTATAAATGCGGTTGCAAATCAAAGTACTTTTTGTTGGCTAATTAATTATATTTGTAACTAATCTTAACATCCAATGATGCAGTTTAAAGCCAAGATATTACTTATTTATACAGGAGGTACTATCGGAATGATGAAGGATTTTGAAACTGGCGCGCTCAAAGCGTTCAATTTCAGTAAATTATCACAAAAAATCCCAGAGCTTAAACAATTGGATTGTGAAATCGAAACCATTTCATTCGAAAATCCAATAGATTCTTCTAACATGAATCCCGAAAAATGGGTAAAAATGGCCACGATTATCGAAACCAATTATGATGCTTTTGATGGATTTGTTGTGCTTCACGGTTCTGATACCATGTCCTACTCGGCTTCGGCTTTGAGTTTTATGTTAGAAAATTTATCAAAACCTGTTGTGTTTACGGGCTCGCAATTGCCGATTGGAGATTTGCGAACCGACGCCAAAGAAAATCTGATTACCGCCATACAAATCGCATCTTTGCAACAAAAAAATAAATCGGTAATCAACGAAGTTTGTTTGTATTTTGAATACAAATTGTACCGTGGCAATCGGACTACAAAAATTAATGCAGAACATTTTAAAGCTTTTACTTCGTCAAATTATCCTGCTTTGGCTGAATCGGGCGTGCATTTAAAATTAAATTCAGAGTTGTTTTTGCCAAAAAAAAGAGCTAAAAAATTAGTAGTCCACAAAAATTTGGATAATAATGTAGCCATCATAAAAATGTTTCCTGGTATTAGTGAAGTGGTACTTTCGGCCATACTTGAAATTCCAAATTTAAAAGGCATTGTTTTAGAAACGTATGGTGCAGGCAACGCACCAACGCAAGACTGGTTTTTGCAATTGCTTAAAAAAGCCATTCAAAAAGGCTTACATATTATTAATGTTACCCAATGTTCTGGCGGAAGTGTAAGTATGGGTCATTATGAAACCAGTACTTGGATGAAACACATTGGTGTTATTTCGGGTAAAGATATTACGACCGAAGCCGCGATTACGAAGCTGATGTATTTGTTGGGACAAAATGTGGCGCACAATGTTTTTAAAACAATTTTTGAAACGTCATTGCGTGGAGAGGTTGAATAAAAAGTATTTTTTTATTTGGTTTAGCGCTTAATTTTTTTGTTTCTTTGCAACCTCAAAATAGAGAGGTGGCCGAGTGGCTGAAGGCGCACGCTTGGAAAGCGTGTATATGGTAACATATCGAGGGTTCGAATCCCTTCCTCTCTGCAAGAATTAAGTTTTAATTTTTAGAAAAAATTAATTAAAGGGTTGGTTCGAATCCCTTCCTCTCTGCAAGAATTAAGTTTTAATTTTTAGAAAAAATTAATTAAAGGGTTGGTTCGAATCCCTTCCTCTCTGCAAGAATTAAGTTTTAATTTTTAGAAAAAATTAATTAAAGGGTTGGTTCGAATCCCTTCCTCTCTGCAAGAATTAAGTTTTAATTTTTAGAAAAAATTAATTAAAGGGTTGGTTCGAATCCCTTCCTCTCTGCAAGAATTAAGTTTTAATTTTTAGAAAAAATTAATTAAAGGGTTGGTTCGAATCCCTTCCTCTCTGCAAGAATTAAGTTTTAATTTTTAGAAAAAATTAATTAAAGGGTTGGTTCGAATCCCTTCCTCTCTGCAATAATTAAGTTTTAATTTTTAGAAAAAATTAATTAAAGGGTTGGTTCGAATCGCTTTTTCTTTACAAAATGTATCAAAGCACTTATTCCCGTAAGTTTTTTTTTAAGAAACGCAATAAAATCCAGCACGTTTTTTATCCACTTTTTTTCTTAATTTTATAGCTCAATTTTTGCTGATGCACTTTTTCAGAATTTTATTTTTATTATTGACCCTAGCCTCTTTTTCGCAAGAAAAAGAGAAACTGCCATTGACCGAAAAAGACACGGTTTTTTACACCAAAATTGATTCGTTGTTTCGGGAAGACCAATTTTATTTTGGATTGACCTATAATCTTTTGAGTCAAAAACCCAATGATTTTGCACAAAATGGATTGTCAACCGGAATCGACATCGGTTTTTTGCGCGATATGCCAATTAATAAAAAACGAACTTTTGCGGTGGCTTTAGGTCTCGGATTTTCATACAATAAATACCGCCAAAATTTATTAGTTTCAAAAACTGCAGGAACAATAAGTTATGAAATTCTTCAAGACGCCAATTATTCCAGAAACAAATTAGAACAGGTCTTTCTTGATTTTCCATTAGAATTACGATGGCGGAGTGCAACGCCCGAATCGCATAAATTCTGGCGTGTTTATACTGGTTTTAAAGTGCGGTACTTGCTTTTTGATAAAACAAAATATATTGGAGAAACCGAAATTACTGTAACCAACAACAACGATTTCAACAAACTTCAATACGGCCCTTTTGTTGCTTTTGGATTCAATACCTGGAATTTTCATGCCTATTATGGTTTGAATCCGATTTTTAAAACGGCAGCGATTGACGGAAAAGCAATCGACATGAAAACACTCAATTTGGGATTGATGTTTTATATTTTATAGCCAGAAATACAGCAACAACAATTGCGGTAAAAATCCGATGGCACTTCCTAAAATTAGTTCTTTAAAAGTATGCGCTTTCATTTCGAGTCTTGAAGTTGCAACAAATCCGGTAGCAATCAACAAGAATACAATTATAAAAATCATTCTCGTTTCAAAATGCAGGCTTACGGCAATCGCAAATACTGATAAAGCGGTCATTCCAATCATGTGTAAACTGGCTTTGTATCCTACAAAAAGTACTAAAAGCGCCAATACCGTGCTGATTAAACTGCCTAAAAAGAAAAAATACAATTCGGCACAAACCAAAATGGTGATGCTTTTTTGTATTAAAATAGAAAGCAAAATGGCATGAATCAGCAATGGAATTTTTCGTTCGGCTTTATTGGCCAACATGATCGAATCGACTTTTCCTAGCGTAAGCAAAAGATAATAAAACGTAATCGGAATAAATATGGTAATGATAACGATTTGTATGATTATCAAATAAATTTCGGGATATTCAAAATAGGTTTTACCAAAAAAAAAGAAAATCAAAACCGCGTAAACCGAAATAAATAGCGGATGAAAAAGATAAGAAAATAAGGGAAGGATTTTTTTCAAAACAACTACATTTTTTTTCTCATTCTTGCAACCGAAATTTCTAATTGCTCTCTGTATTTGGCAATCGTTCTTCGGGCTATTGGATAGCCTTTTTCTTTTAAAATATCAGCCAATTGATCATCAGTTAATGGTTTGTGTTTGTCTTCTTCGTCAATAACATCTTTAAGAATTTTTTTGATTTCTAAAGTCGAAACCTCTTCGCCTTGGTCATTGGTCATGGCTTCCG
Source organism: Flavobacteriaceae bacterium (assembly GCA_947488595.1). Lineage (GTDB taxonomy): Bacteria > Bacteroidota > Bacteroidia > Flavobacteriales > Flavobacteriaceae > Flavobacterium. Next base: position 78,629 of record CANKZI010000002.1, read on the forward strand.
AAAAAAATTCTTTAATCAATTTTGTGCCATAAGGTGTTTCAACATATTTGCTATTGGCTACGCGCGAAACGGTCGAAATATCTAAGCCAATCGAATCTGCAATGTCTTTTAGAATCATCGGTTTGAGTTTGGTTTCGTCGCCTTCCAAAAAGAATTCTTCTTGGTAGTGCATGATGGCATTCATGGTAACAAAAAGTGTTTCTTGTCTTTGTTTGATTGCGTCTATAAACCATTTTGCAGAATCGAGTTTTTGTTTGATAAATTGAACAGCATCTTTTTGTGCATTCGATTTCTCGCGCGAATCTTTATAAGTTTGCATCATTTCCTGATAGTCACGGGAAACATGAAGTGTAGGCGCATTGCGACCATTTAAGGTCAATTCTAATTCGCCTTCGACGATTCTAATTGCAAAATCGGGCACTACATTTTCAGTAACTTTATTGTTTCCAGTAAATGAGCCACCGGGTTTTGGATTGAGTTTTTCTATTTCGTGAACCGCTTTTTTGAGTTGTTCATTCGACACATTGTATTTTTGTGTCAGTTTATCATAGTGTTTCTTTGTAAAAGCTTCAAATTGATTTTCGATAATATCAGTTGCCAATGCCACATATTCGGTCGGTGTTTTGTGTTTGAGTTGCAAGAGCAGACATTCTTTTAAATCGCGTGCGCCAACGCCCGAAGGTTCTAATTCATGTATAACATGAAGCATGCGTTCGACATTTTTTTCGTCGGTATAAACACCTTGTGTAAACGCCATATCGTCAACTATATCAGGAATACTGCGTCTAATGTAACCCATATCATCAATACTTCCTACAAGGAATTCGGCAATTTCGCGTTCTTCGTCATTCAAAATAAAAGTATTGAGTTGATTGATTAAATCCTGATGAAAACTAACTGGCGCAGCAAATGGCGTTTCCAGTTCCTCGTCGTCGTCACTATAATTATTGGCTTGTGTTTTGTAATCGGGCGTATCGTCGAGGCTTAAATATTCGTCTATATTGATGTCTTCGGCTTCAATTCGGTCTGATTCGGAGTCATCATAATCGTCAAATATTTCCATATCGAACTCGTCTTTTTCGAACTCGTCTTCTTCTTTACCAGGCTCTAATGCTGGGTTTTCATTCATTTCTTCTAACAAACGTTGTTCAAAAGCTTGCGTGGGCAATTGAATTAGCTTCATCAGCTGGATTTGCTGTGGAGATAATTTTTGGGATAACTTTAAATTTAGGAATTGCTTTAACATATCTTTTTGCCACAAAGCCATCACGAATCTTCGGGAGTGCTCAGTTTTATTTGTTTCTAATAATAAATTGTCTGTTACTTTCTTGTATTAAAGGTACATTAAAGTTAATCAAAAATCCTACAATTTTTGTAAGTTAATTTTATGACCATCCAAAATGCTAAAATAAAAAGTGTCTGAGAATCCCATATATTTTATTTAGTGAAAAATAATATACGACAATTTTCAGACGCCTCAAAAATAACAAAAAACCAATACTTCGCCAAAATAAAGATTTACGTACCTATTTTAATTGCTTGAGATTTTATGTTATTACAAAAACACATTACAGGTATTTTTGATATCGAAAGTTGAGCACTTTTTGAAGTAATAATGTGATACATTTTCAGAAAGTTTTTACATAAAAAATCCCGAAATCTTATGAATTCGGGATAGAGCAATTAATATTTTTTTAAAGTATTTTATTTCGATGTTGCAATTACAAAATTCAGTTTTAGCTTAACGCCCATTTGCATCAAATCGACCAAATCTTGTACTTTATTATCTGCAGGAACCCGAACCACTACTACTTTGTCATTGGCAGCTGTTGTTTTTTCGTATAAAACTTGTTCCAATTGATCAAAAGGAACCAGTTCTTTGTTGATATAATATTGTTGGTCTTCGGTTACCGAAAGGCTAATGTGGTCTTTGTTGGTAGTTTCGTTGGATTTTGCTTTTGGTAAAGTCAGCTTAATCACATTTGGATTCGCCAAAGTCGAGATAATCAAAAAGAACAAAAACAAAAAAAACATGATATCGCTCAAAGACGATGTAGGTATTTCTGCGTGAAAACGCTTGTTTCTTCTAATTGCCATGTTGCGGTTCGTTTATGATATTAATGAGTTCGATGGATTGTTTTTGTGCTTTTAAGGCAAAATTATCAATCATCATGTTAAATAAATGGTAAGCAGAATAGGCAACGACACCAACAACAAGACCAGCACCACTACTGATCATTTTTTCATATAAACCTCCTGAAATGGTTTGAATATTAAGATTTCCGGTATTGGATATGGTATGAAAAATTTTGATTACACCCGAAATCGTTCCTATAAATCCAAGAATCGGTGCAATTCCCGAAATCAACCCCAAATGACCGAGTCCTTTTTCCATTTGTGCGATTTCGACGTTGGTCGTTTTGTCCATCATCGATTCAATTTCGCCCACAGGCCTTCCTATAAGGCCAATGCCACTTCTTAAAATATTACCAGATGCTGTTGGTTGGCGGTTACACACCATTGAAGCATTATCAATTTTTCCGGCTTTCAATTGAATTTTCACATCATTAAGCAACATGACATCTTGCTTTGTGGCTTTTTTAATAGACAAATAGCGTTCAATGATCACATATATACAAAAGAACAGCAAAAGGATAATTGGAACTATCATGACACCACCTTTCATCACAAATTCGAGATACGAAACGTTTTCGGTAACGCTAACATCAGTTGTTGCGGCTTGGTTAGCGGCATTAGCAATAGAATCGGCAATAGGATTGGCTTGCAATAAAAAATTTAAAAACATCATATACAGCTTGAGTTTTGATTGTGATTATGAAAAGAATTTTACCTGCTTGACAAAAATAGCTAATTTTTAATTTTATATTCAATTCGATAAAAAGAATAACGCTTTTTTTTTAGATTAAGTATGAAATAAAAAATTACAGGAGCAATTGGATTATTTTTTCCAATAATATTTCCAAGTAATTTTTGTGTACTTTTTTATTGTTATTTTTGCTAACATATATGCTTCAATAAAAGTAAGGATCTAATATTTTAAAATTAATCACAAATAATAATGCTTTAAAAAGATGAAAAACCTATTGAAATCCCTACTGATTTTAGTGACCGTATTTTTGGCGTCAAATGCTGTAACTGCCCAAAAAACAAATCAGAAAGCAGTGATCAAAACTACTTTAAATTGCGACCATTGCACTGCATGCGAAACTTGCGGTATGAAATTCAAAACCGAAATGCTTAAAATAAAAGGGGTAAAAATGTATGAATTAGATGATAAAGCAATGACGTTTACCGTGTATTATAATGCCAAAAAAACCAATCTTCAAAAAATTAAAGAAGCCATTTCTAAATTGGGTTATGATGCCGATGAGGTAAAAGCCGATCCAGCAAGTGTTGAAAAATTAGATGCTTGTTGTAAGGTTTAAAGTGAAATACAACCAATAGAGAATCGTATGCTATTAAATCAAAACCGAAATGAAATAAAAACAAAAAACCCGAATCGTTAAATTCGGGTTTTGTGGTACCTCCAGGGATCGAACCAGGGACACATGGATTTTCAGTCCATTGCTCTACCATCTGAGCTAAGGTACCGTTGCTACTATTTCAATTCACTCTTATTTTCATAGAGTTCACTAAACTTGTTAGCGGGTGCAAATATAACAGCTTTTTTAATTTATCCAAAACAAATTTTAAAAAAAAATGAATGCGTAAATTCGCAGTCGCAACATTCAAATTATGATTCTGACTATAGATGTAGGCAATAGCCGAATTAAAGCCGCTGTTTTTGAGGGCAATAGCATTATTGCTAATGATGTGTTTTTTAATAATGAGCTTGTCAAATCCATCCAAAAAATACTAAACGACCATCCAAAAATTACTCAAATTGTAGTTGCTTCGGTAGGAAATAGTCAAAAACAAACATTTTTGGATTTTGAAAAAAAAGCAAAAGTCACATTTATTACACACGAAAACCTTTTTCCTTTTAGTAATAAATACGAAACACCTGCGACACTTGGCGTCGACCGAATGGTGCTTGCCGCTGGTGCCGTTTTGTCTTTTCCCAAACAAAACCGGCTCGTTATTGACGCCGGCACTTGCATTACTTATGATTTTGTAGACCAGCAAAACAATTATCTGGGTGGCGCTATTGCTCCAGGTTTGCGCTTGCGTTATGAAGCATTGCATAATTATACCGCCAAATTACCATTACTGCCTTTAGCTTCGTCCGACAATTTTATTGGAGCATCAACTGACAAAGCCATACATTCAGGCGTTGTCAACGGATGCGTTTATGAAATAGATGGTTTTATTGACGCTTACAAATCTCAATATTCAAATTTTATAATAATTTTAACTGGGGGCGATGCAGATTTTTTGGCTAAACGATTAAAAAATACCATATTTGCCAATTCAAATTTCTTGCTCGAAAGCTTGAATCATTTATACCAATACACAATCAAAAATGATTAAAAATCTTTTAGTAAGCTTGGTCTTGCTTTTTTCTATCGAATTAGTCGCTCAAAACGGAACGCCATCTATTTATTCTTTTTATGGTATTGGCGATATTACTTTTAAAGGTGCTTTAGAAAATCGAATGATGGGTGGTGTAAGTGTTTTTACGGATAGTATTCATATTAATTTACAAAATCCCGCTGCTTTCGCAAGTTTAAAATTTACTTCTTTAACGATTTCTGGATCTAATAAACGAACCAATTTTGAAACCAATACAGCCAAAAATGATGCAACCAGAAGCAGCATCGATTATTTTGCAGTCGGATTGCCTTTGGGAAAAAAATTCGGTGGCGGATTTGGATTAATGCCTTTTTCGTCTGTTGGTTATAAAATCCAATCTTTGGCACAAACCGAAACCGAATCGAGCGAGAGATATACAGGCACTGGTGGTTTGAACAAAGTATTTTTAGCATTTGGTTATCAATTAACGCCAAAATTAAGTGTCGGTTTGGATTTAAATTACAATTTTGGTGAAATCAGCACGACCGGAATTGTGTTTTTACCAGACACCCAGTTTGGTTCTCGTGAACTCAATACTTCCAATATGTCGGGATTGATCTTCAATTCGGGTTTGATGTTCCAATCCAGATTAAAAAATAAAATGGACGTTTTTGCGAGCTTGGTTTTTACCCCCGAAAGTCAATTAAAACTGAGCAATGAAAGAAATATTGCCACTATTTTATATTCAAACCAATCTGGCGAAGTGGTTGTTGACGATCAAGACATTCCGGTTAGTGATGTAACCATAAAAATGCCAACAAGATTATCAATCGGTGGCGGAATAGGTGTGGTTAGAAAATGGTTATTGGGAACCGAAATTACTTTTAAGAATTCGAGCAATTTTGGTAGCCGTTTTACGGACATTCAAAATGTTTCTTACGAAAATTCGCAAAAGTATAGCGTTGGAGGTTATTTTATTCCAAATTACAATTCGTTCAGCAGCTATTTCAAACGTGTTACCTACCGAGGTGGGTTGCGATACGAAACAACTGGTTTGGTTGTCAACAATAAATCTATCGAAGATATGGCGCTGACATTTGGTTTCGGATTACCACTTAGAGGTACTTTTTCAAATATTAATTTTGGATTCGAATTCGGAAAAAGAGGTACAAAAGCCGCTGGTTTAGTGCAAGAAAATTACCGCAGTCTATCGATAAGTCTTTCGCTCAATGACAAATGGTTCGTCAAAAGAAAATACGATTAATTTGTTGCTAATTTCGTAACTTCGAATCATGAAGCTATTAAAACATAATTGGCGATTTTTTAAAAGCATTGCTTTTGTAGCGTTGCTTTTTTTGTGTAGTTGCGAAAGTACTTTTAAAGACGTTCAAAAAATTAATTTCTCTGAGTTTTCTCCTAGCGGCGAAGCAGATTCACTAACACTAAAATATACCGATTCTGGACGCATAAAAGCAGTTTTGATCAGTCCAAAAATGCTCGATTATGCCACAGTTGAATTTCCGTTTACCGAATTTCCAAAAGGTGTCGATGTAACGCTTTATGACGTTAAAGGTAAACGCACTTTTGTTAAAGCAGATTATGCCATCAGTTTTAAAGGTACAGATATTATCGACTTAAGACAAAATGTGCGCATTTCATCAGAAACGAATCAATTGTTAGAAACCGAACAATTGTATTACGACCAAAAAAACGAGTGGTTTTTTACCGAAAAAAACTTTAAATTTACAGATCCAAAAAGCGGAAACACAACTGGTCAAGGCATTGATTTTAATAAAGATTTCAAAAAAGTCAATTTTCAACGCGTAAAAGGCTTGCTCAACGAAGCCAAATAATTTTTAAAATTTAACTAATGAATTATCTGAAATATACCCAATACGTTTATTTAGTGGTTGCCGTTTTTTTTCTTTATAAAGCATTCGCAACTTGGCAAGAGGATACAACCGACCAGCATTGGTTGTTTTTTGTAATTGCAGTTGTTTCGTTATTCATGTTTCTTTTTAGAAGAAAATTTGCAAAAAGATTTGACAATCACAGCAATAAACCATAATAAAGTATGGAAATTAGTATCATAATAACTTGTTTGCTATTTTCCGCTTTTTTTTCTGGAATGGAAATCGCTTTTATTTCTTCCAACAAAGTTTATTTGGGTATCGAGAAAATGCAGGATACTTTTTTATCCAAAATACTGACAAAGCTTACCCAAAAACCCTCAAAATTTATTGCGTCGATGCTGATTGGCAATACAGTAGCTTTGGTTGTATATGGATTTTTTATGAGTGAATTGCTCCTAAAATGGTTCAGCATCAATCAGATTGATTATTCGGTTCAGTCAGTTTTATTGCTACAAACGTTAATCGCAGCATTTATAATTATTTTCACCTCTGAATTCTTACCTAAAGTCTTTTTTCAGATTTATGCCAACACACTCATCAAATTTTTTGCAATTCCGGCATACTTTTTTTATCAGTTGTTTTATTATATTTCTGCTTTTATGATTTGGATTTCCGACTTAGTTTTGCGAAAATTATTCAATACAAATGGCGATCAAGAACAATTGTTTTTTAGCAAAATAGAACTCGGCAATTACATCACAGAACAAATGAACGCGGTTGAAAATTTGGAAACCGTAGATTCAGAAATACAGATCTTTCAAAATGCACTCGAATTTTCTGGTGTAAAAGCACGCGACATCATGAATCCAAGAACCGAAATTGCTGCAGTAGAATTGCATGATTCGGTCGAAGAATTGAAAGCGCTATTTATTACCACTGGTTATTCTAAAATTTTAGTATATCAAAATTCGCTGGATGACATTATCGGCTATGTGCATTCGTTTGAATTGTTCAAGAAACCCAAAACCATCAAGTCGGTAATGATTGCGGTTGAGTTTGTGCCAGAAACAATTTTTATAAAAGAAGCCATGGATTTGCTCACCAAAAAGCGAAAAAGTGTCGCCATTGTTTTAGACGAATACGGCGGAACATCGGGCATGATTACCATAGAAGATATTGTTGAAGAACTTTTTGGAGAAATAGAAGACGAACATGATGCTGATGAGAATTGGATTGAAAAGCAACTCGATGAGAATACCTTTCTTTTTTCGACACGACTTGATGTCGAGTATATTAACGATGCATACAAATTGGAAATTCCCGAAAGTGATTCCTACAGTACACTTGGCGGATTTATTGTAAACCACACCAAAGATATCCCTCAAAAGGGTGAAAATATCAGTATTGACAACTTCAAATTTCTAATTGAATCTGCAACTAATAAAAAAATTGAATTGGTCAAAATGACTATTGGCGAGTAATTTTTCTGAAAAAATAAATTTTATTGCAAAATATAACCATACAACTATGGATATTAAATAGATAATTGTATTTTCGCAAACTGAATTTAAAATTAACAACTATAAAAATGGCAGTTTTATCAAAAATTAGACAACGTTCCTTTCTTTTAATAGCCGTAATTGGCTTTTGTCTATTAGCATTTATAATTGGCGATATCTTTCAAAGTGGCGCTTTTAATCAATCTTCAAGAAATGTAGGCAGTGTCAACGGACAAGATATTTCCTTCGAAGAATTTAGAGTAAAAGTAGATAATGTTGAAAAAAGTGGTCAAGGCATTACACCAACTCAAGCGGTAAACCGTGTTTGGGATCAAGAAGTTTCTATCGCTTTATTGACCGCCGAATTCGAAAAACTAGGTTTAAAAGTAGGAGATGACCAAATCATGGAAACTTTAAAACAAAGTCAAGATATTGGTCAAAATCCAATGTTTCTGAACGCTGTTGGTACTTTTGACAAAGCCAAGTTTGAAGAATTTTTCAAATCCAATCCAGCGCAAGCGCAAATGTTGGTAGAAAGAAAAAAGGATGCCGCTTTGAATGCAAAATTTCAAATTTATAGCAGTTTGATCAAATCGGCAATGTATGCAACTGCTGGCGAAGGCAAATTGAAATACGAAATGGAAGCCAATAAAGTGAGCTTTAATTATGTTCCAGTTTTGTATTCTACAATAAAAGACAGTGATGTAAAAATAACTGACGAGGAGATTATCGCACACATGCGCAAAAACGAAAAGAAATACAAAGCAGACGAAACACGCGAAGTTGATTATGTTATTGTAGAAGACAAACCATCAAAAGAAGATGAAGACGAAGTAAAAAATGCAGTCAATGCGTTACTTGCACCAAGTATATCTTTTAATAAAGAAACAAATACTACAGATACTATTCCGAGTTTCAAATCAGCTGCCAATAATGCAGAATTCGTTAATAACAATTCGGATATGCCTTATGATTCGATTTTTAAAGCAAAAAAAGATTTGCCTTCAGAATTTGCAGAGCAATTGTTTAATCTGCCTACAGGAGAAGTTTTTGGGCCATATATGTTTAATGGCTATTATGCATTATCAAAATCCTTAGGTCGTCAAGCGGGCGCCAATGCAAAAGCAAGTCATATTCTTTTGGCCTACAAAGGCGCAATGAGAGCCAATCCAACGGTAACAAGATCAAAAGAAGAAGCCGAAGCGAAAGCAAAAGAACTTTTAGCACAAGTTAATGCCAACGCAGACAGTTTCTTGATGTTGGCTTTTACCAATTCTGATGATTCATCCAAACAACAAGGTGGTGATTTGGGTTATTTTTCTCAAGGACAAATGACACCAAAATTCAATGATTTTGTATTCAACAATCCAATCGGAAAAGTGGGTTTGGTTGAAACCGAATTTGGTTACCATATTATTAAAGTTACAGATAAGCAAGATGCAGTACGTTTGGCAACAATTGCTCGAAAAATTGAAGCATCAGAAGCAACCAATGATAAAACGTATGCGAAAGCTGTAAAATTCGAATTGGATTCGAAAACCAAAACTTTTGAAGCGGTAGCCAAAGAAAGTAAATTGACTATTAATCCAGCAGTTAAAGCCAAAGTATTAGACGAAACTTTTGGAACATTAGGCAACCAACGGCAAATTGTGAAATGGGCTTATGATAAAGAAACCAGCGTTGGTGATATCAAACGTTTTGACATTCTTAATGTAGGTCACGTAATTGCTAAACTAAAAAAAGTTAATGAAGAAGGACTTATGGCAGTTTCAGAAGCCAGACTTTCGCTTGAAGCTATGTTGAAAAACAAGAAAAAAGCCGAAATGATAAAAGCCAAAATGAAAGGCGCTACTTTAGAAGCCGTGGCGCAAGCATCCGGTTCTGCTGTGAAATCTGCCATTGATTTGACAATCGAAAATGCAGTTTTAGAAGGAGTTGGGCAAGAACAAAGAGTAGTTGGAACTGCATTTGCTACTGCTGCTAACAAAATTTCTGCACCAATCGAAGGTGTTTCAGGAATATATGTGGTTAAAACAATAACAGTTACCAAAGCACCAGCTATAAAAGTCTATACTGATTATGTCGCAAAGTTGGAAGCGCAAAACGCTTCGGCTGCCAGTCGTGTGGTTGGTGCATTAAAAACCGATGCTGAAATCAAAGACAATAGAAAATTATTTTACTAAAAATTATTTTCAATTCAAAAAAAATCCCGATTAGTTCGGGATTTTTTTTGTTATTTAAAGTACCATATCTTTGAATCTTATGATGGTTGCATGCCCTTTTTTTACAAAATAATCGGTTGGATTTTCGCTAGCAGCTACTAAAATAAAATCGCCACCCCAAGCCCCAAGGCTTTTAATAGCTCCATTAAAATCGGGAAATAACAGTTTTTTTACTGGTTTTATCCCTAAAATTTCCGACAATAAATTCTCGTGTTGTACCAACAAATCAATAAAGACAGCTAATTCAGTCGTTTGCAACAACGAATCCGTAATTTGATTGATGACCGGAATGATTTGGACCAAGTCATTTTCTTTTTTACGGTAAGAAGCAATGGCTTCTTTGCTATTTTGTTTTTTATTCAAATAAACAAAATAAAGGTGTTCACTAAATTGGGGATTAAAAGAGGCGCTTTCAATAATCGGTTCTTTATCCACCAAATGATAAACAATTGGATGGTTATTTTGAGCACAAGCGATATCATAACCACTGCCGCCAAAACTATTATTGAGCAATTTATAAGCATCGATTTGCAACCATTGCGCAATAGTGCTAATCAAAGTAGAAGAAGTGCCTAAACCCCAAGATTTTGGGAAAGTCAATCGCGTGGTTATTTTATAGCCGTCAGCTAATTTCAGAAAGTCAGGATTTAAAATATACGCATGATGCAAAATGGCGATTAATGTATTTTTTACGTTGTTATTTTCGTTCTTATTATAATTGGAAATCTCTTGAAAATCAATCGTATCTTCAAACCAAAGTGTACCATCATAATCGAAACTTTGCCAGACAATCTGTTGGTTATTACATTTTTCTACGTCTAAAAATTGACCAAATTTTGTTGGTAAAGCCAACGCTTTTGCGCCATCAAGAACAAGATATTCGGCAGTTATTAAAAGCTTGCCGTTGGCGTAAAATGTTTTTTTCATGTTTTCCACAAATGTTTGGCGCCCATTATTTCCTTAAACTTTCAATAAATGCAACCACAGCCGAATGTGAAACTGCATTATTTTTGAAATGATTTTTTATTAAAATGCGTTCGCTATCATTGGTTTCAAATTGATTCAAAATGTTATTCAAGTGCATTTTCATATGACCTTCTTGAATTCCAGTTGTGGTCAACGAGCGCAAAGCAGCAAAATTCTGAGCCAAGCCAGCCACTGCAACAATTTGCATTAACGCTTTGGCAGATGGATTTTCGAGCATTGTCAAACAAAATCTAACCAATGGATGCAGTGCGGTCAAACCACCAACAGTACCTAATGGCAAAGGAATTTCAATCCAAAAATAAAAAATACCATCCTCTATTTTGGCATGTGACAAACTTGAGTAGGAACCACTTCGAGAAGCATAGGCATGAATTCCGGCTTCTACAGCCCTGAAATCATTACCTGTAGCAAGCACCACAGCATCAATTCCGTTCATTATTCCTTTATTATGCGTGACTGCTCGAAATGGTTCTACTTCGGCGATTTGAACAGCACGAATTAATTTTTCGGCAAATTCTTGTGGATTTTCAATATTTTTATCGGCTAGTTCTTCGATTTTACACGAAACTTCTGCACGCACAATACAATTGGGGACATAATTAGACAAGATACTCATTATGACTTCAATGTTTTTTTCTTCATCAGAAAAAGCATCATAATTACGGGCCTCTTGCTGTAACGTTTTAGCAAATTGCTCTAAACACGAATTGATGAAATTCGCTCCCATAGCGTCTTTAGTTTCAAAAGTAGCATGCAATTGAAAATAATTGGGAATCAGATTGGATTTATTTCGTAGTTCAATATCGAGAATGCCACCGCCACGTTTTTGCATGTTTTTGGTGATGCTTTCGGTTGCTTCGAAGAATTTTGATTTCGCGGATTTAAAGAAATCGATTAATTTTGAGGTTTCGCCTTTAAAAATAAAGTGAACCTGACCAATTTTTTCGGTATTTATGACGCTCGCTTTAAATCCGCCACGAGTGGACCAATATTTTGCCGATTTTGCAGCAGCAGCGACTACCGAGCTTTCTTCGATGACCATCGGAATGGTATAATACTTTGCGTTAATTAAAAAATTAGGAGCAACCCCAAGTGGTAAGTAAAAGTTGGTTACCGTATTTTCAATAAAGTCATCATGCAATTGCTGCAGTTTTGAATCGGTATTCCAATAATTTTTGAGTAATGCAATCGCTTCATTTGAATTTGAAAAATAGGCGTTGGCAATCCATTTAATTTTTTCTTCTTTGGATAATTTAGAAAATCCAGCGATAGCGTTGTTCATTTATGAAAGGAGTTTCTAGTAGGATTTTTTGTTTTTATTAAATTGTATAGTATATAGTATAATTTTTTTGCACGACTTCTCTAAAACTTTTGTTAGTAGAACAAATTCTATTTTTGAATAACTCATTTTCGAATTTTCGCGACTTAATTGATTGGTCTTTTGAAATATAATTGACAATTTCTTTTAATAAAAAATAAAAATTTTGAGCGTATTTAACCTTCATTTTTAGTAATCGTAAGTTCTAAAAGTGAATCACTTGCATCAAAATCATCATTTTTTCTTGGTAGTCAGTTCAAATTTTATGGTTTTACTTTTCATTACCTAACTATTTACACAAAAGTAATTTTTTTATTTGATTTGCAAATGCCATAATAACAAATTTCTGATTTTGTAAAAACAGTATTTCGTTTCAAAATCTTTTGGCAAGTGTATTTAACAGAAAAAAATGCCATTATTTGTAATTTTTTCACTAAAATTGACGGTTTTTATATTCAATTATTATCATGAGAGTAAAACAACTCCTTTTATTATTATTGCTGCTTCCTTTTTTGGTCTCAGGACAACAAAAAATCACAGTTGAACAGATTTATAGCGGCGCTTTTCGAACCAAAGCAATGGACGAATTGCAGTCTTTAAAAAACACCAATCAATATACAGTTTTGAACGCCGATAATGCCTCAAGAAGTATGCAGATTGAGTTGTATGATTTTGCAACTTTAAAAAAAGTCGCGTCGTTAATCGATACAAAAAACCATGTTGCATTGGCAGACGGCATTGATAGTTACACATTTTCATCAGATGAAAAACTGATTTTAATTGCCAATAATTCAACACCAATTTTTAGACATTCGTTTACAGCCAACTATTTTTTGTATGATATTGCTACCAAAAAATTGTCGCAAATTTTGGATCAAGCGCAAGAGCCTACCTTTTCGCCAGACGGAAAAAATATTGCTTTTGCCAAAGAAAACAATCTTTTTGTTTTTAATATTGCGTCAAAAACGACAAAAAAAATCACCACTGACGGAAAGAAAAATGCCATCATCAACGGTATAACCGATTGGGTTTATGAAGAAGAATTTGCCTTTGTACGCGCTTTTGATTGGTCGGCCGACGGAACAAAACTTGCCTATATTCGTTTTGATGAAACGCAAGTGCCAGAGTTTTCGATGAATGTATATGGAACAGAATTGTATCCTGTCACCGATGTTTTTAAATATCCAAAAGCTGGAGAGAAAAACGCAATCGTAACTTTGCATTTATATGATAACACAACAGATAATACCAAAACTGCGGCGTTAGGCAATTATACAGATTTTTATATTCCGAGAATCAAATGGACCAATGATCCCAATTTTTTGAGTGTGCAAGTGATCAATCGGCACCAAGACAATTTGGATTTGCTTTTTGTAGACGGCAATACTGGAATTGCCAAAGTCGTTTTGAACGAAAAAGATAAAGCTTATATCGATGTTACTGATAATTTGACATTTTTAAAAGACAATAGCTTTATTTGGACTTCCGAAAAAGATGGTTTCAATCATATTTATTGGTACGATAAAACCGGAAAACTAAAGAATCAAATCACCAAAGGACTGTGGGAAGTGACTGCTTTTTATGGTTTAAATGAAAAGACAAAAACGCTTTTTTATCAATCGGTCGAAAACGGTTCTATCAATCGCGACGTTTATCGAATTGGTCTTGACGGAAAAAATAAAGTCCGATTGTCATCAGAAACAGGTACAAACAGCGCGACTTTAAGTCCAAATTTTGAGTATTTCATCAATTCATTTTCAAGCGCAACAATGCCTCCAACTTATACTTTAAACGAAACAAAGTCGGGTAAAGTTGTTCAATCAATTGTAGACAACGAAACTTTATCACAAAAATTAAAGAATTATGATTTGCCGAATAAAGTTTTTTTTGTTTTAAAAACCGAAAAAGGCAATCAGCTAAATGCTTGGATCATCAAACCAAAAGATTTTGATGCAAATAAAAAGTACCCGGTTTTCATGTACCAATATTCAGGTCCTGGTTCGCAACAAGTCAACAACGAATGGAACTCGGCCGATGATTATTGGTTTATGATGTTGTCGCAGCAAGGCTATATTGTTGTTTGTGTTGATGGAAGAGGAACTGGTTTTAAAGGCGCCGATTTTAAAAAATGTACCCAAAAAGAGCTTGGTAAACTGGAAGTAGAAGATCAAATTGACGCTGCAAAAGTATTGGGCAATTATAATTATGTTGACAAGACAAGAATTGGTATTTTCGGATGGTCTTACGGCGGATTCATGTCGTCGAATTGTATTTTAAAAGGCAATGACGTTTTTAAAATGGCGATTGCTGTAGCACCAGTAACCAATTGGCGTTATTATGATTCGGTTTATACCGAAAGGTACATGCAAACACCACAAGAAAATGCGAGTGGTTATGATGAAAATTCACCAATCAATCACGTCGATAAATTAAAAGGCAAATATTTACTAATTCATGGATCAGCAGATGATAATGTGCACGTACAAAATTCAATGAAAATGATTCAGGCCTTAGTGAGTGCTAACAAGCAATTTGATTGGGCGATTTATCCCGACAAAAATCATGGTATTTATGGCGGTATGACCCGAATCCAATTGTACAATAAAATGACTACTTTTATCCAAGAAAATTTATAAACTAACCTAAAACCAAAATTAAATAAAAATGAGTGAAACAGCAGTAAAAACAGGACATCCTAAAGGACTTTGGGTATTATTCGGAACTGAAATGTGGGAACGATTCAATTTCTACGGAATGCGAGCAATTCTTACTTTGTTTATGGTCAATTCCTTAATGATGAAAGAAGAAGATGCTTCAATTATCTACGGTGGATTTTTAGGTCTATGTTATTTAACTCCAATGTTAGGCGGTTTTATCTCTGATCGTTTTTTCGGAAATAGAAATTGTATTCTGCTAGGCGGAGCAATGATGGCTATCGGTCAAATGATGTTGTTTTTTAGTGCCAGTGTTTTTAGTACAAATCTCGGATTAGCTAATACATTAATGTGGACTGCTCTAGGAATAATTGTTTTTGGTAACGGTTTCTTTAAACCAAATATTTCTTCAATGGTAGGAAGTTTGTATCCAAAACAAGAAAAATCAAAACTAGATACTGCCTTTACCATTTTTTATATGGGTATTAATATTGGAGCCTTCTTAGGACAATTTATTTGTCCACTTATTGGTGATGTTAAAGATTCTGGTGGAATCAGAGATGTTCACGCTTTCAAGTGGGGCTTTTTGGCCGCTTCTATTGCAATGATTTTAGGCACAGCCATTTTCTATTTCCTAAAAAACAAATATGTTGTAGCGCCAGATGGCAAAGCAATTGGTGGAATGCCATCAGGAAATGACACAAGTGATTATGAAGAAGGCGAGTCTAAAAAGGCAGAGTTTTCAATGCGTTCTATCATAACTGCTTTAGCTGTTTTTGCAGTGGTTTTTTTAATTTTTAACTATTTCACAGAAGGCGCTAATGTAGTTAAAACTATTATTTACCCATTTATTTACGCCAGCGGTGTAGCACTTGCAACATTGATATTATTGGATAGTACACTCACGAAAATTGAAACGCAAAGAATTTGGGTAATTTATATCATGTCGTTCTTTATAATTTTCTTTTGGGCGGCTTTTGAGCAAGCAGGTTCTTCATTGACTTTTATTGCAGATAATCAAACAGATCGAAATATTTTCGGTTGGAATATGCCACCATCAATGGTTCAAATTTTTAACGGATTATTTGTAGTGATGTTTGCCTTTCCATTTAGTATTCTATGGGACAAATTAAGGTCAAAAAATAGAGAGCCACTTTCTACAGTGAAACAATCAATCGGATTGCTTTTAATCGCGTTGAGTTACTTTATTATTGCAAACAATGTGAAAGATTTAGGAAATTCCGGCTTACTAGCAATTAAGTGGTTAATTTTATTGTATTTAATTCAAACGTTTGCCGAATTATGTCTGTCTCCAATCGGTTTGTCTTTGGTTGGTAAATTGGCTCCAAAACGATTTGCATCATTAGCATATGGTGTTTTCTTTATTTCTAGTGCGGCAGGATATGCCCTTTCAGGTACATTAGGCTCAATTCTTCCAGCAACTGGCGACAAATTTAAAAAAGCAAACGAATTAGGTATTGATTTACAAGGTGTTTTAGACAAGTCTGTTACTCCAACAACAGAGCAACTTAAATTATTGGCAGACAATCAAATCAATGATCATTATAAAATATTTGCTGGATTCGAAATTCAAAATTTATACGATTTCTTTATGGTGTTTGTTGTTCTCTGTGGAATTGCAGCGCTAATTTTATTTTTATTGACACCTGTTATTAAAAAAATGATGCACGGTGTGCGATAAACAACTCCAAAAACATTTCATTAACTTTCAAACCTACAAGAACTCTTGTAGGTTTGCTATATAAAATCAAATAATCATGTGGAAAAGCCATCCTAAAGCCTTACCGTTTTTATTCTTATCCGAAATGTGGGAACGTTTTGGTTACTATTTAATGATAGGGATTTTTACACTCTATCTCAAAGATGTTGAAGCTGGTTTTGCCATGACCGAAAAAGAAGCCGCTGACCTCTATGGTACTTTTATTGCCTTGGTTTTCTTGACCCCTTTTATAGGTGGTTTGGTTGCTGATCGGTATTTGGGCTATCGCAAATCAATTGTAATTGGTGGCATCCTTATGGGAATTGGCTATTTTATGATGGGCATTCACGACATCACTTCACTTTACATTGCAATGACTTTTGTCATCGTGGGTAATGGTTTTTTTAAACCCAATATCTCAACGCTTTTAGGTAATTTTTATTCAAAAGAAGAATACAAAGACAAGAAAGATGAAGGTTACAATATTTTTTATATGGGTATCAATGTAGGGGCTTTTATCTGTAATTTTTTTGGTGCCGCTTTGCAAATACTACTCGGCTGGCAATATGCTTTTATGGCAGCAGGTGTAGGTATGTTCATTGGTGTTTCGGTATTTCTTTTAGGAACAAAACACTATACTGGTTATGACCAAAAAAAAGGTACACAAGAGGGCGATATGCCTTTTTATAAAATTGTACTTTTTATCCTCTTACCATCTGTGGTTTTCGGATTGATCGGATGGTTCTTAAAAGGAGTAACTTCAGAAACCAATACCAACAGTGCCATTTTTGGATCCGACAGTACCGATGCTTTTATTTTTGCTTGTATTCCGGTGATCTTTTTTTATGCTAGTTTGTATTTCAAAGCAAAACCAGACGATAAAAGACCGATTGGCGCTTTACTCTCTATTTTTGCAGTCGTGATTTTATTTTGGGCAGTTTTCAAACTCAATGGTTCTGCATTAACGACTTGGGCAGACCGTTATACCGATAGGGAGTTAACAGGAACTACACAAAAGGTTTTTTCGGCATTGGCACAATCCAAAGAAGTTTCTTATACCAAAGCATCAACCGAATTGTATGATGCCAGTTTTCGATTGCAAAAAGCAGATGGCGTAGTTCAAAAAACTGTCGATTATCCCGTTTATTTTCGGAATGTTGCCAAAGAAAAATTGCCTGCCGAAGGCGCTAGCGTTTCGCTTTGGGCAACCAGTTTAAGTCAATCCATCAATCCGGGTTGGGTGATTATTTTGACACCTTTGATTGTCGCGTTTTTTACTTTTTTAAGAAACAGAAAAAAAGAGCCTTCAACGCCAACAAAAATAGCTTTTGGATTATTAATTTCTGCTTTATCGGTTTTGGTAATGGTTGCTGCCGTAAAAATGGGTGGCAACGGATCAGAAAAGGTATCCGTGTGGTGGTTGGTCGCCAATTATGGTATTATTACGATTGGCGAATTGTTCCTTAGTCCCATGGGATTATCGGTCGTTTCTAAACTAAGTCCAACAAATATTACTTCTTTAATGATGGGCGGTTGGTTTTTATCGACTTCAATCGGTAACAAATTAAGTGGTGTTTTGGCAAGCATGTGGGATACTTATGACAATAAAACCGATTTTTTTTGGGTCAATTTCGCACTGTTGCTTTTTGCTACAATGCTGATGTTTGCCTTATTAAAACAGTTGAATAAAGTAATGAATGAAAAAGGAATCAAATAAATATGGAACAAAATCTAACAATAGATCAAATACAGAACTTTAAAGGTAAATATCCAAAACAATTGTGGTATTTGTTTTTTAGCGAAATGTGGGAACGATTCAGTTTCTATGGCATGCGTGGTATGTTGTATGTTTTTATGACCAATCAATTGCTCATGAAAGATACAGATGCCAATTTGCAATACGGAGCAACACAAGCTTGGGTTTATGCGTTTACTTTTATTGGAGGCCTTTTTGCTGACAAAATTTTTGGTTTTAGAAAATCGCTTTTTTGGGGCGGATTATTGATGATTGTTGGAAGTGTAATTCTTGCCATTCATCCTAAAGAGTTCTTTTTTATTGGTGTGAGTTTCACAATCGTTGGGACAGGTTTCTTTAAGCCAAATATTTCCTCCATGGTTGGAAAACTATATAAAGATGAGGACAACAGAAGAGATGCCGGATTTTCCTTATTCTATGCCGGAGTAAATTTAGGCGCTTTGATTGGCGGTTATATTTGTATAGCCGTTGCAAATGGAAATCTTTGGACCTCTTTTGTACCCGAAAATTTAAGATGGAATTATGCTTTTGGTTTTGCTTCAATAGTCATGATTATTAGTTTGTTAACTTTTATTCAAACTCAAAAAAGTCTTGGTGATATTGGACTTTCACCGTTGGCACATTTTAACGAAAATAAAAGAAAAGCTTTAGAGTATGCTACTTATATAGGTTCAATTCTAATTATTCCAATCATAATGATAATGGTTTCCAATACCGTTTATACAGATTACTTCATGTATATTATTGGTCCAGCTTCTATTATTTATTTATTGTATGAAATGAGAAGTTTCAGTTTATCAGAAAATAAAAAATTAGTTGCGGCAGTAATTTTCATGTTGTTTTCAGTTATTTTTTGGGCATTTTTTGAACAGAGTGGCGGCTCTTTAAGTGCGTTCGCAGTCAATAATTTAAACAACACAATGTTTGGTGTCGAATTAGATCCAAATGGCGTTAACAATTCAGCCAATTCACTTTTTGTAATCGCCTTTGCCGCTTTACTGGGAATTGTATGGCTTTGGATGAGCAAAAGAAAAATTGAACCCAACACAATAGTAAAATTTGGTTTAGCATTTTTGTTTTTGGCCGGAGGATTTTATGTTTTTTATTATACAAAATTCTTTGCAGATGAGTTTGGTAAAACATCATTGGGATTATTTACATTCGGCTGGTTTATTATTACATTTGGTGAATTGTGTTTGTCGCCCATCGGAATGTCAGCGATGACCAAACTTTCTCCCCAAAAAACGCAAGCCGTCGTAATGGGAATGTGGTTTTTGGCTAGTGCATACGGTCAATATTTTGCTGGATTATTGGGAGCCAACATTGCTGAAGCATCCGAAAATGCCTCTAGTATGGACAAACTTATTGTGTATGCAGATGGATACAAACAACTAGCCCTTTACGCACTAATCGCTGGCGTGGTGCTAATCATCATTTCACCTTTTGTGAAAAAATTAATGCAAGAAGTAAAATAAATTACTAAATTTCGACCTACAATTTGAATTCAATTTTAAAAAAATGCATCATGAAAAGATTATTAATTGTCCTTTTTGTATTTACTGCAACTCTAACTGCCACTGCACAAGAAATCAAATGGATGACCATTGACGAAGCGTTGGCTGCACAGAAAAAAACACCAAAGCCTATTTTTATGGATGTTTATACCGATTGGTGTGGCCCATGCAAAATGTTAGATAAAAAAACATTTCAAGATAAAAAAGTTGTTGATTTGATTTCAGCCAATTATTACGCGGTAAAATTCAACGCCGAAGGCAATTCGGAAGTGAATTATAAAGGTATAAAATATGCAAATGCCGCTTTTGTTGAAGGTCAAAAAGGCAGAAACAGCGCACATGATTTTGGAAAATTTCTAAAATTACAAGGCTATCCAACCATGGTTGTTTTTGATGCCAAAGGCGAAATTGCCAAAAGTATTGTAGGATTTCGTTCAGCCGAAGAATTGTTGACAGAATTATAATTTAACAAACTAAAACCACAATGTCATGAAAAAAATATTTATTGTATTGCTTTTATTTTCAGCTTCTATCACTGCAACTGCACAAGAAGCAAAATGGTTTACCGATGCCAACGAAGCGGCTACTATAGCTATAAAAACCAAGAAACCGTTATTGTTCTTTTTTACCGGAAGTGATTGGTGTGGTTGGTGCATCAAGTTGCAAAAAGAAGTATTGCTCACACCCGAATTTGTACAATGGGCCGAGAAAAACGTGGTTTTGGTTGAGCTGGATTTTCCCAAAAGAAAAGCTTTGTCGCCCGAATTGACCAAACAAAACAACGATTTGCAACAGATGTTTGCCGTAAGAGGTTATCCAACAATTTGGTTCGTGCAACCTTCTAAAAAAGATGGAAAAGTAGCTTTTGAACAATTAGGAAGTACAGGTTATGTTGCTGGTGGTCCACAAAAATGGATTGAAGGTGCCGAAAGTATTATCAAGAAAAAGTAGTTTTTGTGCTTAATGCCGACAGAAATATGGCTTTGTTTACTGCTTCGATTTTAAAATTTAATAGGCTTGTTGCGTTATGTACACGATGCAAAAAAAATGAAAAATCGCGCGATTTATTGATTAAATTTTATGCGCTTTCAGTTCATTCCAATTTGTAAAATCCCTTTTCACCAGTGGCATGAAATGGTATTTTTTCTTTTTCGCAAGTGGCCTTCCAAAGCGCAACATATGATTTAAAATTTGACCCGTCAGCAACCACCACCTTCGGTTTTCGATCGTTTAGAAACCGCTTCAAATTGACCTTAGGTGATTGTATTAGCACAACAATATCGGCATTGTTTTTTTTCGGATAGACACACAAACTGTCAATCATAAGTATTTTTTTATCATTAAAAAAGAATACATTTTTTAATGCTTTTTTTTGCTTCATTTTACTAAAATTAGCCACCAAATAAGTTGTCAAATTTTGTTGTACAAATGGATTATTTAAAATGGTATCATGTCCATAAATCGTAACCTCTTTTCCGATGCGGTCGGTAATCAAAGAACTATTTTTAATGTCAAAAACGATCCATTCTCTTCGTCGTTCGTTTTCATATTGTATGTGTAGCAAACCAATTTGAAATAAAAGAACACAAAAAGATGCAAAAATAAAACGATTAAAATTTGGTTTCTCGAACCAAAGTACAATCCCAATTAGCAACAGATACAAGCTGATTAGTAAATACGAATGCAACGGAATGTCTTTGATCACAAACGTTTCAAACGAAGCGATGGTGCTGATAATTTTGTTTAATAAATGCACCATCCATTCTAGTAATGCTAACGGATAAGTGAGCATACAATCAAATGCTGCCAAAATCATAACAAAAACCCCAACAGCCATAATGGCGCCGAGTGCAGGCAAAATAATTAAATTGGTTATAAAAAATAGTCCTGGAAATTGATGAAAATAGTAAATGCTTAAAGGCAAGGTGCCAATTTGTGCGGCAAAAGATACCGTAAGAATGTTCCAAAAATAGCGAATGATTTTATTTTGCGGACTCCAAATCCTAGTAATTAACGGCTGTAGCCAAAGAATAAAAAACAGTGAAATATAGCTCAATTGAAATCCAATGTCAAACAAAAACGACGGCTCAACCAATAAAATCAAAAGTATCGAAACTGTTAATGTATGAAAAATATTGGTTTCTCTTTTTAAGTACATACCAACCGCAATAAAGCAAAACATAGTCACAGAGCGCAAAACAGAAGGTGATAGTCCGGAAATAAAGGCAAAAATCCACAACGAAAAAAAGACAACTAGCAACCGAAAAAAGTTCCATCTATTATTTTTAGGAAAGCGTGATAACAAAAAATGGAGAAACAATAAAATAAAACCTACATGCAAGCCGGAAACCGAAAGAATGTGAACGGCCCCTGCATATTGATAATCTTGAACGATGGCTTTGGAAATGTCTTGTTGCTGGCCTAAAATTAAGGCGATAATGACAGGTAAATCGATTTTGTTGAAGTCACTTTTTTCAAGATTATTAATGATTTTATTGCGTAGTTTTGCAGCATAATAACGCGGATTTTTAGCCGTATTTTCTCCTATTTTAATTTGGTTTTCTTTAATATATAGTTGGGCAAAAATCGACTTTTGCGACAAATATTGTCCGTAATCAAATTGATTGGGATTTTTTGGAGGCTGGTGTTTCACGATTTTGGCCTCAAAATTTAAATAACTGCCAATTTCAAAGCTAGAAGACAAATTTGTTTTTTTGATATTAACCAATATTTTCCCTGTACTTTTTTTCCTATCAATTTTTTTTACCGAAGCAATATAGCGTTGATTGAATGTGGTGTTTTTTAGTTTTTCATCCAGCCTTAATTCGATGGTATGCAACGTTTCTGGTGATTTGCATTGGCGTAGGTAATGGTGCTTTTTAAGGTTTTCAGAATGCGCAATTTGTGTTGCTGTACCTATACAAAACGATAAAGAATACACTAGAATTAAAAAGTATGATTTTTTCTGGAAGTTTTTTATTGTATAAAAATACAAACCAATCAGCATCGTAAGTAAAACAAAAGTGCTAATGCCCACAATTAAGATAGAAGGCTTAATCCAAAAAGCCATCACAATACCCAAAACAAAGCAGATGGTAATTCTCGTTAATGGAAACTGAAATGCTTTCATAGAATTACAATTTAAAAAAAGGAGCCGAAGCTCCTTTCAAAACAAGCATGATAACCCCGTTATATAAAAAGCAAAAAGTTTTGTGTACTCAAGTTGAATAATTAATTTGACTATGTGGCATATAGTTTTTAAATACTAAACTATTTTGCGATTTTTATATATGTAAATTTAAATTGTTTGTGCAACAAGTGGTTACGGCTTTTCCGTAAAAAATGTTAATTGAAAATTCGGTAAAAAATAAAGCTAAGAAATGTTCTTTATTACGCTGTAATCTTAAAAAGAATGGATTACGCGATTGACTTGAGCAAAGGTTCTTTTGTAGTAAGGTTCTTTTGTTGACGAAATTATTACGCCACTTTGCGTTGAAGAATGTATGAATTTTATCTCATCTTCCAAAATTTCGACAACCATTCCGACATGATTAATCACGCTTCTACCGTTGGTTTTAAAGAAAATAAGGTCGCCAGTTTGAATGTCTTTTTGATCCAATTTTTTGCCCACTTTTGCCATGTCATTAGAACTTCGTGGTAATTTAATATCAAAAAGATTAAAAACAGCTGTTACCATTCCAGAACAATCCATTCCTGAAGTTGTCGTCCCGCCACCACGGTAATTAACGCCCAAAAACCCCATAGCATTGTTGATCATTTGTGTACCAATATAATTCCCAATTGGTGATAAAATTAAATCATTATCTTCCTTCTCGTTAATGATGCTTTTTTTAGATTTAACACTTGGAGCAACTCTTGTTGGTTTTACCTCTTTAGGTTTTGAATCAGTAGCAGCAATTAACTTGGAATTGTCTTTTTTTATTTCAATATTTTTTATTTCGCTTGGTTTTTGATAAACCCCTTTTTTAACCGCTTCATTTTTGGATGTTATAATTTGACTGTAACCAAAAGTAGTTGTCAGTAGCAGGATTAAAACGAAATAATGTTGAATTTTTATAGCAGGCATATTTTATCTTTTATTTTTGAAGCAAAAACAAAATGGTCTTCGCTATTAGATTTATTAATAAAATCTATTGAAATTACAAAAGGAATAGGAATAGCATAACGCTTTTCAACAACCTGTTATTATAATTTTGAATGGCAAATTTACTAAAAAAGTAAAAAAAACCGCTAATAATATTCTTAAAATTTGTTTATAATTTTCAAAAAGCCGTCAGATTGCAATATATAATTGCAGTCAAACTATTAGTTGTTAGTGTTTTATAATTAAAAACAAAATGCTTTATTTTTTCAAGTTGTCAACAATCAAATGAGCCGTTTTTTGGCTTGCGCCGATGCCACCAAGTCGTGTTTCTAAAGCATCAAACTGCTCTAGCATCCATTTTCTTCGGTCAGTTGTTAAAATCAAAGTCAATTCGGTTTTAATACGTTTTTTATTACACTCATTTTGAATCAATTCGGTCACAATCGGAGCATCCATAATTAAATTAACCAATGAGATATATTTTAGTGTAATGATTCTTTTTGCAATTTGATAAGAAGCCCAACTGCCTTTATAACAAACCACTTCGGGCACTTTAAACAATGCTGTTTCAAGAGTTGCCGTTCCAGAAGTAACCAAAGCGGCTTCGGCATTCCGAAGTAAATCATAAGTTCTATTGGCGATGAACTTGATATTATTACTTTTTAAAAACGGTGCATACAGTTCAAAATCTTGACTTGGCGCACCGGCAATTACAAATTGATGCGACTTAAAATCAGGCGCCACACTAAGCATCAATTCCAACATTTTTGTAATTTCTTGCTTTCGACTTCCGGGCAAAATGGCTATTATGGGTTTTTCTTCTAATTCGTTATCAGATAAAAAAACAGCGCGATCAATTGGTTTTTGATTGTGAATGGCATCAATCAGAGGATGGCCAACAAAATCAACTGAAAAGCCATGCTTTTTTTCGTAGAATTCTTTTTCAAAAGGCAAAATTACATACAATTTGTCAAAATCTCGCTTGATGTCTTTTATCCTATTTTCTTTCCAAGCCCAAATTTGAGGCGAAATATAATAGTGCGTTTTCATTCGCAATTGCTTGGCCCATTTGGCAATGCGCATATTGAAACCAGGATAGTCAATAAAAACAATCACGTCAGGTTGAAACGCCAATATATCGGTTTTACAATATTTTATGTTACTAAAAATGGTCTTTAAATTGAAAACCACTTCAGCAAATCCCATAAATGCCAATTCGCGGTAGTGTTTTACCAAAGTACCGCCAACTTGTTGCATCAAATCGCCTCCCCAAAACCTGATTTCGGCTTGCGGATCTTCAATATACAGCGATTTCATCAAATTGGAACCATGCAAATCCCCCGAAGCTTCTCCAGCAATAATATAATATTTCATTCTAAAAAGTTCAAAATTCGTTATTCAAAATCAAACATATAAAGTATAGACAGTCAAAATGATAGTGGCCAAAATTACGCCTCTAGCCATCAAGTCTTTCTTGTATTTTAGAAGCAAAAAGAAGATAAATAAATTAAATATGGCGCCCAAAGTGATTAATTTCCCTAATTTCCCTTCTGCCTTCAAAATTTGAATTCCTGAGACAAAAGTAAAATCGGTAAGCAAAACAATAAAAACATAACTGCCTAAAGCCGAAGCTGCCAATCCGATAAAAAAACCATACAACAAATCAATTTTATTCATGTTTTTACTTTTACAAATTCCACGTATTCAATTCTTGTATGGCAAAATGCGCCGTCAAGTCAAATTGCACTGGCACAACTGAAACATAACCATGTTCCAAAGCCCATTCGTCGGTATCTTCGCCATGGTCTTGATTGACAAATTCGCCCGTTAACCAATAATAATTTTTGCCCTGCGGCGTTACTCTTTTGTCAAATTTTTCGACCCAAACTGCTTTTGCTTGGCGACAAATTTTTATTCCTTTGATGTCGTCTGCTTTGAGTTTCGGAAAATTCACATTCAAAACCACCCCTTTCGGAAGTCCGTTTTGCAAAACTTCTAACGCAATTTTTTTAACAAAAGTTTTCGTTGGTTCAAAATCGGCATTCCAATCATAATCAGATAACGAAAATCCAATCGCCGGAATCCCTTCGATTCCCGCTTCAACAGCCGCGCTCATTGTACCCGAATAAATCACATTAATCGACGAATTGGATCCGTGATTGATACCCGAAACGCACAAATCAGGTTTTTGTTTCATGATTTCGTTCACCGCAAATTTCACGCAATCTACTGGTGTTCCCGAACAACTGTGCTCGATGATGGTCGCGTCTTTGGCCGAAATCTGATTCAAATACAAAGTATTGTTAATTGTAATAGCATGACCCGTTGCACTTTGGGGTTTGTCAGGCGCCACAACAATCACATCGCCGATTTCCGACATGGTGGCAATTAAAGACCGAATGCCAGGCGCAGTAATGCCATCGTCATTGGTCACTAAAATAAGCGGTTTTTTTTTCATTTTATTTTTTTTGAAGCATTTTCCCGTTTTCTGTTGCAATCTTTCTTGGTTCATTCACCACAAAATCATACGACCAACACCATCCAAAACCAAAAAAGGATTTCCACTTCAACCGGGGCTAGGCTTTTGCGATTCAAAAAGACATTATTTTACAAAACAAAATAATACGATTCGTTAAATTTTAGTGCTAAATTAATCATTTTTCATTCGAAGTTCCTAATTTAGCATCTTTAACAAAAAATTATGTGGTCAAAGCTTTTTGGGGCATATATTTTATTTAATTTAGATTAAAAATTGATGCATCCCATTTTAAATTTTATGAAAAGAAACTATAAAATAATACTCGTTGTTGCTGCCTTATCTGTAGCATTGTGGAGTTTTATCCCAAAGGAAAAAAACGATCCCGAAAAAGACAAAATGCTTTTAGAATTATTGACATTTGTAATTCAAAAAGGACATTACGAGCCAAAAGCCATTGATGATAATTTTTCAAAAGGTGTATACAAAGATTATTTGACCGCCATTGATCCTGCAAAACGATTTTTGCTGCAATCGGATGTTGACGAATTTGCTCAATATGAATTGTTACTTGATGACCAAATTAAAAACAGAGATCTTACTTTTTTTGATTTGACTTATGAACGCTTGATGCAGCGTATTGACGAAAGCAAAAAATACTACAAAGAAATTTTGGACCAACCGTTTGACTACAATGTCAATGAAACATTCAATACAGATTATGAAAAAATGCCGTTTTCAAAAAATGCTAACGAATTAAAAGACAAATGGCGCAAACAACTGAAACTTTCGGCATTATCTTCATTAGTTGATAAAGAAGAAATAGAGAAAGACAAACTTGACCCAGCCAACCCGACTTCGGATAAAAAAGCCAACGCAGAAAAGCCAAAAGATACCGCGTCAAAGTCTTTTGAAACTTTAGAAAAAGAAACCAGAGCCAGTGCATTAAAATCATTGGATGAATATTTTGTTTTTATAAAAGATTTGAACCGGGAAGACTGGTTTTCGGTTTTTGTAAATACCATCGCAGAGCGTTTTGATCCGCATACCTCTTATTTGGCACCAGATGTAAAAGAAAAATTCGACGTCGAAATGTCAGGTACTTTAGAGGGAATTGGCGCGAGACTTCAAAAGAAAAACGATTTTACCGAAATAACCGAATTGATTTCTGGCGGTCCAGCCTGGAGAAAAAAAGAATTGGAACCAGGCGATATTGTCATGAAAGTCGGTCAAGGCGACAAAGAACCTGTTGATGTAGTTGGGATGCGTATTGATGATGTAGTTAAAAAAATAAAAGGACCAAAAGGTACAGAAGTGCGACTTACAGTAAAAAAAGTAGATGGTTCAATCAAAATAATTTCGATTATTAGAGATGTAGTAGAAATTGAAGAAACCTACGCCAAATCAAGTCTTGTTAGAAAAGATGGTAAATTGTATGGAGTGATTTATTTGCCAAAATTCTATATTAATTTTGATAACAAAGACAGTAGAGATGCTGCAAAAGATATTACTTTAGAGATTGAGCGACTCAAAAAACAAGGCGTTGAAGGCATCGTGATGGATTTACGTGACAATGGCGGTGGCTCTTTGAGAACTGTTGTTGATATTGCCGGTTTGTTTATCGATCAAGGGCCAGTAGTACAAGTAAAATCGGCTGGTAAAGAAAAAGAAGTGCTTTCGGATACCGATAGCAAAATTCAGTGGGATGGACCTTTGGTCATTATGATAAATAATTTTTCCGCTTCAGCATCAGAGATTTTGGCTGCAGCCATTCAAGATTATAAACGCGGAATTATTATTGGCAGCAAACAATCGTACGGAAAAGGAACTGTTCAAAATGTTATCGATTTGAATCAATTGGTAAGAAACAGTTCGGTTGGCGACTTGGGCGCTTTGAAGACGACTACACAAAAATTCTACAGAATCAACGGTGGTTCGACCCAATTAAAAGGAGTGAGTAGCGATGTTGTAATGCCAGACCGTTATTCTTACATCGAAATTGGAGAACGCGATACTGACAACGCCATGGCTTGGGATAAAATTGATCCGGCGAGTTATACGATTTCAAATAAAAATCAAAATTTTGATTCAGCAATTGCAAAAAGTAAAAAGCGAATGCAAGAAAGCGCACAGTTCAAACTTATAGACGAAAATGCCAAATGGTTAAGTAAACGCAAGGAAGAGAATGATTATAGTTTGAATTTGGAAAGCTTCAAAAAAGAACAAGAAAATTTGGAACTTGCTGCAAAAAAATACAAAGCAATCAATGATTATAAAGACGATTTAGTTTTTAGTTCCTTACCTTATGAAGAAGCATTGATGCAAAAAGATACCATACTAAAAGAAAAAAGAAGCAGATGGCACGAGAGCTTGTCAAAAGATGCTTATGTTGAGGAAGCTTTAAATGTATTGAGTGATTTGCAGCCAAAAGGCAACACAAAACCAGTCGTGAATTTAAAGAAAAAAGAAAAAATGGTTAAATCATAAATGGGTTCATTTTACGAAACGTATTTAGGAATTTGCAGTACTATGGAGTATTGTACGAATCATCGCAGAAGGTGAATACAAAATTTGCTAATACTGCAATCTGATCACAGTGAACCCTATTAATAAAAGCAAAACTAATTACCGAAGAAGTATATGAGAGTAATTGGTAAGCGATTAATATATCGGTAACATTTACTTTAATATAATTCGTGATTTAATACAGAAACATTACCATTCATTTACCTTGTTGGCATCCATTTTTATAAAGATAAAAATCAATATTGTAAAGCCCCAAAGTCCAGAACCACCATAGGAAAACATCGGTAAAGGAACACCAATAGTAGGAAAAAGCCCTAAAACCATTGCTATATTTACAAAAAAGTGAATAAACAGTACCGATGCGACGCAATAGCCATAAACGCGACTGAATTTAGTTTTTTGCCTTTCGGCGAGATAAATAATCCGCATAATTAATCCTACAAATAATAAAACGACAACAAGCGAACCAACAAAACCCCATTCTTCGCCAACGGTGGTAAAGATATAATCGCTATGTTGCTCTGGTACAAATCCGCCTTTAGTTTGTGTGCCTTCTAAAAAGCCTTTGCCAAACCAGCCGCCAGAACCAATCGCTATTTTTGATTGGTTGATATTGTATCCAATACCTTTTAAATCGACTTCTTTTCCGAGCAAAATATTAAAGCGATCGCGATGATGTTGCTGAAAAACATGGTCAAAAACATAGCTTGTTGAAATGGTAAAGACTGAAATCATTACCAAAATTATACTGCTGAAAACAATATTGCGATTCACAAATCGGGTTCGGAAATAGATTAGCACAATTACTGCTGCTGCTATCGAAATGATAAACAAAGGTTTTAAAAGCAAGCTCATTACAAACAAAATAATGGCGATAAAACCTGTCCACAAATACCAAGACGGCAACCCCTCACGGTATAAGACAAAGAAAAACACTATAAAAATTAAAGCGCTTCCGGGGTCATTGGCCGCAATGAGTAGCATGGGTAATAAGATAATCCCTATTGCTTGGATTTGTCTGTTCAAATCTTTTAGATTGACTTGAACATCACTCAAAAATTTCGCTAATGCCAAAGCAGTTCCCACCTTTGCAAATTCTGCTGGTTGCAAACTAAACCCGCCAAGCGAATACCAATTGGTTTGACCGTTCACATTTTTTCCAAAAATAAATAAACCCGCAACAAGCAAAAGTGTAAATCCAAAAATAAGACTCGAGAATTTTTCATAAAATTTTCCATCTACCGATAAAACTACTATTATAAGCGGAATACCCAGCAAAATATTAATTAGCTGTTTGCCATAAAATTGCGAAGTATCAAAAATGAAGGTTTCTACTTCGGGCAACGAAGACGAATAAATATTAAACCATCCTAAAACAACCAAGAGGGTATAGATAAGCACGGTTATCCAATCTAGATTGTCTCTAACGCTTTGGTTTTTCATTGCATTTTGTGCTTATTATTAATTTTCAAATTGTGTCGAATCGACTTCTTTTTTCCTGGCATTCGTAAGAGAATCCATATTTTTCTTTGTAAATTTTTGGTACTCGTTTTTAAGACTTTTTTCTAAAATGCGTTTTTCTAAATCAGTACGTGTGATTTTTCCTTTTAGGTATTTTTCAATCATTAAACTCGCAATCGGTCCAGCAATAGTGGCGCCATATCCTCCATTTTCGACTAATATGGCAATCGCAATTTTTGGATTGTCTTTTGGTGCAAAAGCCACAAAAATCGAATGGTCTTCGAGTTGTATTTTTTTTCCGCCCACACGTGCAAAATTTTCCGCCGTTCCTGTTTTTCCGCAGATATCAATGCCTTCAACTTTCAGGTGGCTTGCAGTTCCTAAATTATACACATCAAACAAACCAGAAATTACGGGTTTGAAATATTTTTTATCGATGGTAGTCATGTGTTTTTTTAGAAACTTTGAATCAATCTTTTGGCCTTTTATTTTTTTGATTACATGAGGTGTATAATAATAACCTTCGTTTGCAACAGTGGCAATCATATTCGCTAATTGTATTGGAGTGGCTTCTATTTCGCCTTGCCCAATGGCATTTGAAACAATCGCAGTACTTCTCCATCCACCATTTGGATACATCCGTTTGTATAATTTTGAATCGGGAATACGTCCTTTTTTACCAGTTGGTAAATCATAACCCATATAATTCCCAAGGCCAAAACTTCTAGCATGTTTTGCAAATACATCAACAGCAGCTGGAGGTTTTGCATATTTGTTGATGGTTTTCATATAAACAGTTCCGAAATAAGCATTGCATGACATATAAATCCCGTTGTGCAATTGATGCGGGCCAAAACCGTGGCATCTCATAAAACGACCTCTTGCATAACTAAAACCATGATGGCACATGACTGTATAGTTTTCGTCAATAACTTGTTCCTGCAAGGCAATTAATCCAGTTACGATTTTAAATGGTGAGCCTGGTGCATATTGGGCTAATAGACCTCGGTCAAAAAGTGGCTTAGCGATAGAATCTCTCCAAAGATTCGTATAATTTCTAGAGCGTTGTCTTCCGACCAAAATGGCTGGGTCATAAGATGGCGCGGTGACCAAAGCCAAAATTTCGCCTGTTTTGGGCTCGATGGCTACAATACCGCCGCGTTTGTTAACCATTAATGATTCTCCATATTCTTGAAGAATGCCATCAATAGTAAGCGTTATGTCTTCGCCACGAACAGCTGTAGTATCAAATTTTCCTTGCTTATAAGAGCCAATGTCTTTATTGAATTTATCTTTCTGACGGTATTTGACTCCTTTTATCCCACGCAAAATATTTTCATAACTTTGTTCGACGCCTTGCACTCCAATTAAATCGCCTGGGTTATAATACGAATTTTTTTCGATTATTTTTGGACTTGCTTGCGTAATAGATCCAAAAACATTAGCGCCAACATGCACTTGATAATCGCGTAACGATCGTTTTACGATTTCAAAACCTTGAAATTTACGCTGTTTTTCTTGAAATGCGGCATATTCTTTTTTATTCAGTTGGGGTAAAAAAACGGAGGGCAGCCGCGGACTATACACTTTGGCTTTTTTTATGATTTTGATAAAATCGGCTTTAGTAATATTGAGCAATTCACAAAATTCGAGGGTATCCATATTTTTAACATCTTTTGGCGTCACCATAATGTCATAAGACGGTTGATTGGCGACGAGTAACTTTCCGTTACGGTCATAAATATAACCGCGTTCTGGATAATCATAAATGATTTTTATGGCATTGTTATTCGATTTTGTCAAAAGCGTATCATCAATGATTTGCAAATAGAAAAGCCTCATCAATATCAGTACAACCGATATAATGATCACAGTAGGAAGCAGTACTTTTCTCATCGTCTATTAGGCTTGAAAATATATATTATTATGATGCAAATGATAATGGTGAATAGGGTGCTACAAATCGTGCGCAGCAAAATGCTCCAAAAGAAGTTAAAACGAAATGCCTCTAATATAAACAGTATAAAATGGTGTGTGACAACCGAAATTAGTATAAACGAAAAACGCTCTGGTGTTAGTCTGTCATTGATTTTTATGGTTTGGTATTCATAACTTACTCCAAATGAAAATTTAAAAAAAGTAGGCCTCAAATAGGCTAAAGTTACCGATGCTGCCGCATGAACACCACCAGAATTACAAAACATATCCATTACAATGCCCAAAAAGAAAGCTGCGACCAAAAGACCAAATTTGTTGCCGTTTACGGGATATAACAGTAGGAATAAGACATACGGATACGGATTTAAAAAACCAAAAAAATTGATGTTATTGAAGACAACTACTTGAACTGCCAACAACAAAATAAAACGTGCGATATTGAATAATACGGCGCTATTCATCTTTATTTGTTGCTGTTTCTAGGTTAATAATTTCCTCGTTATCTTTGGTTTTAATGATGTAAACATGACCTAAACTGGTCATATCATTAAATAATTTCACATCCAAAGTATAATAATTGGTTTGATCATCGATGTATATTTTATAAATCGTTCCGATACCAATGTTTTCTGGGAATATTTTTGAATCGGCACCCGTCACAATGGTATCGCCTTTTTTTATTAAAGCAAGTCTCGGCACATCAATTAGCTGTGCATAACCAGTGTTTTTGGCATTCCAAATCAAAGTTCCAAAGTGATTTGACTTTTTGAACTTGGCATTAATTTTTGATTTTAAATTCAAAACACTCTGAATGGTGGCATAATTTGCAGATGTTTTTTCGACAATGCCCACAATCCCCAAATCGTTAATCACACCCATGTCACTTTTTACGCCTTGCTTTAAACCAGAATTGATGGTAATGTAATTTTCGGGAACATTAAAGGAGTTGTGGATTACTTTTGAAACAATAATGTTTACTTTTTTAACGCCTTTGACAGTATCAATTTTGGGGAGTGACAAAGTATCAATGGCATTAAAAAGCAAACTTTTCAGACGCGCATTTTCAATAGCTAAGGCTTCATTTTTTGATTTTAAACTGAAGTATTCGCTAATCGCATTCAATCGTTCATAAACACCGCCAGTTAAAAAATTAGCCGAACTTATTATTTTGCTTTTGTGATAAGAATGTGCCTGAATGGTAAGCGATAACGAAATACCCAAAAGCAGCAAAAACAGCAACTTATGGCTGTTTTTAAATATAAAATTAAATATTTGCTGCATTTGTCTCTGTTATTCTCCCGATAGCTATCAGGACGGTTTCATGTTATCACGTTCGACGTAATTTACAATTATATTGTAAAGAACAATATTATTTTATTAGGATACTTCTGAATTTTGTTATGTTTTTTAACGCCATTCCAGTGCCTCTAACTACTGCTCTCAGAGGGTCTTCGGCAATATAAACTGGTAAATCAGTTTTTTGAGAAATTCTTTTATCTAACCCTCTTAACATCGAACCACCGCCGGCAAGATAAATACCTGTGTTGTAAATGTCTGCAGCCAATTCTGGAGGTGTTTGTGATAAAGTTTCCATCACTGCATCTTCGATACGTTGAATCGATTTGTCTAAGGCTTTTGCAATTTCACGGTAGGAAACTTCTACTTGTTTGGGTTTTCCGGTCAATAAATCGCGTCCTTGTACTGACATATCGTCAATTGGTGTTTCCAAATCTTCGATAGCGGCACCAATTTCAATTTTGATTTTCTCGGCAGTACTTTCTCCAACAAATAAATTGTGTTGGGTTCTCATATAATAAATGATGTCGTTGGTAAAAACATCACCTGCAATTTTAACAGATTTGTCGCAAACAATTCCGCCCAAAGCGATAACCGCAATTTCGGTTGTTCCACCACCAATATCTACGATCATGTTGCCTTTGGGTTGCATGATGTCGATACCAATACCGATTGCCGCAGCCATTGGTTCGTGAATCAAATAGACTTCTTTTCCGTTGACGCGTTCACAAGATTCTTTTACGGCACGCATTTCAACTTCGGTAATTCCAGATGGAATGCAAACAACCATTCGCAAAGCGGGAGTGAACATTCTTTTCTTTAAAGCTGGAATACTTTTGATGAACATGCTGATCATTTTTTCAGAAGCATCAAAATCGGCTATAACTCCATCTTTTAAAGGTCTTATGGTCTTTATGTTTTCATGTGTTTTACCTTGCATCAGGTTGGCTTCTTTACCAACAGCAATGATTTTTCCCGAAATTCTGTCACGGGCAACAATAGACGGACTGTCAATTACAACCTTGTCATTGTGTATGATAAGTGTGTTTGCGGTACCAAGGTCTATCGCGATATCCTCGGTCATGAAATCAAAAAATCCCATAAGCTTTTTAGGGGTTAAATAGTTATAAATTTTTAACGTACAAAGTTAAACAAATTAATGTTTGAAATGACGTGTGCCTGTAAATACCATTGCAACTTTATTTTCATTACAATAATCAATACTTAGCACATCTTTTATCGATCCGCCAGGCTGAATTACCGCTGTTATTCCTGCTTCATGCGCAATTGCCACGCAGTCTGGAAACGGAAAAAAAGCATCACTTGCCATCACAGCACCTTGCAAATCAAAACCAAAAGTATGCGCTTTTTCAATCGCTTGTTTTAGCGCATCGACACGTGAGGTTTGACCCGTTCCAGAAGCAATTAAAGTATTGTTTTTGGCAAATACGATCGTGTTGGATTTTGTATTCTTACAAATTTTAGAAGCAAATAACAAATCATCTATTTCTTGATCGGTAGGAGTTGTTGTGGTAACCTCCTTTAAGTCTTGTTTATTGTCGGTACGATGGTTGCGGTCTTGAATCAATAGTCCGTTCAAAGCAGTACGCACTTGTTTTTGTGGCAAAGCGACTTCATTTTGAACGAGTACAATTCGGTTTTTCTTTTCAGATAAAATAGCAATCGCTGCTGTGTCAAAAGACGGCGCAATTATAACTTCACAAAAAAGCGAATTGATTTCAGTTGCTGTTGCCGTATCAATAGGAGTATTTGCAATCAAAACGCCGCCAAAAGCCGAAGTTGGATCGCATGCCAAAGCAGCCAAATAAGCATCCTTTATCGTATCGCGTGTTGCCAATCCGCACGCATTATTGTGTTTAAGGATGGCAAAAGTAGGGGCGTTGTCTTTGAATTCAGCAATCAAATTTACTGCGGCATCTACATCAAGCAAGTTGTTATATGACAATTCTTTACCATGTAATTTTTGGAACATCGCATCAAAATCACCAAAGAAATACCCTTCTTGGTGCGGATTTTCGCCATATCTTAAAATTTGTCCATGGTCGATACTTGCTTTGTAAATCGTTACATCGGTATTGAAATAATTAAAAATCGCCGCGTCATAATGTGAAGAAACATGAAAAGCTTTGGCCGCAAAAAGTTTTCGGTCTTCCAAAGTTGTTGTGCCATTTTGGTTGGTAATCAAATCCAACAAAAGGCCATATTGTGCAACAGATGCCACAATAACCGTATCTTTAAAGTTTTTTGCTGCCGCACGAATTAATGAAATGCCACCAATGTCAATTTTTTCGATCACATCGGTTTCGTTTGCTCCAGAAGCAACGGTTTTTTCAAAAGGATACAAATCAACAATCACAAGGTCAATTTGTGGAATATTGTATTCTTGCATTTGTTGTACATCGCTAGGATTGTCTTGGCGGTTCAAAATGCCACCAAAAATTTTAGGATGCAGTGTTTTTACACGACCGCCCAAAATCGAAGGATAAGCAGTAATATCTTCAACTGGAATAACCGGTATACCCAAATTTTTTATAAATTCTTCAGTTCCTCCGGTCGAATAAAGAGCGACTTTTTGTTGGTGTAGTTGTCGAACTATGGGCTCCAAACCGTCTTTTGAAAAGACCGAAATTAGTGCCGATGTAATGGCTTTTGTATTGCTCATGATGTTGTTGTGTTTATAGTGCAAAAGTAGTTTTTTTGAAGTAGAAATTCAATGCCATGATGTAACAAATTTCATAAAAAATACACCAATGCTTAACGTGTGTTTTTTTAGGTTATTATTTAAAATTTACCCAATTTTACACCAATACAATTCAACTGTTTATGATAGTTTATATCAGATTATTAAAAGAAAGTTTTGGCTTTGCAATGAATGCCTTGCGCAACAACAAATTGCGAACGTTGCTTTCTCTTTTAGGCGTTACCATTGGAATATTTTCAATTATAGCTGTACTCGCTGCGGTTGATTCTTTGGATAGAAAAATTAAAAAAGATTTGAGCAGTTTGGACAAAAACACCATTTATTTGTTCAAAGGCACTTTTGGCCCTTCTGAAATTCCGGCGTGGAAACGGGAACAATTTCCGCAAGTCAAATACGACGAATATACCTATCTCAAATCATCTGTCAGCAATACAGCACAAATGGGCTTTCAGATTTTTACAAAACGTGAGATTATTAAATTCGAATCCAACTCGATTAGCGACATTAATATTGTTCCGGTTTCTCACGAGTTTATTGACATTCAAGGATTAGAGTTTTCTAAAGGTCGTTTTTATAATGAATCTGAAGCCAACTCGGGTACCAACGTCATTGTGCTTGGCGATGAGGTTGCGAATGCGCTGTTTGATGGCGCCGAGCCGATCGGAAAAAAAGTGCGTTTGTATGGGCAGCGTTTTACGGTGATTGGTGTTTTGAAGAAGCAAGGCGCTGGTGCTTTTGGCGACAGTAATGATACTTCGGCCTTTTTACCAGTCAATTTTATTCGAAGATTGTATGGAGACAACAACAAACTTTTGACCAACGTGATTTTAATCAAACCACAAAAAGGAGTTGATATGGAAGCGTATAAAGGCGAACTCACGCAAAAATTAAGAAATTACCGCGGTTTGAAAGCAGGCGAAATCGACAATTTTTTTATCAATGTACTTTCGGGATTTACTGATTTTTTAGACGGAATAATTGCGATGATGAATCTTGGCGGCTGGATTATTGCCGGATTTTCGTTACTTGTTGGTGGTTTTGGTATCGCCAATATCATGTTCGTCTCGGTTAAAGAGCGAACCAATTTAATTGGTATTCAAAAATCATTGGGTGCAAAAAACAAATTCATTTTGTTTCAATTTCTTTTTGAAGCTGTAATCCTTTGTCTTATTGGTGGTACCATCGGACTTTTATTGGTTTTTGCTATTACGATTGTAATGACCAATGTTTTAGACTTTGAATTTGTATTGAGCTTTTTCAATGTAATATTAGGCACTACTTTGGCCGCATTTATCGGATTGATTGCTGGCATTTTACCCGCCATTTCGGCTTCGCGATTGGATCCAGTTGAAGCGATACGCAGCGGATTCTAAATGTTTGATTTTTTTTTCAAAATATTTGAATGAATTTTCATCAATGATTTTGAGTTAATTCAGACAATTCAGATAAATTCTCTGCCGTTTATTTTTTATCAAAAACTGCTAGGAAAAGGTAATCTTTCCGCTTAATTTAGCTTTATGAAATTTTTGATATCCTTTTTTATTTTGTTGACCACATCAGTTAATGCACAGAATCTAAAAGCGCAAGCCATCGGTTTTAATGCCATTCAAGCAGACGCTTTCGGCGGATATGATGCATTTGGTTACCAATACACGATTAAAAACCAAGTTTTTTTAAAGCAAAAAGACCAAAAAGGTATCGAATACAAAAATCTTGCTTTGGGTAAAATCAAAAAAGTAGATATACAAAATCCGCTGAAAATGCTTTTGTTTTATGAAGATTTCAACACCATAGTTACCCTTGACAATCAGTTGAACGAAACCCAGAAGATCAACTTTTCGGATCAAAACACACCGATTGTAGTAGCAGCAACTGCAATGGCTTCACAAAACCGTTTTTGGATTTACAACAGCCTCACCCAGCAAATTGCTCTCTTTGATTATCTAAAGTACAATTACATTCCAATTACACAATCTTTACAAGGTAATATCAAATATTATGAAGCCGATTTCAATTATTTTTATTGGATAGACGACAAAAATAATGGCTACCAATGCAATATTTTTGGTAATATAGTAAGTTTAGGAAAAATGCCTGATTTTGATAAAATACAGTTCCTATCCTCAAAATCGGTATTATTTTTAAAAGCCGAGGCGCTCTATTTTCAGGATTTTACAAATGAAGAAAAAATACCACTCGAAAATAGTCACAAAAGCATCAAAAGTTTTTGTTACAAAGACCAAATTTTATCTATTTTTACAACAGAAGGAATTACGAACTATAAAATAATATTACCATAATGCACATAGCGATAGCAGGAAACATAGGCGCAGGGAAAACAACATTGACGCGGTTATTGGCAAAACATTTTAAATGGGAACCGCATTTTGAAGACGTGGTTGACAATCCTTATTTGGATGATTTTTACCACCAAATGGAACGTTGGTCATTCAATCTACAGATTTATTTCCTCAACAGCCGTTTCCGTCAGGTGCTTCAAATTCGAGAAAGCGGTAAAAAAATCATTCAGGACCGAACCATTTATGAAGATGCCCATATTTTCGCGCCCAACCTTCATGCCATGGGATTGATGACCAATCGTGATTTTCAAAATTATTCTTCATTATTTGAGTTGATGGAAAGCCTTGTAGCGCCGCCTGATATGCTCATTTATTTGCGCAGCTCTATTCCGAATCTTGTGAAACAGATTCACAAACGCGGTCGTGAATATGAAAACTCAATTTCTATTGACTATTTGAGCCGTTTGAACGAACGCTATGAAGCGTGGATTCATGATTATACCAAAGGAAAATTATTGATTATCGATGTTGATGTGATTGATTTTGTAAATAATCCCGAAGACTTAGGTATTATTTTAAATCGCATTGACGCTGAGTTGAACGGATTATTTTAGCGTTAATCCCAGCAATCTAAAAATCTAATAACAGCACTCTCTCCGCATTGCTATTTTTCTGTCCCGCGATTCCGATGGATATTAGCGTGAATAACATAACGAATAGATTCAATTGTGTAACACTTAGTCTTTGGTGCAAAACTACCTTGCACCGTTGTAAAAATACTTTTGCAGCAAAAAAAAATGACAATGAAACACATATTACATTTTGCATTGATGGTAACCTTATCGTTAATGCCCAACTTTATTTTTTCGCAGGCACCTACGCTAGGAACAGCGGCTAATTTTGTTCTTTTTTCAACAGATGGTGCGGTGACCAGCACTGGCATTTCTCAGCTAACGGGTAATATCGGGACCAATAATGGCCCCAGTACCGGTTTCGGAAATGTAAATGGAGTAATGCACTCCAACGACCTTGTAACGGCACAATGTGCTGCCGATTTATTGATTGCCTACAACCAACTCGATTTTGCAATTCCAACTTTTTTTCCATCGCCTTTGTTGGGCAATGGAGCAGTATTTAATGAAGGCGTTTATTCGGTTTCTGGCGCTGCTATTTTAGATGGAGGATTAACTTTTAATGCACAAGGTGACGAAAATGCCGTTTTTATTGTTCAAATTGAAGGTGCTTTTTCTACCAATGCCAATTCACAAATTTTGTTGCTCAATGGGGCACAAGCTTGTAATATTTTTTGGAAGGTTGAAGGATTGGTTAGTATGGCTTCGGGAACGTTGATGAAAGGAACCATAATCGCCAATAATGCTGCAATCACAATGAGTACAAACAATGTGCTCGAAGGCAGAGCCCTTTCGACAACAGGAGCGATAACCGTTGATGGCGTTTTGTCTTTTACCCCGATCGGTTGCGGCAGTCCTGAACTTACCGGTCCAATTGCGCCAACGCTAGGAGAAACAGTTTGTTATGCGCTTTTTTCGGCCAACGGCACAGTCAGCAACGTAGGAATTACCTTTGTTACCGGCGATGTTGGAACCAATGGCGGTTTGGCCACAGGTTTTGATGCCGATAATGTAAACGGTACCATTCACGCAAATCCCGATACTTCTACTGCATTGGCTGCAAGTGATTTGTTTACTGTTAATACCTATTTGACTACTTTGTCTCATGATATCGAATTGTTGTATCCAGCTCAATTTGGTAATGAATTAGTACTTACGCCACATACCTATCTATTAAATGCGGCAACTGTTTTGACCAATACGCTGTATCTGAATGCGCAAGATAATGAAGACGCTGTTTTTGTTATTAAAATTGCTGGTGCGCTGTCTACCAGTACTTTTTCCAATGTGGTTTTAATCAACGGGGCACAATCTAAAAATGTATATTGGAAAGTTGATGGTGCAACAAGTATCAGTGATTACTCTAACTTTAAAGGAACATTGGTAGGACATAACGGCGCTGTTGATTTGGCCACAGGTGTGGTGCTTGATGGTCGTGCTTTTACTACTACAGGTGGTTTGAGTACAGCCGCCATCACTGCAGAGATTACTGCCGGTTGCACTACTTTGGTTATCGATGAGAATATTGAAAATAACAATTCGCGTTTTGGTTTTTATCCAAATCCTTTTGATAACAGTTTGAATATTACAATCAATAAGAACTTGTCAATCAACAATGCAAGTCTTATTATTTTTGATGTTTCGGGTCGCGAAGTATTACGTTCTGTATTTACTAATTCAGTTACCACTTTTAATACATCGGCATTTGCTTCGGGCATGTATTTTTATAAAGTAATTGTAAATAATGAAATCCTACAAACCGGAAAATTAATAGCGAAGTAATAGTACTTCAGCAATAACAATTGCCCTCAAATAGGAACTACTAATTGAGGGCTTTTTTTTGGCGGTAAATTCACTGATCATAACGATTTCTCCAATCTGTGTCCAAAAAAGCATTGCTTTTGATTATTAATAAATCCGTTGGCAACTAAAAAGCGATAAATTTTTAGAGACAAAACACCAGTTTACGTGGATTTTTTTTATTTTAGCTAAAATTAAAAGATGCAAAATATTATTATCTCCGGCACTTCACGCGGAATTGGCTATGCTCTCGCTTTACAGTTTGCAAATGCGGGTCACAAAGTGTTGGCTTTGTCAAGAAAGAGCCACCCAAATTTACTACAAAATCAAAATATTACTTGTCTTACTGTCGATTTATCCGATGAAAATGATTTAAAAAAGGTAGCTGTTTTTTTGTCTAAAAACTGGAGTAAAGTGGATGCGATTGTGCACAATGCAGGAGCTTTGGTTTTGAAACCTTTTGCCCAAACAACACTTTCAGATTTTGAACAGGTATATAAAGTCAATGTTTTTGGCGTAGCTTTATTGACCCAAATTGTTTTACCCTATTTAGAAAAAGGAAGTCATGTAGTTACGATCAGTTCGATGGGAGGCATCCAAGGAAGTGCAAAATTTGCTGGTCTTGCAGCTTATAGTTCAAGTAAAGGTGCGGTGATCACTTTGTCAGAATTGTTAGCCGAAGAGTACAAAGAACGCGGGATATCGTTTAATGTTTTGGCACTTGGTTCAGTCAATACCGAGATGTTGCAAGCAGCATTTCCTGGTTATGAAGCACCGCTTTCGGCAACACAAATGGCCAATTATATTTTTAATTTCACTTTGACAGGGCACCAATTTTATAACGGAAAAGTGTTGCAAGTTGCTTCTTCGACGCCTTAATTTAAAAAAAAGCGATTGACAACCTTAACGAATGATTGAAACACTTTCTAAATACATTCCAGAACACGCTGTTGCACCTGTTTTTGAATTGATCAAAATAAACAATGTGCATCTAAAAATCGTCAATGAGCGGGTGACACGTCATGGCGATTACCGCAAAGGATTGGGAGGAAAACACGAAATT
Organism: Flavobacteriaceae bacterium; assembly: GCA_947488595.1. Lineage (GTDB taxonomy): Bacteria > Bacteroidota > Bacteroidia > Flavobacteriales > Flavobacteriaceae > Flavobacterium. The sequence continues at coordinate 120,944 of CANKZI010000002.1, forward strand.
ACCGTCAATGCGAGTCTCAATAAATACCGCTTTTTAATAACATTGATTCATGAAATATCGCATTTGGTGGCTTTCGAAAAATTTGGTAGAAACATAAAACCGCATGGTAACGAGTGGAAATACTCGTTTCAACGATTGATGATTCCTTTTATCCGTCCTGAGATTTTCCCCAATCAATTGTTGCCTTTGTTGGCAAGACATTTCAAAAATCCAACGGCAAGCAGCGATACAGATGCTACTTTGGCTTTGGCGCTGAAACAATTTGACCAACAAAATGACAGAGACTATATTTTTGAAATCCCTTATGGAAGCGTTTTTAGAATCCACAACGGAAAGATCTTTAAGAAAATCGCATTGCGTGTCAAACGCTATGAATGTATAGAAATTAGTTCGGGACGCATTTATTTGTTCAATCCCAATGCCGAAGTAGAATTACTGCCAGGCTAATTTTTAATTGGCATAACCTTCGTAACTTTGTAAAAATAAATTAAACAAAATTGTTTTTTGCTTTGCCATGAATAAGAATAAAAATTATTATGCAATTATAATGGCTGGTGGCGTTGGTTCGCGATTTTGGCCAGTTAGTACCGCCGATTTTCCAAAACAGTTTCACGATATGTTGGGTTCGGGAAGTACTTTGATACAAAAAACATTCAGTCGATTGTCGCAATTGATTCCGATTGAAAATATATTAATTCTCACCAACGAAGCTTACAATCATTTGGTTTTAGAACAATTGCCGATGGTGCAACAAGCGCAGATTGTGTTAGAGCCTGCAATGCGCAACACGGCGCCATGCATTTTGTATGCGTCACTAAAAATTAAAAAAAGCAATCCCGACGCACTTATGGTTGTTGCCCCAAGCGACCATTGGATTGAAGACGAAAAGGCATTTTTGCAAAACCTGCAAACCTGTTTTGATTTTTGTGCCAATGGCGACGCATTAATGACATTGGGTATACAACCTACTTTCCCCAATACAGGTTTTGGTTACATCGAGTACGATCAAACAGATGATAATGCAATTAAAAAAGTTCGTCAATTTAGAGAAAAACCCGATTATGAAATCGCAAAATCTTTTTTAGCAAGTGGCAATTTTTTATGGAATGGCGGGATTTTTATATGGAGTGTGCGTACTATTTTAAGCGCTTTTGAACAGATGCAACCACAAATGAATGCCTTATTTTTAAAAGGATTAGAAAGTTATAATACAACAAAAGAGCAGACTTTCATAAATGACAATTATGCTGCCGCCGAAAACATTTCGATAGATTATGCCATCATAGAGAAGTCCAAAAATGTTTATGTATTGCCAGCGACTTTTGATTGGAATGATTTGGGAACTTGGGGTTCGTTGCACGAAAAATTGCCGAAAGATGCTAATAACAATGCGATTGTAAATGCCACTGTAGTGCTAGAAAACGCATCGAATAATATCATCCGAACCGATAGCCAAAAGCTAATTATTATTGATGGATTAAACGATTTTATTATTGTTGATAAAGCCGAAGTGTTGCTAATTTATCCAAAAAGTAAAGAACAAGAAATTAAAGGTATTGTTAGTAATTTGACAGTTAAAATATAAAATTTGATTTAAAAATCAATTATCCTTTTAAATAGGCTTCTCGCACTTTTTTAAATAAGTTGGATGAATAAACAAAGTCAATGACGGCTTGATTATCGGTTTTAAAAATTTCTTCTTTGGTGCCTTGCCAAGCTTTCACACCATTTTTTAGGAAGACGATATTTTCGCCAATTTCCATCACCGAATTCATATCGTGGGTATTGATTACAGTGGTAATGTTGTATTCTTCGGTAATTTCTTTGATAAGATTGTCAATTAAAATGGAAGTATTGGGGTCTAATCCCGAATTGGGTTCATCACAAAACAAATATTTTGGGTTGTTAACAATCGCACGAGCAATGGCAACTCGTTTTTGCATTCCGCCCGAAATTTCAGACGGCAATTTGTGGTGCGCATCAACGAGATTCACTCTTTTTAATACAAAATCAACACGATCTTGTGTTTCTGAACGGTTATTTCTAGTAAACATTTTTAATGGAAAACCAACATTTTGTGCTACGGTCATACTGTCAAACAGCGCGCTTCCTTGAAAAACCATTCCGATTTCAGTGCGTAATTCTCTTTTTTCATCAGGTGATAATTCAGAATATATTCGCCCATCAAATTCGATAGTGCCCACATCAGGCGTAAAAATACCTAATAATGATTTTAGTAAAACCGTTTTTCCAGAGCCACTTTGCCCAATAATCAAGTTGGTTTTTCCAGTTTCAAAAACAGTCGAAATGCCTTTTAAAACCTTGCTTTCGCCAAATGATTTTTCTATATTTTTCACTTCTATCATTAGGTCAAAAGCAATTGGGTTAGTATATAATTCGTCAAAATAATAGTAACCGAAGTCCATACAAAAGCAACGGTACTGGCTTTACCGACTTCGAGCGCGCCACCTTTCATATAATAGCCGTGGAACGAAGGAATCGTCGCTAAAAGTAAAGCAAAAATAAAGGTTTTTATAAAAGCATAGATAATATGAAAAGGGATAAATTCCATTTGAAGGCCTTCGATAAAATCGGCACTACTACCAAAACCTCCATAAACACTTGCAATAAAACCTCCAAAAACGCCTAAAAACATAGCAATTCCGATTAGAAAAGGGTATAAAAAAAGCGCGACTAATTTTGGAAAAACAAGATAATTTACGGCGTTGACTCCCATGACTTCCAAAGCATCAATTTGTTCGGTAACACGCATGGTGCCTATACTTGAGGTTATAAAAGAACCCATTTTTCCCGCCATAATAATCGAAATAAAAGTAGGTGCAAATTCTAAAACGATGGACTGGCGAGTGGCAAATCCGATAAGGTTTTTAGGAATCAGTGGATTGGTCAAATTTAATGCTGTCTGAATGGCAACAACACCACCAACGAAAAACGAAATGAAGGCTACAATTCCGAGAGAACCAATAATTAAATCATCGATTTCCTTAAAAATAAGCCCTTTCATAACAGACCATTTGGTAGGTTTTCTGAAAATTTCTTTCCACATTAAAAAGTACCTGCCGATTTGCGATAAATAGCGTAGGAGCATCATGGTTATAAAATATGCTCAAAAATAGTTATTAGTTGTGAGTTATGAGTAATGTGCGGTTTGTTTTTATCACAATTTTATTTGGGCGTGCCACCACTATTTGCAAATGTTGTTCGTGCCTCACTACATTTGCTGCATCGGCTGTCGGACTATCCGTTACAAGTCCTCGCCCAATTTCGTTGACACTGTATTGTGCTTCGGGCTTTTCACTGCTATTCCTCACGCTAAATTTTCAAAACAACTTCTCCCGCATTTTTCGCCAGCGGTAGTTTCTAATGAATTTTGCTTGTTCTAAAGTAACCAACAAAGGTTTTTTTGTTGTGTTGGCTTTCCAAAACCCAATTAGGTAATCTAAAAATAAAAATGGTTTTTTTTTCAAAAGTGCCAGTTTTAATGAGGCAATTGCAGTGATAAGAAATCCGTAACCCAAACTATAAAAGGCTTCCCCTTGTTTGTAACGGGCTGATTTATTGTAATTGGCACCTGTTGGCTTTAAGTGTTTGATTTTTAAACTATCGTCTGTTTTTATTTTCCAACCATAAAATTGTGCTAGTAATTCATCGACGGTATCCCAACCCATTGCGGGTTTAAGTCCGCCAATTTGTTCAAAACAAGCTTTTCGATAAGATTTAAAAGCGCCGCGAATATGGTCGTTATCGGTTAGATTTTCTAAAATCCAATCTTCATTTTTCTTAATGAAAGCAAAACCGCCAACCATTCCGATACTAGCATCTGATTTGAAATGTTCAATTATCATTTCAAAATAATTTTCTGGCAGAATTAAATCGGCATCCAGTTTTACGATAATATCAAAAGGTTCATTGATTGTTTCAAAACCTTTTTGAAAAGCCCGTACCACTTTGCTTCCAGGCAAATGAATAGCTTGCGAAGTAGTATTTACCAACGTAATGAATGAATATTTTTTTGCAAATCCAGAAACAATTACCGCGGTACCATCCGTCGAATTGTCGTTTACAACTATAATTTTAGTGGGCAAAACGGTCTGATTTACCAGCGATTCAAGCGTAAGTGCAATGTATTTCTCTTCGTTATACGACGGAATGACGATGAAGTAGCTCATGAATTAAAGATATTGCTAAAACTATTTTCTCACGGCATAAACGATATAATACCTATTGGTGAAATACCGTAACAATGGTCGAAAACCAAATTTTTTCACTGGATTAGTAAATTGTGTGCTGTCAACAATCTTCCAGCCTGTTTTTTCCAAAAGCCAGTCCAATTGCCACGCTTCAAACTCGTGATAATGTCGGTCCCAACTGTCTGTTTTACTGCGGTAAGCTGGCGAAAACCACAACCGCAATGGCACAGATATAAAAACTTTATCGGCTTTGATTTGCTTTAAAACCGTAAAGGGATTCAATAAATGTTCAAAAATTTCGAAAGCGGTAACAGCGTTCGTTTTTGATTCTGACAAAGCGCTTTGGTTTTCGTCTAAATCTTCGCCATTGGTATTTACAACCAAAAAACCTTCGTTTTTCATGATGGTTGAAAATGGATTTTCGACACCCAAATCCAAAATACTTTCGTTGTTAGTGAGGTGCTTTTTAAGAAAAGCAATCGTATGATTGAAGCGCTTTTGAGGATAAACTTTTTCGTACATAGGTTGTGAATTTGCCGTAATGGCAATGTTTCGCAAAGATAAATAAACCTTTGGGAGTATTTCCTGTTTTTATTTTTTTTTGAATTTGTTAGGAAACTTAATAACGATAAACAATCGCATTGACATTCATTCCGGCGCCAACAGAAGCAAAAATAAGTACATCGCCTTTGGCAATGGATTGATTTTCAATTTCGCCTTTGATTAACGAATCATATAATGTTGGAACCGTAGCTACGCTTGAGTTTCCGAGTTTATGAATACTCATTGGCATGATGCCGTCCGGTGGCATTTGTGAATACAACTTATAAAAACGTTGAATGATGGCTTCATCCATTTTTTCATTTGCTTGATGAATCAATATTTTTTTAAGTTGACTGATATCGATCCCGCTATTATCGAGACATTCTTTCATCGCTTTTGGAACATTAATCAATGCAAATTCATATATTTTTCTGCCGAGCATTTTAATATACCTTACATCTTGATTGTGTTCTTTGTTGAATGAAGCCCCGAAAGACAAATAATGCGCTTCATTATAAGCAAAGGTAGCTGATTCGTGCGCCAGAATTCCACCTTCATCAGTAGTTGCCTCAATAATTGTAGCGCCTGCACCATCCGAATATATCATGGAATCTCGATCGTGAGGATCAACAACTCTAGATAAGGTTTCGGCACCAATTACTAGGCATTTTTTAGCCATGCCTGCTTTTATAAATGCTGTGGCTTGAATAACACCTTCGACCCAACCAGGGCATCCAAAAAGCATATCATAAGCGACACATTTTGGATTTTGAATTCTTAAATTGTGTTTTAGTTTAGAAGCCAGACTTGGCAACATATCACCTTGTATAGTGCCTTTTTTTACATCACCGAAATTGTGAGCAAAGATGATATAATCTAAAGTTTCTGGATCAATTTTAGCGTCTTCAATTGCTTTTTTTGCCGCAATTGTTGCTATATCTGAAGTTTGTAAATCATCCGAAGCATACCGACGCTCTTCAATTCCGGTAATTCCTTTAAATTTTTCTGTAATTACTTCGTTAGAAAATGCAAATGCTGAACCGTCTTCGTTTAAAAACTGGTGTAATGAGAAATCTTTATTTGTAACGATTTGATTAGGAATATAGCTCCCAGAACCAGTTATTTTTATACTCATCGTGGTTGTAAATCATAAATTCAATGTAAATCTAATTATAATAAATCAATTAGCGGTATAAAAATTGTTATGCGCGCATACTATTATTGGATTATTATTATTTGTCCAAAAATTTATTAAATATACAATAATATTATTCCTTTTGCGCAATTTTTATTTGCATAATAGTGGCAATCTGCAATGCCTGGGTTTTTATTTTTTCTGAATTTTCACCTTTAAAGTTTTCATCCACAGATTTGAAAAAGTGGTTCAACCAAATTTTAAATAACTCAGGTGAAAGGTATTCCTTGTCATTAACATCCAAATGGATTTGAGTCAGATTTTTAGTATAGCCACCTGTTCCTAAAATGGCTTGTGACCAAAAAGTAACTAAAATGGGCAAGTGTTCTTCGAGATGAATTTTTACAACATCAGTAAAAATGTAATTGATGCTAGGATCCGAAAGCAGTTTTTCATAAAATGTATCAACTAGCAGATGAAGGTCTTCTGGGGTTTGAATGTCGTTCATTGTGTTTCAATTGTTAAGTCAAAGATTTTATAAACCAATCGACGTCAAGTTTAATGCAATGACATTTTAATCTTGTAAGAGATGCTTTAAATAATTGAATATTTCAAAACCCAGTTTAGTTGTCTAAAAAAATATGAAAATCCTATCCTTTTGTATTAAAATAAAAAGGATAGTGAAAAGCTATCCTTTTTATTATGTGATAATTATCAATTGGCTTTTTTTTCAATTATGCGATAAAAGAAAAACTTTCAAGTATTTTGAAAATAGTGCTTTTAAAGTTTTAGGCCAACATCGTCACTGGATTTTCCAAATATTGTTTTAATGTTTGCAAAAATTGTGCACCAGTAGCGCCATCAACGGTTCTATGGTCACAAGCTAAAGTTACCTTCATGGTATTTCCAACTACAATTTGTCCGTTTGCAACCACTGGTTTCTCGACTATTGCTCCTACTGATAAAATCGCCGAATTGGGTTGGTTGATGATTGATGTAAATTCGGTTATCCCAAACATTCCTAAATTAGAAACTGTAAAAGTACTTCCTTCCATTTCGGCAGGTTGTAACTTTTTATTTTTGGCCCTTACAGCTAAATCTTTAACGTTTCCTCCAATTTGAGTAAGCGACATTTGATCGGTAAATTTTAAAACCGGTACAACCAATCCGTCTTCAACAGCAACAGCAACTCCAATATTAACATGATGGTTAATAGTTGTTGCTTCTTCTTTCCATTGTGAATTTACCTTTGGATGTTTTTTCAAAGCCATCGCGCATGCTTTGATGACCATATCATTGAACGACACTTTTGTATCAGGAATTGCATTAATGATTGTTCTTGAAGTCATGGCTTCATCCATTCTCACTTCAATAGTAAGATAAAAATGCGGTGCTGTAAAAATCGATTCCGAAAGTCGTTTTGCAATGACTTTTCGCATGGTCGAATTTTTTATTTCTTCTGAAAAAACTTCACCCGCTGGAATAAATGGCTTTACCATTGCTGGTCCATCGCTATTTGTTGTTTTTACTTCATTTGCAATTGGTGCAGTAGCTTGTGGTTTAAAGTTTTCTATATCACTTTTTACAATACGGCCGTTTTCGCCTGAACCTTTGATTTGTGAAATAGCAATTCCTTTATCGTCGGCAATTTTTTTAGCCAAAGGAGAAATGAAAATTCTTTTTTCATCAGCAACTGTTTCAATAACATCTTTTGACGCTTCAGTAACTTGTTTTGCATTGGTTACTAGAGTATCGATGTTGTTTGCTGCAGGAGCAGTGCCTCCTTTTTTATAGTTTTCGGCTATGCCTGTAATGTCGGTGCCTTCTGGCCCTATAATCGCCAAAATGCTGTCAACAGGCGCAGTTTCTCCTTCGTTAACACCTACAAACAATAAAATTCCAGCGTTAAACGATTCAAATTCCATGGTTGCTTTGTCAGTTTCAATTTCGGCCAATATATCGCCTTCAGCTACCGAATCGCCTATTTTTTTTAACCAAGTTGCTACTGTTCCATCGGTCATCGTATCGCTCAATCGCGGCATGGTTACAACGACAACGCCTTTTGGTAAACTGGCTGTAGCTGTATTGGTTGTTGTTTTAACATCGGCGTCAATATCGGCTTTTGGAGCATCTGTTGTAGCCGTTTCTGTTGGTGCTGCAGTTGCGTTTAATAAATCTGAAATGTCTTCACCTTTTTTTCCTATAATGGCCAATAATGAATCTACAGGTGCCGATGCGCCTTCTTGAATTCCAATATGCAAAAGTGTACCCGCATTGAAGGATTCAAATTCCATTGTTGCTTTATCGGTTTCAATTTCGGCCAAAATATCACCTTCAGCTACTGTGTCTCCTACTTTTTTTAACCAAGTGGCTACGGTTCCTTCGGTCATGGTGTCGCTCAATCGCGGCATGGTTATGCGTGTTGCCATAATGGTTATAGTTTATGAGGTATAAAGGGGTAATTTTCTTGGTCGTATACAACATCATACAATTGTTGTACTTCTGGAAATGCTGATTCTTCGGCAAAAGTAGCGCATTCTTCCACCAAGTCTTTTACTCTTTGGTCAATCGCTTCAATTTCTTCATCAGTAGCATATTTTTGATCTTTGATGACATCTAAAACTTGAGTGATAGGATCTATTTTTTTGTATTCTTCGACTTCATCTTTGGTTCTGTACAATTGGGCATCGGACATCGAATGGCCTCTATAACGGTATGTTTTTAGTTCTAGGAAAGTAGGTCCGTCGCCGCGCCTCGCCCTGTCAATAGCTTCGTGCATTGCTTCGGCAACTTTTACAGGATTCATCCCGTCAACAGGACCACAAGGCATTTCGTATCCTAAACCTAATTTCCAAATATCTGTGTGATTTGCCGTTCTTTCTACCGAAGTTCCCATTGCATAGCCATTGTTTTCTACGATAAAAACCACCGGAAGTTTCCACAACATGGCCATATTAAAAGCCTCATGCAAAGAACCTTGACGTGCTGCACCATCTCCAAAATAGGTCAATGTTACGCCGTCGCGTCCAAAATATTTATCGGCAAAAGCGATACCAGCACCAACTGGAATTTGAGCGCCTACAATTCCGTGACCACCGTAAAAACCGTGTTCTTTAGAAAATATGTGCATTGAACCGCCCATTCCTTTAGAAGTGCCTGTAACTTTTCCTAACAATTCTGCCATTACTTTACGAGGATCAACGCCCATTCCGATAGGCTGAACGTGGTTCCTGTAAGCGGTAATCATTTTGTCTTTCCCCAAATCCATTGCATGCAAAGCACCTGCTAAAACAGCTTCTTGACCATTATAAAGGTGCAAAAAACCTCGTACTTTTTGCTGAATGTAAAGGGCGGCTAATTTGTCTTCAAACTTTCTCCAAAGTAGCATGTCTTCGTACCACTTTAAATAAACTTCTTTTGTAACTTCTTTCATGTGATTTTTTTGTTTTTTTGTTCAAATATCATTTGTAACAGCGCCAAGAAAATATTCTTGAAACATCGGTTACTCCTTTTATATGAATTTTTCTTGCCTAATTGTTTGCTAATTTTTGTTACTTACTACTACGCAAAATAGTTTACTCACACAAATTTGCGATTCCGAAAATAGTCGATTGCAAAAATAACACATTCCGAGATAGCAGTAAAATATAAAGTGTGATTTTTAGCTTTTTTACAAGAAGTTTTTATCAAACATAAAAGGAAGTAAGTTTTTAAGCGAATCTGATTTGTATATCGCGCCTATTTCGCCCATAAAATAAATGGCGATGGGCAATTCTTGTTTGTATTCGTATTCGGCAATGGATTGTCGGCAAGCACCACAAGGCGGAATTGGAGCAGCAGTCGTATTGTTATCTGAAGCGGCACTAATGGCCATTTTTATAATCTTTGCTTTTGGATAAACAGCACCGGCCTGAAAAATTGCTACTCTTTCGGCACAAAGTCCAGAAGGATAAGCGGCATTTTCTTGATTGGATCCCAAAACAATTTTTCCGTTATCGAGTAATAATGCGACGCCAACTCTAAATTTTGAATAAGGTGCGTAGGCATTTTTTCTGACGACTACGGCTTCATGCATTAAAAGTTGCACATCATTTGGCAGTTCTTCTATGTTTTCAAAAGCAGAAAAGCGAGTAGTAATATTGATTTCTTTCATTATGGCTGGGGAAAAAAAATCCAAATTTCAAAAAGACATGAAATTTGGATTTTTAATTAAATGATTATAATTATTAATATTCGTCATACTTTTCTCCGAAGTTGAACGTGAGAGAAAATCTTAGTGTATTTTCGAGTGGATTTTTTACTTTTGATGCAGAAAACAAATAAGAAACGTCAATTTTAACTACGTTATATTTGAAACCAGCGCCCAATGAAAAGAATTTTCGTGCACCTTTTAAAGGACTTTCATTAAAATAGCCCAAACGCAAAGCAAACGAATCTTGGTACAAATATTCTGAACCTACAGCATAGGTAATCTCTTTCAGCTCTTCACTAAAACCGTCGGGCGCATCGCCAAATGATTTGAACATGCCTTCTACCCAGGCAACTTTTCGGTATTCGTCATTGTTTGTTCTGATTTCATCATTACTAATTTCGCCATCGCCATCTAAATCTTTTGGCTCTTGCGGAGTTGGTACCAGGAGTTTGTTTAATTCGACACTCACTGCAATTTTATTGTATTCGTCAAAAATAAAATCAAAACCACCACCTAATTTCATATTGGCAGGAAGAAAATTCGTAGTCAATTCATCGGAATCATAACTGATTTTGGGACCCATATTTTGAAAATTGAAACCTGCTCTCCACCTTCCGTTGAAGTCGTTATAGGCTTGTTCTTCAGATTGGTAATAACCTGCCACATCAACAGCAAAACTGCTTGCTGCTGAAGCATCACCAACAGCATCAGGAATTCGCAAAGAAGAGCGAATGTACCTTCCGGCAACGGCCATCGAAAATTTTTCGCTCAATTGTAAAGAGTACGAGCCATCAAAAGCAAACTCATTGGGAGTAACTACAAACGGAATATCATCAAAATTTTCTCTCAATTCAATATCACCTAAACCAAAAAAACGCAAACTTCCTGCAAAAGCGCTTCGCTCACTGATGCGATTGAAATAGGTAACTTGTCCCAATGAAATATCGTTTACCAAATCAGTCAAATAAGGCGTATAACTTACAGAAAATCCTTGTTTGTCTAATGAGAACGCATATTTTGCTGGGTTGTATTGTTGCGAATAGGCATCTGGAGAAGTGGCAACGCCTTGGTCTGCCAAACCAGCAGATCTGGCATCGGCTGCTACCAATAAAAATGGTACTCCAGTGGTTATAACCCTATTGTCATCTTGCGCATTGACATACTGAATGGCGAACAAACAAATCAGTAATAATGGTATTTTTTTCATTCTTCTTTTTCAAAATTGATTAAACAAATATAGTATTTTCTTAAAGGATTACAAGTTTTTCGAACTTTTCGGTTTTTTTATTTGTTACGTTTGATTTTACAGTCAATTTGTAAATATAGACCCCTTTTCCAATTTTATCGCCAAAATCGTCTTTGCCGTCCCAGGTGATTTCTCTCGAAAGAAAACCATCTGTTGTTATAATTTGGTTTTTTGTCCACACCACCTTTCCTGTAATTGTCATTACTTGTACCTGCACTTCGAGTGGTTCAAAAGGGCGGTTGTGCGTGAACCAAAACTGCGTGTAATTCACAAAAGGATTGGGATAATTAAGTACGTTTTTGAGTGTTAAAGACTCGTCACCCACTACGACAAACTGAATTTCGGATGAAATTGGATTATTATAAACATCCCAAGCTTTAAAAGTGATAGTGTGCAGGCCTTTTTCAAGATTTCTAAACGGAAACAGCAATTTACCTTTGGTATAATCATCTGCCACAGTTTCATAAAAATCATTCATAATATAAGGCTTACTTTCGTCACCATCGAGGATTCCTATAATATCATGACCTATTCCGCTTGCGGTATTGATTCCGTTTTCGTCTTCTAAAATCGCCAAAAAAACGGGAGATTCATTTGTAATCCCACCATTGATAAAAGTTTGATCATTCATATACAATTTGACCCTTGGCGGAATTTTATCAACAGGGGCATTTTCATTAATTCCACCTACTTTAATTGTTGCATTCTGCCCTGTTTGATTCAGCAATTGATTGGATTTTTTGGCATAAAAACTAATCCTTCCGTTGTCAATGGGCACACGAATATCACGCGGGACTACAAAAGAAAATTCGAAAAGTCCGTTAGTAATTGTTGCATTACCTCTAAAAATGGTTTCTCCCAAATTGGTAAAATTCATAGTAATTACTTGTCCCGAAGAATTTCTAATTCCGTTATTACCCAAAGTACTTCGTTCAATTGGTTTATCAAAAATATTTACGGCCAAATCACCATTGTAGTTTGATAAAAGATTATTTCCAGATTCATCTCTGATTTCGCCCGACAATTTTATGGTGCTTAAAGCCTTAAAGTCGTCAATTGTTTCGGTAATCGCTACGTCGTTAACTTTGGTCAAAACGATGGTTGGTTTTGGAATGGCTAATGTTATTGCAGGATCACCTATGTAAAATACCATCAATGGATTATAGCCAAAATCAACTTTGGAAACCCGCAAAGCCTCGGCAATTGAACCTAAATTATTGGTCCCGTAGCCATATAAATTTTCAGAAAAAGCTTCGTTGATATTTTGTCCCGTACTAATTGTAATTTGCCGTGTTGTGGTTACCAATGCAATGGCACCTCCCGAAGGATTCCAAAACAGGTATTCGCCTGCGGTCGGTCGGAATGGATTATCAAATTTTGTGAATTCGCAAGTTATGGTTACAAATAATGGGTATTTATAGCGGTTGTTCAAATTTTGCACATCGGTTTTATCCAAAATTCTCTCGCCTGCCAAGCCATCTTCGCCACCATGCCCAAAATAATTAAAAACCAAAGCGCCTTGTTCCAAAGAACTTACAAAATCCTGTCTGGTTTTTGGATAGCGGTCGCCACCAGCCGAAGTTTCCTGAACATAAGAATCAGAATGGATTTTTTTTACATTGACAAATGGTTTTTCCAACGAAAGTTCATCGCCCAAAGCATCAATTCCTTCTTGAAGTGCTTGTTCACCAGGCTCGTCAACATCGTCAGAAATTAAAACAAAATTATTGCGCCACCTGCCGAACGATTTGACATCATGGTATTCAATCACTTTATTGACCATTTCGTCAGCTTGTTTATTACCATCAACGGGCATTCTGCCAACGGCGATGTCCAAACCAGTAGCGGTACTTGAATTCATATTGCCTTCGTTATCGTCCATTAAAACAAAAAAATCATCTGAAATGAATGAAGCGGATGGTGAAAAGCTATTCAAAGAATGATAAATAGGGACAAGGTTGGTGTTGTTTTGAATTCTGTCTTTAAAATCAAATGATGCGTCTCCAAAGAGGCATAGGTATTTAAGACGATTGGCGTCGGAAGAAGCGTTGTTGTAAACATATTTTACGAAATTGCGAATCGCACCAATATCTTGTTTACCCGATGAAAATTCTGGATAAATGGTTTCAACATTGACCACTTTTACTATCATATTAGAATAATTTCTGTGAAAGTTGGCCAGTTTTTCGGCGGCAGTATTTAAAGAAGCAGGAGTAATTATTAAGTATTCAATGTCTTGAAACTGACCTTGGGCATTTTTAAAAATGGTACCTTTAAGATTTTGATTGGCTACTTTTGATTTGTTGTCCCTTTTTGGAGTAAAATAATCCGATTTATCGACGGCAATGTATTTGCGTACTTCGCCCAAATTGGCTAAAAAAGAAAAGGACGCTTGGTTGTCGTTTTTAGTATTGGTTACATTGTAAATATCGGTAATATCCCAAATCTGACTTATTGTACTAGCATTCGAAAGCTGAAAATTGCCATTCCCTAATAAATTGGCGGCGTCGTTGTATTGAAATCTGAACTGCTTGCCATAACCTTGAAGGTTTCTTTTGGCTTTTAGAATAATATAATCTAAATATCCTTTGGCACTCGGAATGCCGTTATTGTTGTATTGGACTTCAATTTTTACTGCAGTGGAAGACGGAAAAGCGGCAGAGGCGGTACTTTCAAAACCAGCATTTTCACTTTCGGGGGTCAATTGCGGAATGTTAACTGTTCCTGCAGCGGCGCCATTGGCAGTAATGGTAAAGAAAGTTGGGGTAAACGCAACTCCTGCCGCCGAAACTGTAATACTTATAGGCGCGGTGGTAACAACGTTTGGGAATTCAAAATCAAAACTTTGTTTGTCATCAATGCTAAACTGCTCGCCAAACCATTTTCGACCCAAACGCGCAATGTTGGTAAAGTCGTTTTCGTGAAATTGATAATCATCAAAAGTGGTAATGGTGGTGGTATTTCCATTTGTTGGAACGGGCATCGGTCCCATTCGTTTGCCAGCTCCACCTTGAACGGTGACATAATAATAAGATTTTTCATCATATAAATTATTGTGTGACAAATTTTCTTGGCTCCAATTGTCAACTCCTTCGGCATAAAATAAAATATAATCTTGACCATCAAAAGTACCGTCTGCTTCGCCTTCAAAATAAATCGCATTTTCGGTCAAATCTGAAGGATAAGCTATGGCGTTGGGCATGGGCAACATTTGTCCGCCATTGCCATAGATTTTTATATTTCGAGGATCAACATTGTTCAGTTTAACACCCAATTGCTGAAGAAAATTTTTAGAAATTTTATAAACCCCCGATTTTTCGACATAAAAACGGTACCAATCTCCAGAAGCCAAAACAGAATTGGACAAGCTAACAAAATTACGTTGACTTAAAACACTAGAAGTATTTGTATTGGCCGCCAAGGCATAACTAAAAGACTTTAATTTTTTGTACGTATTGCCGTCTTTGATGATCGGAGAAAGCGAGATAGAGACAAATAAATCGGTACGTGCAGTAATGTTTTTGGCTTGGGCATTAATAGCATTTGGAATTGCTTTTAACGACAAATTACCTAAATCAGTTACGGCGATGGTCTCAAAAACAGTATTCGTAATTTGTAAAGTTGCTTCATCAATGCTACTTTTCACAGGCAATTTTAGCATCAGTAAAATACTTTTATCTACAATATCAAAATAAAATTGTTTTTGTTGGAACTGTGGAATTTTATAATTGTAAGTACCAATAGTCATTTTGTTATTGGTACTCCAATCGATTTTAAAATCGCCATTTACCTGACCATTAGCGGTAAAGCAATAGCATGCAAAAAATAATAATAATGCTTTTTTCATCAGAATCAATAACGCAAAGGAGAAACTTTTATTACAAGATGTAAAAATAATTTATTAGATTGTACAATTGAATAATATTTAAAATAAATTTGCGTTAATGTTTGAAATGCGAGCATTTGTTTGCATATTTGTTATTATTTAAAAAAAGTGTTGCAATCTAATACTTAATTATTATATTGCGCTCCGAAATTTATTACCTACTGAAAGTATGAAATTAAACAAAATTATTGCGATTAAACTGATGTTATCATTAGCATTGGTATTTGGATTTTCTAGTTGTAGTAAAAGCTCCAACTCGAAAAGCGGCTCTGCGGCAACTGGCTGGAAAGTCAACGACAAAAAAGGTGGTTTTCAAGTAAACAACAAATACAAAAAGCAAGCGCCGGCTCCAGGTTTGGTTCTTGTTGAAGGTGGAACGTTTACGATGGGTAAAGTACAAGATGATGTGATGCACGATTGGAACAATTCGCCAAACCAACAGCACGTTCAGTCCTTTTACATGGACGAGACAGAAGTCACCAACATGATGTATGCAGAGTATTTGTCATGGATAAAATCTGTTTTTCCTCCAACAGAAGAAAACTATAAAAATATTTATGATGGTGCTGCCTTGGATACTTTGGTATGGAGAAACCGATTGGGATACAATGAAACCATGACCAATAACTACTTAAGACATCCGGCTTATGCCAATTATCCTGTAGTAGGTGTTAACTGGATTCAAGCAACAGAATTTGCAAAATGGAGAACAGAGCGTGTGAACGAAGCCATTCTAGAAAGAGAAGGCTACCTTAAAAAAGATGCTAAGATTACTGATGTTAGCGCAGAAGCTAACTTTAGTACTGAAACTTATTTGAATGCACCAACAAAAACTTTTGGAGGCAACGAAGATGTTGTTTTGAAAGGCAAAAAAGGAAAAGCAAAACCTATCAAAACTAAAGGTTCAAAAGGACAGCCTGGCCAAACAAAAGAAGCTACTAACATTTATGCACAAAGAAGTTCAGGTCTAATTAGCCCAGAATACAGATTGCCAACCGAAGCCGAATGGGAATATGCTGCTGCGTCTGATGTGGGCAACAGAGAATACAACAATTACAAAGGACAAAAGAAATACCCTTGGAAAGGTGCTTATACCCGTTCTGGGAAAAGACAAGTTAAAGGTGATCAATTGGCTAACTTCAAACAAGGAAAAGGAGATTATGGCGGAATTGCAGGTTGGTCAGATGATGGTGCAGATATTACCAATGCTGTAAAATCTTATCCTCCAAATGATTTTGGATTGTATGATATGGCGGGTAACGTAGCCGAATGGGTTGCCGATGTTTACCGTCCGATAGTTGATGACGAAGCTAATGATTTCAATTACTACAGAGGAAACGTGTATACCAAAAATAAAATTGGTGACGACGGTAAAGTAGAATTGGTAACAACAGAAACCATAAAATTCGATACAGTTAGTAATGGTAAAATTATGGCCAGAAATTTTCCGGGTCAAATTGCACAAGTTCCTGTTGATGAACAAGAAACTTATTTAAGACAAAACTTTGACAAGAGTGACGAAAGAAACTACCGTGATGGTGACAAACAATCAACTAGGTATTTCAATTTTGGAAATTCTGAAGAAGACGAAAAATTAAAAGAAGGCAAAAAAATGTATGATTCTCCGCAGCATAACGTATCAGTAGATAGTTTAGGTGAATTAACAAGAAAATTTGATAAATCTAACAAAAGAACAACTTTGGTAAACGATGACGTAAGGGTTTATAAAGGTGGTTCATGGAGAGACAGAGCGTATTGGTTGGACCCTGCACAAAGAAGGTACTTCCCGCAAGATATGGCTACTGATTTTATCGGATTTAGATGTGCTATGTCTAGAGTTGGTCCAAAATCGGATAAAAGAAAAAAAGCAAGAAATTAATTTTTTCAATACAATATTTAAAAGCCCTTTCATTTGTTAGGGCTTTTATTTTTTAACTTAGTTTCAAAATGGAAATAGAAATACTACATCAATTGTTTTTAAAAAGTAGTGGCGTTGTGATTGATTCGCGAAAAGTCATAAAAAACAGTCTGTTTATTGCCATCAATGGCGTGCGTTTTGATGCGAATACCTTGGCCCAAGAAGCTTTAGCAAACGGCGCTTCCTATGTGGTTATTGATAATAAGGATTTTTATACCAACGAAAAAACAATTCTTGTCGACGACAGCTTAACTACTTTACAAGAGTTGGCAAAATTCCATCGCAACTACCTAAAAATTCCCATTATTGCCTTAACCGGTAGCAACGGAAAAACAACTACAAAAGAATTAATACAAGTTGTTTTAAGTCAAAAATTCTATACCAAAGCCACAATAGGCAATTTGAATAATCATATTGGCGTACCTCTAACATTATTGACTTTTGATGCAACTACCGAAATGGGCATCGTCGAGATGGGAGCCAATCATCAAAAAGAAATCGAATTTTTGTGTGACCTTGCACAACCAGATTACGGCTATATTACCAATTTTGGGAAAGCACATTTAGAGGGATTTGGTGGTGTAGAGGGCGTAATCAAAGGCAAAAGCGAAATGTATGCGTACCTTGTGCAAAACAACAAAAAAGTAGTTGTCAATCTTGAAGACCCTATTCAAGTCCAAAAAACGGTCACATTGGATATTATTGGTTTTGGCCACAATAGAAAAGAAGCTTTTGTAAATATTAGCACTATAAACGCCAATCCTTTTGTAACGATTGGTTGGAATGGTAGTACAATCCAATCGCATTTAATTGGACTTTACAACGCCAACAATATTATTGCTGCAATAACATTCGGCAAATATTTTGGCATAGCTGATGAGGCGATTAAAAAGGCGATAGAAAGCTTTGTTCCCGACAATAATAGATCACAGTTGCTGCATAAAGATACCAATGAGATTATTCTCGACGCTTACAATGCCAATCCGAGTAGTATGAAAGTGGCACTAGACAATTTCGTACAACTTGAAAAAAGTAATAAAATAGCTTTCCTTGGCGGTATGTTTGAATTGGGAAGTGAAAGTTTAGCAGAGCACAAAACCATCATCGAGTTGATTGCACAAGAACAAAACATCACCTTTTGTTTTATTGGAAGTGACTTTTATGCCAACAAAATCGAGCAATCCAATTGTCATTTTTTTGAAGATTTTGAAGCACTATCATTGCATTTGCAACACCAGAAGTTTCAAAATGCTACCATCTTAATAAAAGGATCAAGAGGCATGGCTTTGGAGCGCACTTTAGACTATTTATAATTGGCTGGAGGTTATCGTATTTGCTGTTACTGGATTTAATCCAATTCTATGCGCAATAGTTGAAAATGCTCCCCCAAAATTTTCGTCAATATGCTAATAAAATTAAGTAATGATTCCCTATTATTAAGTTCTAGTGATAAGCATAATATTTTCGATTGTAAACTAGGGCACGATAATAGTTGGTATTAATGTGTTAAATTTTGAGTTTTAACAAATCAGGTATTTTGTTTTTATTGATTAAAATCAAGTACAAACAGCACGAAAATGTTATCAGCGCAAGAATAAAAAGCGTTCCGCCATCGTTTTTAACTTCAATTCCCAATACAAATATATGGGAAACGATTGCGCCAGCCATTGTGCCTATTGCTAATAATGCACCCAATAAAGTGGTTCTCGGAATCAAAATTAAGATTGAAGCAATTAATTCAACTACTCCCGAGCTTATTCGGCCAAATGGTTCAATACCTAATGTTTCAAAAATATAAACACTTTCTTCGGCACCAGTAAATTTAAAGAAAAGTGTTTGCAATAAGATAACAACTGCTACAAGTTTAATGATCAAGGTCAAGATGTTTGTTTTCATTTTTATGTTTTATTTAATTATTTTTTTTCAATTGCTATCTCCTTTTCTAAAAGCATTTTAAAACAATCCTCGAACAAGAGTAAAGCAAATTGTGTTTTTTGGTCCGAATAAACCTTTGCTGTTTTTTTGTTATATGCGGTGTTTTTTTGGTTTGATTCAATACTAAAAATAGAAAACAACACCGAAATTTTTTTAGATACTCTTTTTATTTATGGGCTCGAATTCTAAAACTGAACCTTTGGACACTTTTGGCTTCATTGTTGATGTGAAGGTATTGCAGTACGTCATTGACTGCTGAAGTAACGGTTCTAAAGGTGTTTCATAGTAGCACCTTACACTATTTGAAACTAATAATGATGCTAATTAAAAAACAACAACGCTACTACCAAAACAATTTGTTTTTCTTGCCCTATCTAAGTGGGTTCTCAAATCTAAAGTTACTTTAAGACCTTATACAGTGGGTTGCTCTCACAACCATAAAAAGACAACAATGGGAACAAGAATCAAAATAACCAGACTTACCATACAACCACTAGAAGTTTTGTTATATACCTTGTTGTAAACAAACTTTTTAGGATTGGTTACCCAGCCCATACCTCGTGGTGCTTTGACCCCAAGGTTGTGTCTAACAAACCGGGCAGGTGAAGTCCGTGCTGCTATGCGTTTCGTAATTGAAGGAACTCTAAATCCGAATTTCATTTTTCTTCTTCTTTGGTTTTACGGTAACGGAATTTCTTGCGGTCATAATAACCTTTGCTATAATTCCTTTTTTTAAATGCATTGGGATCGGTACTTACGGACTTTCTAACATGCCCTTTAACCAATTTACCCGTTTTGGTATGATATGGTTTTACATAGCTGCTGTTAGAACTTGTCGCTTTCCCTTTGCTAAAAAAGACAATACAACCCAAAACCGCCATAATGACTAGGAAGCAAAAATAACCAATATTTTCATTTTTGACGGGTTTCATGATTGGTAGGGTTAAAAGTTTTGATGGGTACTATCTATTTCTTAACGATTTTTAGTGTTTGCGTCGTTCCGGTTGCATCGGTCAAAGTCATCACATAAATCCCTTGGCGCAATGCAGACAAATCCACTGTTGAAGTGGCGGCTGCCGAAAACACCAACTGCCCCAATTGGTTGTGGAGGTTGACCTTTGTGATTGCAGTAGCGGAGGCAAGGTTCAAAATACCATCAGTTGGGTTGGGAAATACCGTTATTTTACTAACATCAAATTCTTGCGCCGATAAAGCAGTTACAAATTCGGTACTTGCGGTGTTGGTCACAATGGCCGGATTAAAATCAAAATAGATATCGGCCGTCGCTTGGATGATATCGCCTAGGACGACACTTTGCTTTGGTTTTATTTTAAAAGCGATAAAACCATGGGAGTTGGGTTCGTCGTTGGTGCTGTCGGGCAAATTGATGTCATCAAACACAAAACTTACTTCGCTGCCATTGCGAATATTGACCTGACCTGTATGGCTAAGACTTTCGAGTTGCATGCTCGCCCAATCGAGTTTGTTGTCTAAGGTGTGGTTTACACGCACATTGATGGCGCTCGCCGTTCCTGTGTTTTGAAAACGGATGAGGTAATGCAGGTAGTTGTCGGCATCGGCGATCAGCACCTCATCGCCCTCAAGACAAGTGATGTCGTTAGGGTCATACGAACCCACAACGATTTGACTAATCGAAAATACATTGTCACTATCGGTGTGATCTGCTGTGATGGGATTGATAGTAGCTGTCGTGAGTAATATATCGTTAATATTGGTAACCGGCGGTGCAAAGACATTGAATTGTAAGTCAATGGTTTTTGTTTCAAAAGGATTGAGTGCTGTAAAATCAAAAGTCAGGGTATTGGTAGTTTGCGTCGCTATTGTTTCTGTTGCATTTAGAAAATTTAGTTTTGAACCGTCGAATTCAAAAGTAACCGTCCCGCTTAACTGTGTAGTGCCTGCATTTTTATAAACGATGCGGTAGCCCGTATTAAAACCAGGTCTTGGGTTGTTGGCGAGCGGATAAAAACTAATGTTCAAATCATTGATGGCCACGGTCGGAACGATGCAAAAATTGATGTTGTCGTTGTTGCCCAAGCCAGTGAAGTTGGATTCAAAAGTTGCTGGACTTGGCGCATAATAGTTGGGCAATTGCGATGTAATTTGTGTGGTTATAATGCCTTCTTGGGTGGTAAAAATCTGAAACTGCCCATTTTCTTGAGAGAAGGTTGCGTTGGTAGCCGTGTTATCGTTAGCTACCAACAGGATGCCACTTAAAACAGCATCGGTATCGGTGCAGCCGTCACCCAGAAAATCAAAACGAACGGTACCGCTGATGCCATTAGAAGTGGGTAGTATTGTGTTTTTGTGCCATACAATTTTATCGTCATATTCGGAGATGGAAACAATGTCAATTGTGTTATTGTTATCGATATCGGAAGCAAACAAATCATAAGGACTATTCGAATTTTGCGATACAATCTGTTGGGTATTTTCAAAATTGCCAAGTCCGTCAGTATTCTTGTACCATGCCACAACACCGCCATTGCCTGAATCCGCGGAGGCAACATCCGTATCGCCATCATTATCAAAATCGGCAACTACAAGACTTTTGGGCGTTGCTATAATGGTCGTAATTAAATGCGTTGTCGTAAAAGCTCCTAAACCATTAACGTTTTCGGCCCAACGCACAAAAGCGGGCTCGCTGACGTTTATATTTTTGCCTGTATAAACAATATCCAGGTCGCCATCATTATCAAAATCGGCAATTTTTGCGGAAGCGCAACCATAAGGATAGTCAATTATAACTTGTCTTGTGCCAAAAGTACCCTGCCCATTCAAATTGAGATAGTAATAGAGTCCATAATTCGTGGATAGAACAAGATCCAAATCGGCATCGCCATCCAAATCGCCAAAGTCGAGCGAGGTCATGCTGGTATTACCGATGCCCTCTATAATTAATTGGGTGCTAAAATTACCTTGACCATCGAGGTTTTTATACCATGAAATTCTTTGGTATCCTAAAACAAAAACATCCTTATCGCCATCATTGTCAATATCACAGAGGAAAACCCGGTACGCTTGGTTCAGCGTGTTGTCGATGATTTGCGGAGCGCCAAAAGTGCCTGCTCCATCGGTATTTTTAAACCAAACGATTTGATCATCCAAAAGCGAAGTTGCCAATACATCGTTAAACCCATCGCCATTGAGGTCTCCGACAGCGACCGAAGTAGCGCCGTTCAAAGTATTTGATATGATTTGCTGCGAATTATAAAAATTTCCCTGTCCGTCCAAATTTTCAAACCACGAAATTTTATCATCCCAATACGAAGCCGCAATAATGTCTTTATCGCCATCGCCATCGATATCTTCGGCACGAACCACGCGTCCGCCATCGATGTGTTTTGTAATGATGGTTGGTGCAAAAGTGCCTGTTCCGTTGGTGTTTTTAAACAATTTGATGTTGTTATCAATATTAGTCGCCGTAAGGAAATCCAAGTCGCCGTCCGTATCCATATCTGAAAAACAAATGTCGCGAATGTCTCCAGAATGGGGTGCAATAAAAATTTCACTGCCAAAATTACCCAAGCCGTCATTCTCGAGCCAACCGATTTTTTTGTCGCTATTAGAGCCAAAAATCACATCGAGATCACTATCACCATCCACATCGGCAAGGCGCACCACCGAAGGCGCATCGGCAGTGAGTGACAAAACCTGTTGTGGACCAAAATCGCCTAGACCATTGGTATTTTCGTACCATGCAATCTTGTCATCATTAGCGGAAGCTGATACGACATCCATATCGCCATCGCCGTCCATATCGCCTGCATAAACCGAAGTAACGTACTGCACCGCACCGGAAATTAGTATTCTGCTTCCAAAAGTGCCCAATCCATTGGTGTTTTTATACCAAGTCAATCCTTGCGAACCGCCGTCTATGGAGTAGGAAGATACAATATCCAGTGTGCCATTGCCATCGATATCTGTCGTATAAAAATTTGGAATGCTCGAGACAATATTTTCAATAGTGTAAGTGGTTCCAAAAGTGCCCAATCCATCGGTATTTTTAATCCATTTCATTTCGCCTTCTGAACGGGAAGACCAAACCAAATCCAAATCATTATCATTATCCATATCTGCCGCCATGACAAAATTCGCGCTTAAGGCGTACATGGCTTGTTTTAGTGCAAACGTGCCGGCGCCATCCGTGTTTTCATACCATCTAACATTACTGGTCGACAAAGACGCTACAATTGCATCCATATCGCCATCGGCATCCATATCGGCAGCATATACACCCCATGCGGTTCCAATTTCAGAGGCAATGGTATGGCGCTCAAAGTCGCCGCCCACACCATCCAGATTTTCGAACCATACCAAGCTATAGCCAAAATAAGACGAAGTCAAAACATCTTGGTCGCCATCACCATCAAAATCAGCCGAAAAAACCGAATTAGAGGATTGCACATATAGCGCATTGTCTATCACTACTTCGTCTTCGAAGGTAACCTGTGCGTTCAAGAACAATGTGGTGCCTAGTAGAAGTAAGAAAGTAATTTTTGATTGCATAATTTTTTTTTATCGAAGCACAAATGTAAATCATTATCAATCAGCAACAAATAGCAATTGGTGCGATTGTAGATAATTAACATTCGTTGTGCAAAATGTTTTTATTTCGAGGCGAAAAAACAACAAGCCCGCCGTTTCGAAAGCGGATTAAAATTTGAACTAATCGATAAACACTGCAAATTCACGAATTCAAAGTGATTTTAAATTCGTGAATTTGCGGCAATAAAAACAGCTTTCAAAGCGTAAGAAAATGCATTGTGCAATTTAAGCTGTTAGCGCTATTGAAGTCCAATAAACTAAATCTGTTTCAAAATTTTACTTTTTTGAAGATCTTTCCACAGGAGTTTTACTTGAAAAAACGGGAAGCAATCGTTGCGAGGAGGGAGCTTCAATTGTATTGGATTTGCAAATCGATTATCCTCAACAGTAAAACTATTACTACGCTATTTCACATTCATAGCAGCCTTTTTCAGAATGAAAGCATCGAAAAAACTGCTATTGGGTTTGCTGTTGCTTCACTATTTGCTTTGGAAGAAAATAAAAATATTTTAAAACGTAATTTAAAAAGTTTTTGTGAAGCTAAAGGTGTTAATTGGATGGTGAAGGTTGATCGTGTTGCAATAAAGTGGCTATTATTCTTAAATTTTGACCTGCCAACAGTGCTTCGTTGCGCTACAAGCAATGGGTCATGTGCAGCCACTTCCAAGTAGTCCTTTGGTTTTTTATTTTCACGTCCAGTTTTAATGAAGAAGTGTTATAAAAAAAACTACTAAATTACTCCAGAAGCTTTTAAAATCTGCAGTATGTGCTTTTTGCGTTACAATTTTAGAAGTCAAGTTCCTTATTAATTTAGGTCGTAAAATTACGGTTTTAGCGCGGGAAGAGCTTTTTAAAATTAAGTAAATTACAAATACAAATTTTCACAGAGATTATATATGGACCTACTTTTGTTTTTAAAAAAAATAAGTACTGAATGCAATTATTGCTTCAGCGCTACAATCACGTATAGCAATACCAATTGAAAAATAGCGAAGGTTAGAGGGCTGATTGATTTGCTAACGAAAACTTTAGTTCTTATTCAAACCCAACTTCGCATTGCGTTAATATAGTTTACGTAAGCAAAATAACCAAAGTTACTGTTATGAATTTATGGGGTCAAGTATTGCAAAAAATCGCTCATGTGAATTACAAATAAACGTTGATTGGTCATCCTATCTATTAGTAACTTACTTATTAAGAGTTGTTGTTGATGCTAATGATCAAATCATAAAGGTGTTCAAAAGAGATTAATTATTTTGAGGTAAATTGCGGGATTTTCAATTTGATTAATTCAAAACCATCAACGAAAGTCGGTGGTTTTTTTATGACATATAATCGCTACAAAAATGTGCTTAAGCAAGGTTTGATGTAAGAAAAAGAAAATAGTAATGCATCAATGCAGATTGAAACGCCGTCCTATTTTTCTTTAAGCAGATGTGCACGATATAAATTAAATAAAATTAGGTGAATTCTTTGTAAATTTTATGAATGAGTAAAGTCTATTACTTAAAAACAAAGCACTTTATCACGGATTCGAGTGACTTTTTTTAATGTTACAACCGTTAGAAAAAAAAGTCTTAAAATCAATATGTTTTTTAAACGCTCCTTATGTGCGTTGGTTTTAAGTTCTTTAAATTATATAATTACCTTTTAAAATTCCATAAATTTAAAAGTATATCTAATTATTAACATGAGTATTTATTTATATTTACGAAAGATTAAATATTTATTAACCAATTATCAAAACAATTATGTTTATCAATTACTCTTTAAAAAATTCTTTTGAGCATCTTTCGCTGTTAAGCGAAAAGCTATTAGAAAAAAAACCAAAAATAAATGGTTTTGTATTGATGGTTTTGATGTTATTGTTTGCTGTCACAGGCATACAAGCACAAACCCAAAGAATCCCAGCTGGTGATGGTAATTTTGCCAATGGATCAACTTTCGCTGCCAATGGTTGGACAGTTGCTAATCAGGGTGTAAGTCCTGTGAAATGGGCTGTTGGAACTGCGGCATCTGGAACGTCACAAACAGGTAATGTCGCAGCTGGTTCTGCTTCAGTGACTTTATCCGCAGCGAATGCTGGTATAACAGTAGGTCAGATAGTGTATGGTTCAGGTATCCCTGCAAACACATTTGTATCTGCTATTAATGGTACAGTATTAACGTTATCACAAAATGCAACCCTTTCAACTACTGGTGCTACCCTTGGTTTTGGTATGTTTGCTGGTGGTATCAGTGTTGGTATCGCTCAGTTGACAACGGCGTCTATTGTATCAGGTGCCTATACAATTACTCTTGCTGCAAATCCCAACCCAAATATTGCTGTGGGTATGGCGATTGCTCCGATTTCAGGTATTATTGCTGCCAATACCTATGTTGCCAGTATAAGTGGAACAACATTAGGATTGTCTCAAGCAACAATAGGTGCTGCAGCTGTTGCACAAACGCTAACATTTTCGGCTACTTCTGCTGCCATAGCTGGTAATGCTGCTTATGTGTCAAATGACAATGGTGTTACCAACTCTTATGCTGGATATCCAACCACGAGAACGGTTTATTTTTATAGAGATATCACTACTGTTCCAGCTAACGAAACAGCGATGACGTTAACCTTTGATGTAAAATCGGCTCCTGCTTCAGGTGGTGGCTGGCAAGTATTTGTTGCTCCAACTTCGCAAACAGTAACAGGTACTGATACCCAAGTGACTTTACCATTTACTTATCCGACAGGTACAAATCCGATTTGGGCTGGTGCAACATTGATTTCTTTCAATTCCAATGCTCAAGCTGCTACAACGAAAACTACTGCTTTTATCCCTAAATCTTTTGCGGGATCTTCTTTCCGATTGATTTTTGTTTGGACAAATGGCACAAGTGCAGGAACGCTTCCTCCAGCTGCTATTGATAATATTTCACTTACTTCAAGAACACCTGAAGAAATTACTTGCGCTCAATCAGGTCTTTGGTCTCAGCCAGGAACTTGGGATGGTGGTAAAGTTCCGACTCATGCTGACAGCGCTGTTCTTGATAACAATGGCGAAGTAGTTATGGTTGACTCAAGGTATTCTGGTTGTGAGGATTTAACCCTCGCAGGGACCAATACTTTACTACAATTTGCTATTAGCACAGTTGTAGATGAGTTTAGAGTGAACAATGATGTGAATATTGCTGCTAGCGGTGCTCGTTTTAATAATCATGATGGTACCAATGGTAGGTATCTAAAAGTAGGTCACGATTTTACTTTAGGTGCCAATGCAAGATTTGATAGCCAATTGGGAACTGGTTTATTTGGTAGATTAAACCTGAACGGATCAACATTGCAAACGGTAACTTTTGACCCGGCTGGTTTTGTAGGCGGTTCTGCTGCAGGTGTAAATACTAGCAGTAATGTCGCTAATGTATTGTCTAGCTTAGAAGTTACAAACACCGATACCGCATCGCCAAACGTAATTTGGAATGCAGATGGGATTAGAATTAAAAGTGGATTAGTATTAACAAGCGGTCGAGTTAGTATTGCTACTGGTAAAAGATTAATTCTTGGAAATTTTGGACAAATGTCTGCTGGTGGCCTTTCTATTACTCCTGGATATGGGTTTACTAGTGGCACGGTGTCTAGGTGGCTGTCGTCTGCTAATAATGATAATGTGCAGGCAGGTAATGAATATCCTGGCACCAGTGTAAATAGTAAACCGAACTGGTATCCCTTTATTAGCGGTGCAAATATGAATAGAAATTTGTATTTATTGCCAAATGGTAACCCAACAACAGCTGGTGAAGTAGCCATAACCTATACTGATGCCACCACAGCTACCGGAAGTTTGTCTATAGCGGATGGTAGTTATACTATTAATAATAGATTTGACGGAAACTGGTCGGTTGCTACTCCAAATTCTTCGGTTACAGGTACAGCTTTAACATATGCTACAAGCACAAATCATAGGGTAATGGTTTATGCTAGCGGTGCTTACCAGGCCATTGATGGTTCTTCTCGATTGATGAACTTAAATTCGGCACTTGCAGGCACACACCAAGCAGGAACAGAACAACCTTTTGTTGTAAGAACAGATTTGTCTTTGGCAAATATGATTGCTGCTCCAATGTACATAGGAGTTAATGATGGTTCAAAAGTGTCATCTAATAATACTATAACATCTACAGTTACTGGAGGTGACCGCAATTGGAATACAGCAGCAACATGGGTTGGAGGTGTAGTACCTACTTGTACTAATAATGTTATTATTGCTAGTGGAGCAACGGTTACTGTATCAGCAGCAGCAGATGCAGCTAGTGTTGTAATCAATGCTGGTGGTACTTTGACCAATAATGGCGGTACTATGACAGTAGGGTGTACCAACAACAATAATGCATTTATTAATTATGGTACACACACGATGACTGCGGGTACGTTGAAAGTAAATGGTTTTGTAGCTCATAAATTGAATAGTACTTTTAACCAAACGGGTGGAGACATCATTATTGATAGTAATGACAATGGAACTGTTGCTACTTCTGTTGCTTATGGTGTATCGTCTTGTAAAATTGACACTTCAAATTTGGCTTTGACAGGTGGGAAAATAACAATTGTTGATCCACTTATAAATGAAGCTACTCCTACTGCAGTTACCGCGGCTTCAAGTCTTGACTTGTTAACGCCGGCAAATGGTACTTTTACCTCAACTACGAGTGGTGTTACAGCGCTTAATTCTCCTACAATAGTTGTGTCTAGTCCCAATATGTACTTTGTTGGGCAAACTGTTTCTGGAACTGGTATTGCAACAGGAACTGTTACTGTTACAAATATTACCGTTGGAACTGTTGGATTTTCGCCACCAATTACGTTAACATTGAGTACTAATACTGCGACAGCTATTCCAGCAAATACGGCGCTAACTTTCTCTGCGATGATAAATGGAGGCTCTTCTTTGGTGGTAGCGCCAAATGCTAACAATGGTGCAATTTCGGCTGGCTCAGCTATAACTGGACCCGGAATTCAACCAGGGACCACAATTACCTCAGTTGTTTTTCCGGGATTTGATGCTACGCAATCGAACGTAAAACTTAATTTATCACTACCTGTTTCTGATTTGACAACATCACCTGCAACCTCTGCAGTCACTTTATCAATGCCTGCATATACTGTAGGTTCTTCAACTGTAGTTTTACCTGCGGCTAATACTTCTTTGCTTAATGGAATGCCAGTTTCGGGAACAGGATTGTTGCCAGGAACATTTATTGCAGCTGTTGAAGGTGCCAAAATAACATTTTCTGCGCCTATTCAGGCCGGAGCACCAACGCCTTTAGTATTTAATGTTTATCCAGACACTGCAATTAGTAGTGGATCGTTTGTATACAGCGGATCGAATTATGCAGCAGGTTTAAACCACACATTGCAAATTGGTGACGGTGTTTCTACTCAAAAAGGGGCAGTTTTAACTAATGGCTTTAATTGTATTTTCTGGACAACAAATGGAATGTTCTCATTAGGAAATCTTACTATAGATGCTCCTGATGGTGATAATAGATTTATGAGTACTTCAAACTTTGGAACAAATACTGGCTTAGGAACTATGAACGTTCAAAATCAACTAACAATTACTGCCGGTAGTACTTTGAAAAAATTAAATGGTAATAACACCTATTATGTTGGTGGTAACATCGTTAATAATGGTTCATTTTTACAACCAACAGCTTCTTCCCCTTTATATTTAGGAAACTTTATTAATGGAGTTGCTGTTCCAACTTCCCTTGCGCAAACTATTTCTGGAGCAGGGACTTGGAGTAATAACCAATATTCGTTGACTACAAATTCACCTACAGGTGCGGTATCTTCTTTAACAGTAAACAATACAAGCCCTGCTGGTGTTACATTACAGGTGCCTAATTTTAGATCTGTTCTTGGGGTTGCCTTAACCAACGGAATTCTTTACACTTCTGCTGCATATCCTATGTATTGTGGTGTTGCGGATGTTACAGGACCATTCTTTGGTGGTTCCTTCACCGGCGGTAGCGCTACATCATATATCGATGGACCATGCTATCATGCTAATAAAAGTGATGCAAACATTAATCAGTTTAGATTATTCCCTACTGGTAAAAATGGTAAATACCTTCCAATTTCTATTTCATCAACTGGAGGTGTTGAATTAATGGCTGAAGCGTTTGACACGAATTCGGGTACTGTAAACACTGCTAACGCTTCTGGTTTAAGCGCTAACAGATGGAAATTGTCAAGAGTAGGTACAGCAGGTACTTTTACAGGATATAATGTTAGAATAGGTTCAAATCCAGATGTAACAGCATCAAACCTACTTGTTCATGCTACGGCAGATCAAGGAACTTATGATATCATAAATACTCCTGCATCTGCTATGACTTTTGCGGCTGGAACACCTAATACGCTTACTTTAGCAACTGCTCAAACGGGTGGTTTCCTAGGTAATTTTGCTTTTGCTAGTGGTGGTGCTTGTTCAGGTACTCCTGCGCCAGTTGCTGCTGCAACTGTAACTAATTTATGTGCAGGTCAATCTACAACATTAAGCTTAACAGGTTTGTCTGGTGCCGGATTAACCTACCAATGGAGAAGTTCTGTAGATGCTGGTACTACTTGGGTTAGCATCAATGGAGCTACTTCAGCTTCCTATGTTGCCACTCCAACTGTAAACACTTCTTATGCTTGTAGTGTAACTTGTTCATCAAGCACTGGAGTTTCAAATTCGGTTGCTATCACCATGAGTGCTTCAACTGCAACTACAACTGGTAATACGGTTTGTGCGGGAAGTTCAGCGTTATTAGGCGCTGCTGGTAGCACAATTTTAAACTGGTATGACGCACCAACTGGAGGTAATTTGGTTGCAACAGGAGCTTCGTATAGTCCTACTGTAGCTGAAACAACTACTTTTTATGTGTCTTCTGCAAACGTAACTGCTGGTAATGCAGGTGTGACTACATGGACTGGAACTGCAGCCTCTTCTGCTTTATTTAGTGGTATTGCATTTGATGTTACCAATAAAGTAAAATTGAAGACAGTGACTGTTTACCCTAAAAACACTGCTGCACTTACGCCTATAACTGTTGCTTTATTTGATGCTACTGGCAATATTGTTGCAGGAACTGCTCCAGTAACCTTCACACCAAATTTAAATACGGGAGTCCTAGGAACAGCGCAGATTGTAACACTTAACTATACTATTCCTGTAGGAACTGGATATAGATTAGTAGCTACTTATGGTTTAGCTGCAACGACCAATACATTAGGAAACAGCACAACTGCTATCACTTATCCAACAAGTGGCGCTATTAGCTTAACGGGTAATGTTACTAACCTTACAAGTGCAGTAACAACCACAGGAGCTACAACAAGTTGTTTCCATAACTTAACTTTTGATGAAGTTTGTGAGTCAGTTACAAGAACTCCAGTTACTGCAACAATCAATTTGACTGCACTGCCTACGGCAGTAAGCCAATTTTTCCCTAATGGCGCTACCGTTGCTAATTTAGTTGCGACAGGAACTGCTTTAAAATGGTATACAGCAGCTAGCGGAGGTTCAAACTTGGCTGGTACAACGTTATTGGTAGCGGGCACTTATTATGTTTCCCAGACCATTAACGGTTGTGAAAGTGCAAGAGCATCGGTTGCTATAACAATAGGCGATAATCCAATTGTAACCTCTCCTGTAAATTATTGCAGGAATGCTGTTGCCGCTCCTTTAACAGCTATTGGTGCTGAGGGAAGTACATTAAGATGGTATACAGTAGCTACTGGTGGAACTTTTACAACTGTTGCTCCAACACCTTTAACCACTACAATTGGAACTAAAAATTATTATGTTTCTCAAGTGAATGGTGGAGTTGAAGGTTCAAGAGCGCTTATCGCTGTTATCACTACGGTTGTCCCATCAACTCCTGGTGGAATCACTGGAAATATCACTACACTTTGTAGCAGAATTGGTACTACTACCCAAGAAACTTATTCTATTGCAGCAGCTGCAAACGCTGCTAGCTATGTATGGACCGTTCCTGCTGGAGTAAACTTGATATCTACTGCTGCTAACGGTTTGAGCATCGTTGTAAACTTTGCTAATGTAG
>CANKZI010000003.1 GCA_947488595.1 Flavobacteriaceae bacterium
TTAAAGGATCAGAAAGAGAAAGCGTGGGCAAAGTTGCGACTAAAGCCTTACGTAATGCTGGAGCGGTTCCTTGCGTGTTATACGGAGGAGATCAACCAGTACATTTTTCAGCAGATGAAAGAGCATTTAAAGACTTGGTTTACACTCCAAACGCACACACAGTTGTGATTGAATTGGGTAATAAATCATACAATGCGATTTTGCAAGACATTCAGGTGCACCCAGTATCTGACAAAATTTTACACATTGACTTCTTTGAGTTGTTTGACAACAAAGAAATTACAATGGAAGTACCAGTAAAAGTAATAGGCGTTTCTCCCGGAGTACTTTTGGGCGGTGTGTTGCGTTTGAACACCCGTA
Organism: Flavobacteriaceae bacterium; assembly: GCA_947488595.1. Lineage (GTDB taxonomy): Bacteria > Bacteroidota > Bacteroidia > Flavobacteriales > Flavobacteriaceae > Flavobacterium. Next base: position 361 of record CANKZI010000003.1, read on the forward strand.
AATTGAAAGTAAAAGCGTTGCCAAAAAATCTTCCAGATTTTATCGACGCCGACATTTCAGCGCTTGAAATGGGTAATAAATTGTATGTTACGAAATTGGTTTCTGACAAATACAAATTATTGCACCCTGACAACACGGTAGTTGCGCAAGTAAGAATTTCACGTGCCGCAATGAAAGCTGCTCAAGAAGCTGCAAAAGCTGCGAAAGCACCTGCAAAAGGAAAGAAAAAATAATTCTTTCAACTTTATACAAGAAAGCATCGGTTTATTCCGGTGCTTTTTTTTTGGTGTTTTTTGGCTTTATGAATGATCGGAATTATTATTTACAAAAATTTGAAGTCCTATCGGTCGGCTAATATGACTTTATCGTATATAAAAATGTTACCGCGGATTTCAGAAGTTAATTTTGAAAATTAGCGCCATTCGCATATGGTGCTCCAACAAAAAACCCTTGCTCCCGAAATTCGGCAAAGCAAGGGTTTATAATTATAATCTAAAATTATCACATCTAAAGATTTCAACAATCTAAAAATCCAACAATCTCAATTCTAGTACCTGTAATATTCTGGTTTGAACGGCCCTTGTACGGTAACGCCAATATATTCGGCTTGTTCACTACGCAAAGTTTCCAATTCAACTCCCAATTTCTCTAAATGCAAGAAAGCTACTTTTTCGTCCAAATGTTTAGGCAACATATAAACGTCGTTATTATAAGCAGCGCTGTTTTTCCACAACTCAATTTGAGCCAAAGTCTGGTTAGTAAAACTTGTACTCATCACAAAACTTGGGTGACCGGTTGCACAACCTAAATTAACCAAACGCCCTTCTGCCAAGACAATAATGTCTTTTCCTTCAATTGTATATTTGTCAACTTGAGGTTTGATTTCAATTTTTGTGTCGCCATAGTTGCTATTCAACCAAGCCATATCAATTTCATTGTCAAAATGACCAATGTTGCACACAATTGTTTTGTCTTTCATTTTTCGGAAATCACTTTCCAAAACAATATCTTTATTTCCAGTAGAAGTCACAATGATGTCGGCAGTAGCAATAACTGTAGCTAATTTTTTTACTTCAAATCCATCCATCGCTGCTTGCAACGCACAAATCGGATCAATTTCGGTAACTGTTACTATCGAACCAGCACCTTTGAACGAAGCTGCAGTGCCTTTTCCAACATCGCCATAACCACAAACTACCACACGTTTTCCAGCCAACATAATATCTGTTGCACGACGCACTGCATCTACAGCAGATTCTTTACAACCGTATTTGTTGTCAAATTTCGATTTGGTAACCGCATCATTCACATTGATTGCCGGCATTGGTAAAGTACCATTTTTTACTCTTTCGTACAAACGATGTACACCCGTTGTCGTTTCTTCCGACAACCCTTTGATGCCCCCAATTAATTCAGGAAAACGATCAAAGACCATATTGGTCAAATCGCCACCATCATCCAAAATCATGTTCAACGGTTGTCTGTCTTCACCAAAAAACAAAGTTTGTTCAATACACCAATCAAAATCTTCTTCATTCAAACCTTTCCAGGCATAAACCTGAATCCCTGCTGCTGCTATCGCTGCTGCTGCTTGATCTTGAGTCGAAAAAATATTACAAGAAGACCAAGTTACCTCAGCACCCAATGCAATCAAAGTCTCAATCAAAACTGCAGTCTGAATTGTCATGTGCAAACAACCAGCAATACGCGCACCTTTTAACGGTTGTTCATTTTTGTATTCCAAGCGAAGCGCCATTAAACCTGGCATTTCGGCTTCTGCCAATTCAATTTCTTTTCTTCCCCAAGCCGCAAGAGAAATGTCTTTTACTTTGTAAGCCACATAAGGCATCGTTGTTGTACTCATTTATAGTATATTTGTTACTGTAATTTTTTTGCAAATTTACACAATTAGTTTTTATTAAAATTGGTTTCTAAAATAATTATGAATTGTTGAGGTCAAGTACTTTGCGACTGTAAACTTTATATTATTTTTTTGAAGCCTTTTCCTGCTATTCGCTCTATCTTTTTAACTTTTTCGGGTCATAAAACCCCAAAAAAGTTAAAAAGGATGCCGCTGCTATCAGGGCTAAAAATCAAAATTCCAAAAAATGCCGTTATACAAAATCATCAACCATAATCCCACAACCCAAATCCTGATTTGGAAAATAACCGAAACTTTTTCCGAATTATTTGAAACCCTCAATTTAACACCGCAATCATTGCAACGGTTAGCCAACATGAAATCTGAACAGCATCAAAAAGGATTTCTCAGTATTCGCAAATTGCTCCAAGAAACCGCACACGAGGATAGCGATTTGTTTTATGATGCATTTGGCAAACCACATCTTAAAAACGAAATTCACATTTCGATTACCCATTCTTTTGATTTTTCGGCCATCGTTTTAAGCGATAAAAAAATCGGGATCGACATCGAATTACGAAGAGAAAAAATTAAAATAATTGCTAAAAAATTCATCACATCGGAAATAGATTTTATTCAAAATAATGACGATCAAATCAATAAACTAACCGTAATTTGGGGCGCAAAAGAAGCGATTTTCAAAATACAAAACGAAAAAGGAATCAGTTTCAAAGACCATATTGTTGTAGCGCCATTTCAAATGCAGGGCCATACTACAAAAGCGTTGCTTAATTTTGACAATCATAACAAATTGTTTGCTGTTTTTTTTGAAGAAATTGAAAATTTCACACTCGTTTATGCACTTGAAAACCACTAATATGAAAACCATCTATTCCGAAATCCTCAAAGCACAATCCCAAAAAAGAAAACTTCTGGCGGTTTTGCTCGATCCTGATAAATTGGTTTTGGAGACAATAGATACACTTATTTCAAAAATAAATCGATCACCAGCAACCCATATTTTTATTGGCGGAAGCCTTGTTTTTTCTAATAATATCAACCAATTAATAATCATAATAAAAAAACAATGTGGATTGCCAATTGTATTATTCCCTGGAAATCCCTCTCAAATTGCAGACCAAGCCGACGCGATTTTATTCTTGTCGCTACTTTCTGGTAGAAATCCAGATTTTTTGATTGGACACCAAGTAGAAGCCGCTCCAATTTTAAAAAAAACCACGCTCGAAATTATTCCGACCGCCTACATTTTGATTGAAAGTGGCAATACAACAGCGGTCGTCAAAGTGAGTAAAACCAAACCAATTGCCAGAAATCAACCCGAAATTGCCGTTGCAACTGCCATCGCTGGCGAAATGTTAGGCAACAAATTGGTTTATCTGGAAGCTGGAAGTGGCGCAAAATTTTCGGTTCCGCTAACTACAATTGGTGCAGTTGCGCAAAACATTTCTGTTCCATTAATCGTAGGTGGCGGCATCAAATCGCAAAATGAAATCCAACAAGCTTATGAAGCAGGAGCCGATTTGGTAGTCATCGGAACGGCTTTCGAACAGAATTTAGATTTTTTTAACGATTTTATTAATCCAGCTTCAAACCATGTTTGATTTTTTTTTAAACAACTACAAAAACGTTACTAGTCTGCAAATTATTTTGGAGTTAGTGGCTTTTGTGTTTGGTATTTTGAGTGTTTGGTGTGCCAAAAAACAAAACATTTGGGTATATCCAACCGGCTTGGTCGCAACCATTATTACAACTTATTTACTCTATTTAGCTGGTTATATGGGCGACATGTTAATCAATGCTTATTTTACCATCATGAGTATTTATGGTTGGTACAAATGGTCCAAAAAAACAAACATCAAGGAAACACTCTTCATTTCAAGAACAAATAATAAAGAAAAAAAAATAGCATTACTGCTATTTTTAGTAACAATTTTTGTAGTTTTCGGCGTCTATAAATTTTTTGGCTACGCAATCAAAAACGAAAATTATTTTGATATGATTGCATCAGGAATTTTTTTTTCGGGCATGTGGCTCATGGCCATTAAAAAAATAGAAAATTGGACACTTTGGATTATTGGCGACCTCATCGTCGTGCCATTATATGCCTATCGCGGACTCGGAATCTTATCGCTACAGTACTTAATATTTACAATTTTAGCCATCTCGGCATATTTAGAATGGAAAAAAATCTTAAACAGCAAGTCACAAATACAATAAAAATCGCTTTTTTTGGTCCAGAATCTACCGGAAAAACAACTTTAGCAAAACAACTTGCTCAGCATTTTGATACGGTTTGGACTCCCGAATTTGCACGAGATTATCTGCAAAAAAAGTGGGAAACAAAACAACAAGTTTGCGCGCCCGAAGATTTGCTTCCTATCGCTATTGGTCAAATACAACTCGAAAATGAGGCGCTTTTAAAGGCAAACAAATATTTGTTTTGCGATACCAATTTGCTGGTCACCAAAGTGTTCTCTGAAATGTATTACAATTACTGTGATCCTATTTTAGACAAAGCCGCCAAAAAACACAAATACGATCTGTTTTTTTTGACCGACATCGATGTGCCTTGGCAAAAAGACGATTTACGAGACCAACCGAACGAGAGAGCAAAAACATTTGAAATTTTTCAAAAAGCACTTATAGACAACCAAAAGCCATACATTATCTTGTCGGGAACGCAAGAACAACGGTTTCAAAACACACTAAAAATACTTTCTGATTTTGACAAAATTAAGGCAATGGGGTTTTCGTCACGCGATTTTGTTCAAATTTACAATCATGGTATTGCACCCGAAAATATCGATTATCAATTGTCTGTCTTCAAAAAAGGAATTGCTAAAACCATTTTAGACCGACCGGCGACAAAAGAAGATGGAATTTTAAAACTTTCTGAAGAAGAATTTACCGTGTACGCCCATTTTTTTGAAACCAAAAAAACACAGTTCAAACTCAAAAAGTTTGTTCCGGCATCAGGAGCTGCAAGTCGAATGTTTAAATTTTTGAATGAATTTTTGAACGAATTCAATATCGAAGAAGAATCTATAAACGCTTTTATCAATCGCAAAAATGCCAATGCACTTTCTGTTTTTTTGTTAGGATTAGATAGATTTCCTTTTTATGAAGAAATACAATTGCACCTTCAAAAAAAGTATTCTAATTTCAAGAGTTTAAGCAAAGACTTCCGCGATTTTTATTTTATAAAAGCCATGATGTCATCTAAACATTTTGATTTTGCCAACAAACCCAAAGGTATTTTGCCGTTTCATAAATATGCCACACACATTGCTAGCCCAATCGAAGAGCATTTGAATGAAAGTTGCCTTTATACTAACGATGGCATTACGGCTAATCTGCATTTTACAGTTTCCAAAAACCATCAACAATCCTTTGAAAATATAATCGAAAGTATAAAAAGTAAAATTGAAACGTTATATCAAAACAAAATAAATATTAATTTTTCTTATCAAAACACAGCAACAGATACCATAGCAGTTGATACCGATAACAATCCGTTTCGAGACGAGAATGACCGTTTGATTTTTCGCCCAGGCGGACACGGTGCATTGATTGACAATCTAAATACACTTGATGCAGATATTGTTTTCATTAAAAATATTGACAATGTAATTCAAAATCATATCGAAACCATTGCCTTGTATAAAAAAGGCCTGGCAGGCGTTTTAATCGAATTGCAGACTCAAATTTTTGATTTTTTACGTCTTATTGATACTAATAATTTTGATGAATCGGATAGCGAAAAAATTTTAAAGTTTATTATGGAGAAGCTCAATATTCAAATCACAGAAGAATATCATAAATACACTTTAGAAAATAAAATTGAGTATTTAAAAACGGTACTTTATCGTCCAATCAGGGTTTGTGGAATGGTAAAAAACGAAGGCGAACCCGGTGGTGGACCGTTTTGGATTTTGGATAAAAAAGGCAATCTTTCACTACAAATTGTAGAAGCCTCGCAAGTGGATACCGATAATAAAAACCAACTTGAAATTTTAAAAAGCGCTACCCATTTTAATCCTGTTGACTTGGTTTGTGGGATCAAAAATCACAAAGGCGAACGATTTGATTTGACTCAGTTTATCGACAAAAATAGCGGTTTTATTGTAGAGAAAAACAAAAACGGCAAACCATTAAAAGCCTTCGAATTGCCTGGCTTGTGGAATGGTGCCATGGCAAAGTGGACTACCATTTTCGTACAGGTGCCTTTGATAACATTTAATCCTGTGAAAACAGTAAATGATTTATTAAAACCCGCGCACCAGCCACAATAATGGAAATAAATAGATTACTTGCAGAACTACAATATAAAGCTATTAGGAGTTCAGGTGCTGGCGGACAAAATGTGAACAAAGTGTCATCAAAAGTGGTTTTAACTTTTGATTTGAATGCTTCTGTAGCACTTTCGGAATTCGAAAAAGAATTAATATTCAAAAATCTATTGGCACGACTAACTACCGATAACGTATTGATTTTAAATTGCGATGAAGATCGAAGCCAACTTAAAAACAAAGCTATTGTTACCAAACGGTTTATGGATATTATTAAAAGAGCTTTGGTTGTTCCGAAAATTCGCAAAGCAACCAAAGTTCCAAAATCAATGATAAGAAAACGCTTGAAAGACAAAAAAAACCTTTCCGACACCAAAAATTCGCGAAAAAAACCTGATTTAGACAATTGTTAATTAGCAGTTGTTAATTGTCAATTATCAATTAACAATTGTTATATTTGTCCTGTCTCAAAGGGGTGCTCTAAATAACGAGCTGAGATTATACCCAAAGAACCTGGGCAGGTAATGCTGCCAAGGGAAGGCCGAAAAATAAAAAATGTCAATTGAACATTTTGGCGAAAAAGCAAGCAGGCGCCGCACGCAATTTCGCTACATCAAGCCAAAAATTATTTATTATTTTAACCAAAGAATAATTACCCCTTTTATTCGTAACACTTTTACGAATGAACCATATTTTTAGTCACAAAGTTACCCAATTGCAACGTTGCATGGCTTTTAAATGCAGACAGTTGTCTTTCTTCTTTCTTCTTTTTTCTTTTCTATCCTTAGCGCAAGAAACTCCTAAAGATACAACTCAAATTAATCAACTTAATGAAGTATTAGTTGCCGCCATTCGGGTTACTACAAAAACACCTGTAAGTTTTAGCAATCTTTCTAAAAAAGAAATTCAATCTCGAAATCTCGGTCAAGATATTCCAATTTTAATGAACTTCATGCCTTCGGTTGTTACCACTTCCGATGCAGGAAACGGTGTTGGTTATACCGGACTTCGCGTCCGCGGAAGCGATGCCACACGTGTTAATGTCACCATTAATGGTATTCCATATAACGATTCAGAAAGTCATGGCACTTTTTGGGTCAATATGCCCGATTTTGCATCATCTGTGCAAAGTTTGCAATTGCAACGCGGTGTTGGAACATCAACCAACGGATCAGGTGCATTTGGTGCCAGTTTGAATATGCTAACCGATAGTTTTTCAAAAACAAGTAGTGCCGAAATCGCCAATTCATTCGGTAGTTTCAATACCCGAAAGCATACCGTAAAATTCAGTACCGGGTTATTGAACGATCATTTTGAATTGGCCGGAAGGGTCTCTAATTTGAGCTCTGACGGTTATATCGACCGCGCTTCTTCAACTTTAAAATCCTACTTCTTACAAGGAACTTATGTTGGCAAAACAACGCTGATCAAAGCTTTGGCATTTGGCGGTACCGAAAAAACTTACCAATCGTGGAATGGTGTTGATGCGGCAACTTTAAAAAGCAATCGGACTTTTAATTCGGCAGGACTTTTTACCGATGAATTGGGTGCTTCTCGATTTTATGACAACGAAACAGACAATTACCAGCAAGACCATTATCAGTTGCATTGGAATGAAAATTTTTCACCGTATTGGAATACCAATTTCGCAATTCACTATACCAAAGGTAAAGGTTATTATGAAAATTATATCGAAGATGCCGATTTTGCAATCTACGGATTGCTTCCAGTTGGCACGGTAACTGCTACCGATTTGGTGCGTCAAAAATGGTTGGACAATGATTTTTATGGCACTACTTTTTCAGTCAATTACAAAAAAAACGAACTTGACGCCATTCTTGGAGGTGGTTGGAACAAGTACGAAGGCAATCATTTTGGCAACGTGATTTGGGCGCGACTGGCATCACAAAGTGAGTTGGGAGATCGTTATTATAACAATGATGCAATAAAAACCGATGCCAATATTTTTGCCAAAGCCAATTATCAAATGACCAACAAAATTAGTCTTTATGGCGATTTACAGTACCGCAATGTAAACTATAAAGCCAATGGCGTTCAAGCCAATTTGGTCGATGACTCATTTGGATTTTTCAATCCAAAAGCGGGACTTAATTATGCTTTGAACAACAAAAATACTTTTTATTTTTCGTATGCCAAAGCCCAACGAGAGCCCAACCGAACCGATTATGAAGGAGGTAACGTGCGTCCAGAAAAATTAAATGACTTTGAGCTCGGATGGCGTTATCTTGCTTCAAAAATGCAAGTCAATATCAATGGGTATTATATGCTTTACAAAGACCAACTGGTGCTGACTGGCGCTTTAGACGATGTTGGAAATCCAATTCGTACCAATGTCGGAAAAAGCTACCGTCTTGGTTTGGAAGCAGATGCCAATATACAAATTACACCTCATTGGAGTTGGCGACCAAATCTAACGGTCAGCGACAATAAAAATGTTGATTTTGTTTTGGATGACGGTAGCGGTTTGCAAAATTTGGGCAACACCAATATTGCTTTTTCACCAGATATTATTGCTGCCAATAGGCTTACTTTTTCGCCAATAAAAACACTACAAATTGCTTTGCTTACAAAATTTGTAGATGAACAGTACCTCTCTAACACCAATGATACTGCATCAAAACTCGAGAATTATTCCCAAACGGATTTGAGTATTAACTATGAAATAAAAGGTGTAAAAGTCTTCAAATCCATCTTGTTTTCTGGATTAGTAAATAATATTTTTGACCAATCAATTGTTAGTAACGGAGCCGATTATGGTGGCGGTTATATTTATTATTTTCCGCAAGCGGGAATTAACTTTTTAGTTGGGATGACGCTTCAGTTTTAAAATTAATTATAAATCCGAATGAGTTTTGGCTCAATTACCTGCACACGATAAGGTTTCATTGTATAATCGCCATCATTACCAACACCTGTAAAAAGGCTGTATTCAAAATTATCGCAATTGCATTTGGCATTAACACCGTTGATTCGCATTTGTGAACAAGAACTCGGATATTGATTCGGACAATTAGCGTCCCAAGCACGGTAATCAGTATCCGATATTTTCATAACAATTAATGTAACACCAATACCATTATCTGGAATAATTTGTGGATTGATATTTGAATTCAAACCGCTATAAGTTGGCAAATTAAGATTGAGCGTTGTAGAAAAAGCGTAATTTGGAATAAAAGGATTATTAAACTTTGTAGTGCTATTTGAGCAAGACAACAATAAAACCAAAGCAAAAGATAACAATACTGTTTTTCTCATTATAAAATTTCTTTGTATAGTATGGGAAACAAATTTAATTTAATTAACTTTGACTATTATATGATTAACATATAATTATAGACTGAATATAAAAAATACTATCTTTGTAGAAAGGAATCCCGTCACGATGGGATTTTTTCTATTTATATAAACGAGGAAATTATGAGCGCAGTATCTTATTACACAGCAGAAGGATTAAAAAAATTACGTGACGAGTTGGATTATTTAAAAAGTGTGATGCGACCAAAAGCGTCACAAGATATAGCAGAAGCAAGAGACAAAGGCGATTTGTCTGAAAATGCCGAGTATGATGCCGCCAAAGAAGCGCAAGGCATGCTAGAAATGCGCATTGCTAAATTAGAAGAAGTACATTCAAACGCAAGATTGATTGACGAATCACAACTGGATACTTCTAAAGTGCTGGTTTTGTCGAATGTAAAAATCAAGAACCAAGCCAACGGAATGGAAATGAAATATACTTTGGTAGCCGAAAGTGAAGCCGATTTAAAAACCGGAAAAATCTCGGTAAGTTCGCCAATTGGTCACGGTTTACTTGGAAAATCGGTTGGCGAAGTAGCCGAAATCACAGTGCCAAATGGTGTTTTAAAGTTTGAAATTTTAGCCATTTCAAGAGATTAATTACAATATCTATTTTGTTTTTAATTCCATTATAACAAAGTCAAAATCATGAGTACTATTTTTACAAAAATTGTCAATGGCGAAATTCCATGTTATAAAGTTGCCGAAGACGCTCGCTTTTTGGCTTTTTTAGATGTCAATCCGAATGCCGTTGGACATACCTTGTGCATTCCAAAAAATGCCGTCGACAAAATTTTTGAGATGAACGAAGAAGACTATTTGGGATTGATGCAGTTTGCGCGAAAAGTAGCCATCGCACTCGAAAAAGCCGTTCCTTGCAAAAGAATCGGAATGGCCGTTATCGGACTAGAAGTACCGCATGCCCACGTACATTTGATTCCGTTAAATGAAATGGACGAAATGCGTTTTCAAAACAAAGTCAAATTAGAAATGGAAGCATTCGAAGCATTGGCAAAAAAAATACAATCGTTTTTATAAAAGATAGTTACAACCACGAACTCTCAAATTAAATTTTTTCGTAACACGGACAATAGCGAACTGGCAAAGCCATCCGTGGTGTTTCTCAATCATTTTTCCGAAAACTCACTTGCATTGTTGTGCCTTTTCCAACCTCAGAGTGTGTAACTTTTATTTTTCCTTTGTGGTATTCTTCTACAATTCGCTTCGTTAGCGAAAGTCCCAAACCCCAACCGCGTTTTTTGGTTGTAAAACCTGGTTCAAAAACCCGTTTGAACTGGTTTTTTGGTATGCCTTTGCCCGTATCTGAGATATAAATTTTGACAAATTTGTCTTCATCAATAATAGCAATATCGAGATTGCCGCGGCCTTTCATTGCATCAATTGCATTTTTTACTAGATTTTCAACCGTCCAACTGTGCAAAGCTTGGTTGATGGCAATCGGAATTGCATATTGCGGTGCCGCAAAAGTAAAAATAACTTGTTTTGAAAACCGCGATTTTAAATAATCAAACGATTGTTCTGTTTCTGCAATTATGTCCAAGTTTTCTAATATTGGCTCCGAACCGATTTTCGAAAAACGATCGGTAATGGTTTGCAAACGCACGATGTCTTTTTCAATTTCGGATATGGTAGTGGCATCAACATTATCGGCTTTCATAATTTCGAGCCAACCAATTAACGAAGACAGAGGTGTGCCAATTTGATGCGCCGTTTCTTTTGCCATACCGGCCCAGAGTTTGTTTTGAGTCGCCATTTTCGTGCTTCGGTAAAAATTATAAACCAATGCAGCAAACAATACGATAATCAGTAATAAAGCGACAGGATAATATTTCAGTTTGTTGAGCAAATCCGAATTACTGTAGTACAAATATTGAAATTCGCCCTCCACATATTCAATTTGTATTGGCTCATTTTCATTCTTGAAACGGCGAAGTAATTTATTGAGTTGCACCGAATCTTTTGTAATGCTTTCTTCTATATTTCTAGAGCTCAGTATGTTGTTTTTGCTATCGGTCAGTAATAGCGGAATAGTAGCATTGTTTTCCAAAATTTTTCCAGGAAGCGTTAAATCGGTAAAGTCACCAGCGTTGAATAAGGCCTTTTGTGCTTCACCCAATACTTCCATTTTTTTTCGTTCTTCATTCTTAAACAACTGAAAAAAAGTAAAGGTATTCCACAAAATCATCGAAATAATAATGAACGAAGCAAAAATAATAATCCAACGCGTGAAATTTCTTCTTTCAGAAAACTGCATACTTTTTTTTTGAGGGATAAATATAACAAATTTATTATTGTTATTTGGCTTAAATTACGCTGTGTATTGGTTAGAATAACCTGCTTTTTCATGAATTATCTTGCACTTTTTTTGTAGTTGCTATTCAAAACCGGAAGCAGTTTTATGATAGCAACCAGTTGAGATTCGCTTATAAATATGATGCTATTATTGATTCTATTTGTTATTTTTGTTAGAAATAAATTCACTATGATTAGCATTGAACCTAATGACCTTTCGCCAGTAAAATTACAAGGCTACCTGCAAAGCGCTGTCGGTCCGAGACCAATTGCTTTTGCTAGTACTATCGATCAAAATGGAATTCCAAACTTATCGCCTTTTAGTTTTTTTAATGTCTTTAGTTCCAATCCGCCGATATTGGTTTTTTCGCCTGCGCGACGTGTGCGCGACAACACAATAAAACATACATTGATTAATGCGGAAGCAACACGAGAAGTAGTGATTAATGTGGTTGATTATGCCATTGTCCAGCAAGCATCACTTTCGAGTACTGAATATCCATTAGGAACCAACGAATTTTTAAAATCGGGTTTGACCGCCGTTCCATCAGATATTGTAAAACCTTTTCGTGTTGCCGAAAGTCCAGTGCAATTTGAATGCAAGGTTAATGAAATCATCAGTTTAGGAACAGAAGGTGGTGCGGGTAATTTGATCATTTGCGAAGTCGTCAAAATTCATATTAGTGAAGCTGTTTTAGACGAGAATGGCAACATTGACCAATACAAAATCGATTTGGTATCACGAATGGGTGGTAATTGGTATTCTCGCGCAAACCAAGGCCTTTTTGAAGTGCCAAAACCCTTAACCACTTTAGGAATTGGCGTTGATGCAATTCCCGATTTTATCAAACACAGTCCCATTTTTAACGGAAATGATTTGGGAATGTTAGGTAATATCGAAGCCTTGCCAACAACCGAAGAAGTTACTATATTTGTAAGAGAAAATTTTGAAGTCAAAGGCGTTTTGAGTGCAGATGATGAAGAAAAAATCCACTATTTGGCCAAAGAATTTTTGAAAAAAGAGCAAGTGCTTTCGGCTTGGAAAGTACTTTTGGCGCAACGTATAAATAAAGATAAATAATAGTATAACAATTAAAACATAGACGATGGAAGTAACAGGAAGAGTAAAAATGATTGATACGACTAAAGAAGTTGGATCAGGAGGTTTCAAAAAGAGAGATGTTGTAGTGACGACAGATGAGCAATATCCGCAACATATTTTGGTGCAATTTGTACAAGATAAATGCGAATTATTAAATAATTATCAAGCGGGCGATAATGTCAAAATCGATATCAATTTGCGTGGCAGAGAATGGATAAATCCACAAGGTGAAACGGTTTATTTTAATACAATTCAGGGCTGGAGAATAGCAAAAGTACAAGCCGATGCGCCTGCACAACAAGCACCACCAATGCCTGCCGCCCCCGCTTTTGAACCAGCGCCAAATTTTAAAGAAGAAGAGCACGACGATTTGCCTTTTTAATAAAAACCAAACAAAAAAATAAGATTTAGAAAATGGAAGTCATTCTGGCTCGGTTTTCTAAATCTTTTTTATTGGAATACTTTTGAAATACAAAAAGATGTATTATTTATCACAGGCACTTTTTTTTCCTCCAGTCAATCAAGCCAATCGCGAAGGTATTTTGGCTATTGGTGGCGATTTGTCGCCCGAAAGATTGCTTTTGGCTTACCAATCTGGCATTTTTCCTTGGTTCAATCCAGAAGAACCTATTATTTGGTGGTCGCCCGATCCAAGGATGGTGCTATTTCCCGACGATTTGCTGATTTCCAAAAGCATGCGTAAGGTTTTGAATCAAAATATATTTACGGTTACTTTCAATCAAAATTTTCTAGCAATTATTACTAGTTGTCAAAACATCCAACGCAATGGCCAAATCGGTACATGGATTAGTGATGAAATGATAAATGCCTATTGTGAATTACACGAATTAGGTTATGCAAAATCGGTTGAAGTTTGGCAAAATGAAACGTTGGTTGGCGGACTTTATGGCGTCGATTTGGGCAACATTTTTTGTGGCGAAAGCATGTTTTCAAAAGTCTCAAATGCTTCAAAAGTTGCTTTTATTGCTTTGACAAATCAATTAAAAGAACAAAATTACCATCTCATCGATTGTCAAGTTTATAATACGCATCTTGAAAGTTTGGGATGCAAAGAAATTACTAGAGCAGATTTTATGAATATCTTAAATACAAAATAATTTTACATTAAATTATTTTTAACCCTATTTTCTTAAGGGTCAATAATGTATATTTGTCAAAAAAATAAAATAGTACATTATGAAAATAGGGGTTCCGAAAGAAATTAAAAATAATGAAAATCGAGTTGGACTTACTCCAGCAGGTGTTTTCGAATTGATAAAAAACAATCATACCGTATATATCCAAAATGCTGCTGGCGAAGGAAGTGGTTTTTTTGATGAAGATTATTTGACAGCAGGTGCTATTTTGCTTCCTAATAGTGAAGCGATTTATGCCATTAGCGACATGATTGTAAAAGTAAAAGAACCCATAAAAGAAGAATATTCACTTATCAAAAAAAATCAAATTCTTTTTACCTACTTTCATTTTGCTTCAAGCAAAGAATTGACGCAAGCCATGATCGAAAGCCAATCGGTTTGTATTGCATATGAAACGGTAGAAGACGAAGATGGTACTTTGCCGTTGCTCACGCCAATGTCTGAAGTTGCTGGTAGAATGGCCATTCAGCAAGGCGCCAAATACTTAGAAAAACCCATCAAAGGTCGTGGCATTTTATTGGGTGGTGTTCCGGGTGTTCCTCCTGGAAAAGTATTGGTTTTGGGTGCTGGTGTTGTTGGAATCCAAGCCGCAAAAATGGCAGCTGGTTTGGGAGCGCATGTTACCATTTTAGATATCAATATGAAAAGACTTCGTTATGTAAATGACGTGATGCCAAGTCACGTAGTAACCGAATTTTCTAGTGAATACAACATCCGACGCCATATAAAAAACCATGATTTAATTGTTGGCGCAGTTTTGGTTACTGGCGGAAAAGCACCAAAATTAATCACCAAAGACATGCTCAAAGACATGAATCCAGGCACTGTTATGGTTGACGTTGCCGTTGATCAAGGTGGCTGTTTTGAAACTACTCGACCTACAACCCATGAAAATCCAACCTATATTATTGATGATGTGGTTCATTATTGCGTGACCAATATGCCTGGCGCAGTGCCTTATACTTCTACTTTGGCTTTGACCAATGTAACTTTGCCTTATGTTCTAAAAATCGCCAATTTAGGATGGGAAAAGGCATGTGAGCAAAATAAAGATTTGAACAAAGGCGTGAATATCGTTAACGGAAAAATTATTTATGAAGGAATTTCGTTTTAAAAATCAACTTTTGGTCAACACCAAAGCCGATTTATAAAAGTCATAGGCCGTATTGATCAAATCGCGATAATCATTGTATTTTTCTTTTCCGAGATAGGTGAAATTATAAAATTCTTCTATCGAAATGCGAAGCACATTGCCTTCAATTTTTGCCGTTGAGATAAATTTACCAATAGTTTCATTTGCTTCATTTTTTATCTCTTTGTCAAATAAAAGATTGTTTAAACTTGATACCGAGTAACCATCCGGAATTGTGAAATTTATTTTATGGTTGTATTTTTTCGGATAGGTCAGTACAATCGGATTGCTGCGTTCCGTTTCTTGGTACAAATTGGTTTGATCGCCCAAAACTTTACCGAGTGTAATCAAATAATTTTTACCGGCATTTTCTATCCATGATTCTTTGATCTGCACTTGTGTGTCGAAAGTAAAAGGTTTGTCATCGTCATAATTGAATTTGTATTCTTTATTTTCAAAAGTATGCTTTTTTACTTCGACATCACTTTCGCTAAAAACCACATCTTTTATGAATTCATTGATCTTGTCTTCTTTGATGTTTTTGATGACACTGCGATAATAAAATCCTCTGTAGCCCGTAAAACTGCTTTTTTTGTTAACCAAAACCGTTTCCATATCGTCGTCGATAGTGATTGTGCTTTCGGTTATATTAACGTTGTCATCCATTGAAACGCCTCCAATTTTATCAAATGTGTAGTCTACTTTTCCTTTCTTTCCCTTTTGGTAAAAAACAGCTTCGTTATCTATACAAACCGAATTTGGCGGACCATAAGGCATCCAGTAATAAAACGGAGACAGGTATTTTTTGGTTTCAGGAATGTAAATCATGATTTCAGAAAGCGTCGCTGGAACTACCAAGCTGTGATTAAAAGCATCCTCAAATTTATCTGTCGAAGCAATAAACTGATAAGGAATTTTCAAATAGTCTAAAACATCTTTATACAAATAAAGCACCATGCGTGGTGTCATTTTTTTAGTTTCGAAAATTTTTCTGTACGAAATTTGCTCGTCCAATTCGACATTTTCCTTCAAATAAATGTCCATTTTTTTTAATCTTTCGTCAAGCGGAATTGTGGTATCATCGAGCTTTTGTTCTTCGATGAAATCGCGTACCATTGATTTTGCGTTTACGCCGTCGGCAAAATTGTTAAGCGAATAGTAAAACGAATCGAAATCATAATTGAAATTACTATCCACATAAAAATACAATTTCGCCAAATTGGCAATGTTGGTCGCATTGCGTTCTGATTTATAAGCAGGCAAATTCGTCATCGTACAAATATGGTTTCCGTTCACATAACTTTTTTCGATTCCGTTGTAAGTTGCGATAAAAGTTTGACCTTGACTGATGCTATTGATTTGAAATTTTCCGTCTAAAAGCGGAATATCTCTCTGAAAATATTCGGTGCCACTAAATTCAGGATAGTCTTTAATAACATAATAATATTCGATAATATCACCTTTCTCTACGCCTTCAAACACAAATTGTCTCTCGTCTGAATCGTCTTTTTCGAGAATTCGCTCTTTGGGTAATTCCTCAATTTTCCCATTAGATTTGATTACACGCACTTTCAAATCGCGGTAATCACGCACATATTTTTTACTGATTGTTACTTTGTTGTAATCGTTAATACCTTCTTCTTTTAGAATTTTTATCGCTTGGTGTTTTACCACAAAAGCCTTGTAAGCATAACCACCAATTCGGTTGTCATAAAGTCTATAATCTTTTAATATCACTGCTGGATAGTTCTGAAATGCGACTGGAATTTCTTTAAAATTAGGCACTTCGTCCCATTTGTAATTTTTTACTTCTTCTGATTTTATTTGTGAAAATCCGAATTGTGAAAGCAACAATAAAAAAAGGAATAGGTTTTTCATTTGGTAAATTAGTTTTTTGTCAGTATGACGTTTTGGTTGTATTGTTTGGTTATATTTTTTATAGCCGAATTCCAAGCCTCGAAATTATTTTTTTCTAATAATAAAAGATCAATCGCCATTTTTTGTGTAACGATAAGTTGGTTGCCTTTTATCGAATAATCGATGCTTGCCTGCACCAACTCTGATTTGAAAGTGAAATTTTCGGGTTTGAATTCGACTTTATAACCCTCTGGAATTTGCATTTCATACTCAAAATCGTAGGATTTTTTAAAGTCAAACGCAATGGGTACTTTTCTTTTTTCGGTATCAATTCTTGAATCAGAATACGGGAAAAATAAAATCGGCTTAAATAGCAATTGATTGTCCAACTGTTTTACCCATTTTTCGATTGCAAAATCACAATTGATTTCGAAGGCATTTTGCGACAAATCTTCATTTTTCACTTCTAAATTTGAAGTGCTGATATTTTCAATAAATCGAGCAAAATAGTCTTTTAAAACCTCACTTTTTTCGGAAGTAGATTTATAATAACCCATAAACTGAGACTTTACAAAACCATTCAGATACAAATTGGCTTTTCCAACCAACTTATTTCCATCAAATTGCAACTTAATTTTCCCAACTGTTTTGTTCTTTTCGGCCGCAATAACTGGCACAGGAACAATAGTATGTTGTGTTGCATCTATTTTTAACAAAGCTTGTTTGCCCTGAATGAAAGGCGTAAATCCCGGAAACAAAGTATATTGTCCAGTCGCGTCAAGAAAAATATATTCGTTATTGATTTTTGCAACCGCAATCATATGATTGTCGACAATCGGCGTAGGCACTTTTTCGTACGTATAATTGTTATGACGCGTGCCAATCCATGCGATATGACATTCGATTCCTGCATAATTCATCATTTCATTAAGCAAATTGGCCATGTCTTTGCAATCGCCATATTTCTTTTGATAGACATCGGCGGCTTCACGCGGAATAAAACCGCCCATTCCGTCTTCAAAAGCTACATAATTGACTTTGCTTTGCACATAATCAAAAATGGCTTTGGCTTTGTCGAACTCAGATGCTAGGCCTTTGGTAAGTTCATTGGTTTGGATTTTAACTTGTGCCTGATCGGTTTTGTTGATGTCTTTTATGGTTTTATAATAAAAGTTGTACAAATTATCAACCGATCCAAGTACGTTTTGTACACCTTCAACCGCTTTATAATTTTTAATATAAAAAATCAAATGCGGACTAAAATAAGAATTACTCGGTGCATCTTCAAAACGCTCTTCTTTCTCGCTATCATTCAATTGCCATGTATAAGTGGTATAATTGCCCTCGGTAGCCGATGAAAAAGCTATTTTTTCGGTTTCATTGCCTTGCAAAACATAGCCTATCTCTAATTCTTTTGCGACTTTTAAAACTATTTTTGAAGACTTGCAATCTAAAAAATCTTTAAAATAATAATTGTCTAATAATTGTGGTGATTTGAATTCTTTTTTGAAGGAAGAATAGGTTTCGGAACCTTCTTTTAAATTCTCAAAATAATAATATTTGAACTTCATATCGTGGTAGAAAATATTTTCTATTTCGACATCTTGCGTAAAAATATTACGGACTTTATCTTTTTTATTTTCTGGAGAAATGCTAAAAGCTTCAATCTCTGAAACGGTTTCAAACGAATCGGTATAGTTAATGCGATTGGCACGCACGGCATCGTCGTCTTTATCGCCTACCCATTTTCGCTCTTGAGAGAATAAGGCAATTGAAGGTTTGTTGTTTTTTATATCAATCGTATAATAATCTTCTTTACTTATGACATAAGATTTTGGTTTGCTGCTTTGTGCTGAAGCGTTCAAATGTAAGGTTAAAGACACGAATAAAATAAAAAACCGATAGGATTTCATATACGGATAGTAAAGTTTTAGGTAAGGCTCATTTTTAGCAAACTAACAAAATAATTAGGAAATATCCTGTAAATTTTGGAAGTTTTTGAAATGTAGAATTACTGCTTACAGATGGTCTCTTTTCCAACAATCTGCTACATGATCGTTGACCATTCCGGCAGCTTGCATGTGTGCATAAACCACGGTGGAACCTACAAATTTAAAACCACGACGTTTTAAGTCTTTGCTCAATTTATCAGATAAAATTGAGGTTGCGGGTACTTCGGCAAGATTTTTTGGATGATTATCTATAGGTTTTTGGTTCATGAATTTCCAGATGTAGGTTGAAAAACTACCAAATTCATTTTGTATTTCGATAAACGCGATAGCATTGGTAACTGCAGCTCTAATTTTTAGTTGGTTGCGAATTATTCCAGCATCTTGTAGCAAATTTTGAATTTTTTCTTCGTTATAAAGCGCTATTTTTTTGTAATCAAAGCCATCAAATGCCAAACGAAAGTTCTCTCGTTTGCGCAGGATTGTAATCCAACTCAAACCCGCTTGAAAGGTTTCTAGAATAAGAAATTCGAATAATTTTTCATCCTCGTAAACAGGTACACCCCATTCTTAGTCGTGGTATTTTTCATAAAGCACATCGCCAATACACCATTTGCAACGGTTTTTTTCTTGCATTATTCAGTTGATAAATATTTTTTAATCCAATGATGACCTAAATAAATCATGGGCGTCAATACCACCGCAACACATAATTTAAAAGTATAACCAGTTAAAGCCGAACTTATAAAAGTAGTGGTGTCAATTTTTCCAGGCAGCCAAAAAGCTATCCCTAAAACGATAAAAGAATCGAACACTTGTGATACCACTGTTGAACCTGTGGTACGCAGCCATATTTTGCTTTCGCCTGTTCGCTTTTTTAAATACCAAAATAGACTAACATCAATCAATTGCGAAATTAAAAATGCGGCAATGCTTCCAACAATAATCCACATGCTTTGTCCAAAAACCGCCGAAAACTGGCTGTCATTTACTGGACTTATGCCTGTTGCAGCTGGAATATTGATGGCAACCAATAAAATTATAAACGAATAAGAAATAAGGCCAGCCGTGATAAAAGATAGTTTTCTAACGCCTTTTTCGCCAAAATATTCATTGATTAAATCGGTGGTCAAAAAAACTATTGGCCATGGCACGATGCCCATACTCATTACAAAAGGGCCAATGTGAATGAGTTTTCCTCCGATAAGTTCGGCCACAATTGCATTGGTAATAAAAATCCCAGCAAGAATTATAAAAACAATTTCTTTTTTTGTTTTGAACATAAATAAGATTTAATTCAAATTTAACTTTTTATTTTTGGGAAAGGGTTTTGAACAATTGTTAATGTTCGCAAGAGTTCCAAAGTAATTTAAATGGATTGTAAACGCTGCTATTCATTTGGCCAATCGGATGCTATTGTTTTAAAAAATCAATATTTTTTTTGAGTCCTTCGAACTTGGTCCGTTTGATTGCTGAATTCTTGAAAACGGCAGTGAATGTTTCCTGTGTTATTTCTTCCCAATCTTTTTTTGACATCACAAGTATTTCGGGATTCGGGTTAAAAAGTGGCTGCTTGTGTGGTTTTGAGAATTTATTCCACGGACAAACATCTTGGCAAATGTCGCAACCAAAAGCCCAATCGTCGAATTTTCCTTTCATTTCTGGCGGAAGGTTGTCTTTGAGTTCTATCGTAAAATAAGAAATGCATTTGCTGCCATCAACAACATAAGGCGCGACAATGGCATCGGTTGGGCAAGCATCGAGGCAAGCGGTACAGCTTCCGCAATGATCGGTTACAGCATGATCGTATTCGAGTTCGATATCAACTATCAATTCGGCAATAAAATAAAAAGAGCCCACTTGTTTTGTGAGCAAATTGCTATTTTTTCCAATCCATCCCAAACCACTTTTTGCGGCCCAAGCTTTGTCAAGTACAGGAGCCGAATCGACAAAAGCACGTCCGTAGACTTCACCGATTTCGTTTTGAATGGAGAACAATAATTCTTTTAATTTTTCTTTGATTACAAAATGGTAATCCTGACCATAAGCATACTTTGAGATTTTGTAGCTGTCTTGGTTTTGTAATTCAGCCGGAAAATAATTGAGCAATAGAGAAATTACGCTTTTGGCTCCTTCGACCAATAAAGTTGGATCAAGACGTTTATCGAAATGGTTTTCCATATATCCCATTTGCCCGTGCATGTTGCGATTGAGCCAAGCTTCGAGTCGCGGTGCTTCGGCTTCTAGAAATTCGGCTTTGGAAATGCCGCACGAAAGAAAGCCGAGGCGTTTTGCTTCGGATTTGATGAAGGAAGTATGTGTGTTATTAGCAGTCATCTGCATTAGGGATTGTAGTGGAAAACCCGCAGCGCAGCGAGGATTTGAAGCGTAAAGCCCGACCCGAAGGGAAATGCCCTAAAAAAGTCCACCTTGCATATTGGCTTTTATTTTTCCTAAGTGCTTATATGCTTTTTCGGTAACTTCTCTACCTCGTGGCGTTCGCATGATAAATCCTTCTTGAATCAAAAAAGGTTCATAGACTTCTTCGATGGTTTCGCTGCTTTCGGAAACTGCCGTAGCCAAAGTTGACAAACCGACTGGTCCACCTTTGAATTTATCTATGATGGTGTTGAGGATTTTGTTGTCCATTTCATCAAGACCGT
Source organism: Flavobacteriaceae bacterium (assembly GCA_947488595.1). Taxonomy (GTDB): domain Bacteria; phylum Bacteroidota; class Bacteroidia; order Flavobacteriales; family Flavobacteriaceae; genus Flavobacterium. Next base: position 22,020 of record CANKZI010000003.1, read on the forward strand.
GCGCGTCAACATTGAGGGCTTTTAGCGAATAACGCGCGATTTCGATATCGATTTTGCCATTGCCTTTGATTTGTGCAAAGTCACGAACGCGGCGCAAAAGCGCATTGGCAATACGTGGTGTCCCGCGACTTCTTCCGGCGATTTCTATGGCAGCTTCCATGGTTATTGGCATTTTGATAATGGCGGCGCTACGTTCGATTATGGTTGTAAGCAATTCGGTAGTGTAGTATTGCAATCGGCTTTGGATACCAAACCGTGCCCGCATCGGCGCGGTAAGTAATCCAGATCTTGTGGTTGCCCCAACGAGCGTAAATGGATTAAGATTGATTTGTACACTTCGGGCATTGGGCCCCGATTCAATCATGATGTCTATTTTGAAATCTTCCATAGCCGAATACAAATATTCTTCGACAATTGGACTCAAACGGTGAATCTCATCAATAAACAACACATCCCGTTCTTCGAGATTGGTCAATAAGCCGGCCAAATCTCCGGGTTTGTCTAAAACTGGCCCCGAAGTAATTTTGATGCCAACACCCAATTCATTGGCTAAGATATTGGCCAAAGTTGTTTTTCCCAAACCTGGAGGGCCGTGAAAAAGCGTGTGATCTAAGGCTTCGCTTCGTTGGTTGGCAGCTTCTACAAAAACTTTTAGATTTTCTAAGACTTGGTCCTGACCTGCAAAATCGTCGAATGATAAGGGGCGTAATTTTTTTTCGATATCCAATTCCTCGAAATTATAACCTTTGTTGGTTGGATCTAGATTTTCGTTCATTTTACAAAGATAAAAAAAGTTAGTACCGAATTCGGATTGGATTTAAAGTTAATAATTTACAAGTAACCGATCGCCAAATGGGTTGTCAGTCGGGATGCTTGATGAGGTATTAGACTTCATATATATACAAATGATTCCCATACAATGTTTACTTTGTTAATAGCAAATTCTTTGGCGTTTTCCAGTGGTGAATAAATATTTACTAAATATAGAAAATAAACCCCATATTGGAGTAAAAAAAAACCTTTCGATTAGGAAAGGTCTTTATATAATGTATTAATGATTTAAAACTTCTTCGCCTTCTTTCATGGGTACATTTTGAGGTACAAAATCTTCATCATGACCAGGTTTACTGTAATCGTAAGGCCATCTGTGCACTTCAGGGATTTCTCCATGCCAATTTCCATGAATGTGTTCTATTGGTGCAGTCCACTCTAAAGTGTTGGAATTCCATGGGTTCTGCACGGTTTTCTTTCCGTAAAAAATACTACTGAAGAAGTTGTATAAAAATACCAATTGAAAAATACCCCCAATTAATGCGAACATTGTTATTAACACGTTTACATTTTGTAAATCGTCAAATAAAGGAAAGTTAGTATTGGTATAATAACGTCTTGGAAGTCCTGCCATTCCTATAAAATGCATCGGAAAGAAAACACCATAAGCACAGATTGCGGTAACCCAAAAGTGTAGGTATCCTAAATTTTTGTTGAGCATTCTTCCAAACATTTTTGGGAACCAATGGTAAACACCAGCAAATAAACCATAGAGTGCAGAAATACCCATTACTAGGTGGAAGTGCGCTACTACGAAATAAGTATCATGTACATTTATATCAAGTGTACTATCGCCGAGAATAATTCCGGTTAAACCACCTGTTATGAATGTTGAAACCAATCCGATTGAAAACAACATGGCGGGATTGAGTTGCAGATTACCTTTCCATAAAGTGGTAATATAATTAAATGCTTTTACTGCAGAAGGAATAGCAATTAATAAGGTTGTAAATGTAAACACAGACCCTAGGAATGGATTCATTCCAGAGATAAACATGTGGTGACCCCAAACAATTGTTGATAAAAACGCAATAGCCAATATAGAAGCAATCATTGCTCTGTAACCGAAAATTGGTTTACGAGAATTGGTCGCTATAACTTCAGACGTAATTCCTAGAGCCGGTAACAAAACAATATAAACTTCGGGATGACCTAAAAACCAAAATAAGTGTTCAAATAAAACAGGAGAACCACCTTGGTAATGTAGTACTTCACCAGCGATATAAATATCAGATAAGAAGAAAGAAGTTCCGAAACTTCTGTCCATTATTAGCAATAATGCAGCTGATAGTAATACAGGAAAAGAAATAATACCGATAATAGCAGTTACAAAGAAAGCCCAAATAGTAAGTGGCAATCTTGTCATTGACATTCCTTTTGTTCTAAGGTTGATAACTGTAACTACATAATTTAATGAACCCATTAAAGAGGAAGCAATAAAAATCGCCATAGAAACCAACCACAAAGTCATTCCCATTCCAGAGCCCGGAATTGCTTGTGGCAAAGCGCTGAGTGGCGGATAAATTGTCCATCCCGCAGAGGCTGGACCTGATTCGACAAACAAAGAGCAAATCATTATGACACTCGAAAGAAAGAAAAGCCAATACGAAATCATGTTCATGAATCCTGACGCCATATCACGTGCGCCAATTTGTAGTGGAATTAATAGATTACTAAAAGTTCCACTCAAACCTGCAGTTAACACAAAGAAAACCATTATCGTGCCGTGAATGGTAACCAAAGCGAGGTAAATATCGTTTCTCATTACGCCGTTTGGAGCAAATTTGTCTCCAAGGATAAAGTTAAATATCCTGAAAGATTCTTCTGGCCACGCCAACTGCATTCTAAAAAGCATCGACATTCCGATACCAATTACCCCCATTATTATACCTGTAATCAAGTATTGTTTAGCAATCATCTTGTGATCGATACTGAAGATGTATTTGGTAATGAAAGTATCCTTGTGGTGGTGCTCGTGTTCGTGAGCATGTTCAAGTTCGTGTCCGTGATCGTGTGACATATTCTTTAACTTTAGATTTTATTAAAAGATAATTATTTTTTGATTAATTGCGCCATTACTTTTGTTGTATCAGCAGCTGCAACTGGTTTGTCGTTTGCAGCAGGCTCTTTTGGCGCATTGGAATCTTTAAAAGATTGAACCAAAGTTGGTTTTTCTTTTATCCATTTTTTAAAATCTGCTGGAGTATCTACTACTAATTTCATTTGCATGTTATAGTGTGAAGCACCACAAATTTTGTTACAAAGCAATAAATAATCAAAAGTGTAAGGATCGAGTGGTGCTTCGCCATTAGCAACTAAAATCGCACTTTTACCCGCTCTAATTTTATTGATTGTCCTTACTTTTTCGACCATTTTAGGATCATTTCGCATGTCTTCGGTCGTAATTGTTGGTACATAGGCAAATTGAGTAACCATTCCAGGGACACAATTCATTTGTGCTCTAAAGTGGGGCATAAAAGCCGAATGCAAAACATCTTGAGAACGCAATTTGAATAATATTTTCTTTCCTTTTGGGATGTGAAACTCACCTGTAACGGTTTTATCGTCTTGTGCATATGGATCGGCTAAATCGGTTCCAGTTGTATTAACTCCTTCGATATAACGCACATTGGCTTTTCCAAGCACATTATCTTCACCGGCATACCTTGCTTCCCAACCGAATTGTTTGGCATAAAGTTCAACTACCATTACATCTTCATCTTCGTCAACAAACATGATATTTGTCCAAGCATACAAGCCGTAAAGAATCAAACCTGCTAAAACGATGGCTGGGATTACACTCCAAATAAACTCTAAACGGTCATTATCGGCAAAGTACAAAGCTTTATTTTCTTTTTTACCACGGTATTTGAAGGCAAAATAATGCAATAACACTTGTGTGATGGCTTGTACAATAAAAATAACGATCCAAGTAATACCCATTAATTGATCAACATCTTTACCGTGTTCAGAAGCGGGATTGCTCAAAACCAAATGTCCCCAAGTGATTAATCCATAGATAGTAAATATATAAATGAACGCCAAAAAACCAAACATCAAATATCCCTGAATATTATTATCCTTATCGTTGGCAACCTGAGTATCATCTACTTGGCGGCCGACTTGTGTTAAATCAAATATTTTAGTCAACTGCCAAATGGCAATAGATAATAAAACTAAAACAATAATTACCAACAAACTTTGCATCTGTTTATACTTTAAATATTAATAATGAAAATGTTTACTCTCTTCGATAAATGGATTTCTTTTTGGTAAAAGAGGTGATTTTGTAAGTGCGTTAAATACAACATACAAAAACAGTCCAATGAAGAAAAGCAGTGATCCGATTTCTGGAATTCCAATAAACCATTGGTCGCCAACTGCTGACGGCATGATCATATTGAAAAAATCAACATAGTGACCTAATAAAATTATTGTTCCTGCCATAACCAACACCCAAGTCAATCGTTTGAAATCGGTATTAATTAAAATCAATATAGGGAATACAAAATTCATGACTACCATTCCAAAGAAAGGCAGGTTATAATCTTCTATTCGGGTGATGAAATAAGTGACTTCTTCTGGAATGTTGGCATACCAAATTAACATAAATTGAGAGAACCACAGATACGTCCAAAACACGCTAATACCGAACATAAATTTCGCTAAATCGTGAATGTGACTAGTGTTAACATATTCTAAATAGCCTTTTGATTTCAAATATAAAGTAACCATTGCAATTGTTGTAATACCACTTACGAAGAAACTAGCGAATACATACCATCCGAACAATGTACTGAACCAGTGTGGGTCAATTGACATGATCCAATCCCAAGACATTATTGATTCGGTAACGATAAAGAACACTAAAAAGGCGGCAGATAATTTGAAGTTCTTTTTGTAAAAAGTATTGTCGTTGGATTCGTCTTGTGCCAAACAATTTTTTCTTGAATAATAGCGGTACAAGTTCCATCCAATTAAAAATATTGCTGCTCTAATTAACCAAAATGGGACATTCAGATAACCCGATTTAGCAGCAATTATTTTATCAGCTTTTACAACATCTTCATCCATCCAAATGAACAAATGGTTGTAATGTAATGGCACAGTTAATGCCAAAACAACTAATAATATGAAAAATATAACGGATCCAACAGGCAAATACGCGGTAATACCTTGCATCACTCTAAACAATACTGGCGACCAACCCGCTTGTGCAACTTGTTGGATGGCATAAAAAGCCAAAGCACCCAAAGAAATCAACATTATGAACAGACAGGCAACATATAAAGCCGCCCACGGCTTATTTTGCAATTGATGGAATTGGTGTTCCAGATGTTTTTCATGTTCGGCATGTGCATCGGCTTCGTGTGTTTTATGACTTGAGGTTGCGTGCTGCTCGTGTGCTGCTTCAACTGGAGCTGCAACAGTAGTTACTTTGGCATCTGCTGGTTGATTTGCTTCCTTTTCGATGACAGCAGCTAAAGCTGTAGTGTCATGCAAAGTTCCGGTATGCGTTTCGTGAGCCTTTTCTTCAACATGTTTTGTAGCTTTTTGAACCGCTGGCATTTCATGATTTTCGCTTGCATTTTCATGCGTTGTTTCGCCATGGCCTCCATGATTTTCAGCTTCAATCATTTTTTGAGCCTCTTCAATATTTTTTGGGGCATTAAAAAAACCGACTCCAATACCGATGGCGCCGAGAAGCATCAATACGAAAGAAAAAGTTTTTAATTTGCTTGAAAATGTGTACATATCTAATAGATCAGTGTGTTATACAATTATAATTCGCTTTTTAGCTTCATGACATAAGCAGCAACCAACCAACGTTCATTGGTGTCGAGCTGATTAGAATAAGCCCCCATAGAGTTCAATCCGTAAGTTTGAACATGAAAAATACTTCCTTCAGTAATCACTCTGTCTTTGTAACTAGGAATACCTAGTAATTTTTCTCTCACTGCTAAATTGCCTTTCCCGTTACCTTTTTCACCATGACAGATTGCACAATAAACAGTGTACAACTCTTTAGCCTTTTCCATATCGACTGCAGTAGAATCTAGAGGCGATTTTAAACTCACTTTTGATGCGTCATATCCGGCGGTTGTGTTGGGATAATCGTAAGGCACAAAACCTCTTTTGATTGTTCCAACAGCTGGCAACTGTCCTTCTTTTCCATCTTTAAAAGCATCTGATTCGGCATAGGTTTCATAACCGACAGATTCGTACATGTTAGGAAAGTATTGGTAATTGGGTTGTCCCTTATCATGACAAGAAACAACTATCGCCGACAATCCTAATACAATTATTATTTTATTTAAGCTTTTCATATCTAGGTATTAATGCTTTTCAATTACTTTAACTTCAACTGCTCCTGTACTTTGGAAGAAAGCAACCATGTCATCTTCATTTCCATGAACGGCAACCTCCATCAAAAAGTGGTCATCTGTAGTTCTTACATCTGGGTTTTCTGCTTCTTTGAAAGGCCATAATTTGCTTCTCATATAAAAAGTGATTACCATTAAATGCGCAGCAAAAAACACAGTCATTTCAAACATAACCGGAACAAATGCGGGCATGTTTTCGATGTAGCTAAAACTTGGTTTTCCTCCAATATCTTGCGGCCAATCGGCAATCATAATATTGTTCATCATCCAAGTCGCAAAAGACAAACCACACAATCCATAGATAAAGGCACAAATGGCTAATCTCGTTGGTGCTAATCCCATAGCTTTATCCAAACCATGCACCGGAAATGGTGTAAAAACTTCTTCAATATGATGATGTGCTGCGCGTGTTTTTTTAACAGCATCCATCAATAAATCATCGTCATTATAAATGGCGTATATCACTTTATTACTCATGATGTGTGTCTTTATTTTCTTCTCTACGTTTTTTATAAAATTCTCCTGATGATTTCAATATTGTTTTTACCTCTGCTTGCGCAATAACCGGGAAGGCTCTTGCATAAAGAAGGAATAATACAAAGAAGAAACCAATTGTTCCAATAAAAATTCCAATATCAACAAATGTTGGTGAGAACATGGTCCATGCCGAAGGAAGATAATCTCTGTGTAATGAAGTTACTATGATTACGAATCTTTCGAACCACATTCCGATATTTACCACTATCGAAATAATGAATGAAAACATAATACTTGTGCGTAATTTTTTTGACCACATAAATTGAGGCGAAAAAACGTTACATGTCATCATTGACCAATACGCCCACCAGTAAGGACCGGTTGCTCTGTTTAAGAAAGCATATTGTTCGTATTCTACTCCAGAATACCAGGCAACGAATAATTCCGTGATATAAGCAACACCCACGATAGAACCTGTGATCATGATTACAATGTTCATCAATTCGATATGTTGAATTGTAATATAATCTTCAAGATGCGATACCTTTCTCATAATAATCAGCAAGGTATTTACCATTGCGAATCCTGAAAATACAGCACCAGCCACAAAATAAGGTGGGAAAATCGTTGTATGCCATCCTGGAATTACGGAAGTTGCAAAGTCAAAAGATACAATGGTATGCACAGAAAGTACCAAAGGCGTAGCCAAACCAGCGAGAACCAATGAAACTTCTTCAAAACGTTGCCAATCTTTGGCGCGTCCGCTCCAGCCGAAACTTAAAATACTATAAATTCTTTTTGTAAAAGGCGTAACTGCCCTGTCGCGAATCATCGCAAAATCAGGCAATAAACCAGTCCACCAAAAAACCAACGAAACGGATAAATAAGTAGAAATTGCAAATACATCCCAAAGTAAAGGCGAGTTAAAGTTTACCCATAAAGATCCAAATTGATTCGGAATTGGTAAAACCCAATAAGCCAACCAAGGCCGACCCATGTGAATGATTGGAAATAAACCCGCTTGAATTACAGAGAAAATGGTCATTGCCTCTGCAGAACGGTTGATTGCCATTCTCCATTTTTGTCGGAATAATAAAAGTACAGCCGAAATTAATGTTCCAGCGTGACCAATACCAACCCACCAAACGAAGTTTGTGATATCCCAAGCCCAACCAACAGTTTTGTTTAATCCCCATGTGCCGATACCCGTAGAAATGGTATAAATAATACAACCCAATCCCCAAAGGAAAGCGGTTAATGCGATTGAAAATACAATCCACCATTGTTTGTTGGCTCTGCCTTCGACAGGCGCAGCTACATCTACTGTTACATCGTGATAAGATTTATCACCTATAACTAAAGGTTTTCTAATGGGAGCTTCGTAGTGAGACGACATAATCCTTTATATTGTTACTTAATTAATTTTATTTTTGACTAGGTATTTCTAACTTTTACGTGATAGATTACATTTGGTTTTGTGCCAACGCTTTCTAACAAATGGTACATTCTATCATCTTCAACAAGAGCAGCAACTTTGTCTTCTTTGTTGTTGATGTCCCCAAAAATCATCGCGCCAGAAGAACAAGCGGCGGAACAAGCGGTTTCAAACTCGTTTACTTTTACTTCTCTTCCTTCGCGTTTGGCATCAAGGATGGTTTTCTGTGTCATTTGAATACACATAGAACATTTTTCCATAACCCCACGTGAACGGACATTTACATCTGGATTCAATACCATACGACCTAAATCATCATTCATATGATAATCGAATTCGCTATTCTTATTGTATAAAAACCAGTTGAAACGTCGTACTTTATAAGGACAGTTGTTGGCGCAATAACGTGTCCCAACACATCTATTATATGCCATATGATTTTGCCCTTGACGACTGTGTGAAGTTGCTGCAACTGGGCAAACCGTTTCGCACGGCGCATGGTTACAGTGTTGACACATTACCGGTTGAAAAGCAACTTGTGGGTTTTTATGGGCTTTCTCCATATCTCCAAAACCACCAAGCGAACCTTTATCTCCAAATAATCCGTCAAATTCTTCTTTTTTAATGTCGTCTTTTGCAAAAGTTTCTTCAGAAGAATAATACCGGTCAATACGTAACCAGTGCATATCGCGGCTTCGTCTTACTTCAGATTTTCCTACGACTGGCACATTGTTTTCGGCATGACAAGCAATAACGCAAGCGCCACAACCAGTACAAGCATTCAAATCGACTGACAAATTGAAGTGATGTCCAACAGAACGGTCAAAAGAATCCCACAAATCAACCTCAACAGCTTTTACTGGATTGTGATCCAATGAAACCATAGGTTGTTCGTTCCATTCTTTGGCGTCTTTTGAGTTGAAAATAGTCAAAGTTGTTTCTTTGATAATGTCACCTCTACCCATCAATGTTTTTTGCAATTGTACACAAGCAAACTCGTGATCGCCATTGGCTTTTGCAACTTTCACGGATTGTGTATTGTTGAAATTTTTATATAAAACGTAAGCATTAACACCTACTTGCATTTCTTCTTTCAAAGCTGCTTTTTTGCCATATCCCAAAGACAATCCAACCGTTCCGACTGCTTGTCCCGGCTGAATAATAACAGGTACTTTTTCTAGTAGCACTCCATCAACTGTCAAATTGGTATAACTTCCGTTCAAACCGCCATTAGCAACATTATAATTCACCAATTGCAATTGATCGGCATCCACTTTTGATACGGTTATATAATTGTCCCAAGAAACTCTTGTAATTGGATCAGGAAACTCTTGAAGCCATGGGTTGTTGGCTTGTTGACCATCACCCAATCCAGTTTTTGTGTATAAGTTCAATTCTAATCCACTTGATTTCTTAGCTTGCGCCAAAGTGTTTGCGGCACTATTAAAATCGCCTCCAATTGCAGACAAGGCCGAAGTAGGAGTTTCAAAAACACCATCATGAACTACTTTATTCCAAGTTGATCCTGAGATATAATTCGCCGCATTCGCTTTTAAATAGTCATAAAAGTTTCCTGCATTTCCGTTCCAACCTAATAGCGCTTCTTCGAATTGCTTTGTTTCGGGAAACAATGGACGGATGGTTGGCTGTGTCAAAGCATAATTGCCTTTTATAATACTCACATCACCCCAAGATTCTAAATAATGTGTGGTTCCAACAGCAATATTGGTTAATAAAGCAGTTTCATCTTCTTTCAACGAAAAAGCTACCGAAAGTTTTACTTTTTTCAATGCTGCAACAAAATCTTTGCTGTTAGGCAAGGTATACACCGGATTAACGCCACTCATTATTAAGGTGTGAACATTGCCGGATTTCATGTCGGCTAAAAGTTGTGACACTTTTTCGTTAGATCCTTTTCTGATTTGTCTTGTTCCTGCTGTAGAAAAAGCAGCACTTGACAATGCGATGTTAATAGCCAAAACAAGCAACTGCGCATTTTTATCTTGAATTCCAGCAACCAAAACCCCTTTGCTACCGGCGGCTTTTAGTTGTTGCGCTGCTTTGGTAACATCGGCATCAAATTGTTTGTCGAGTTGTGTAGCAACAGCAGCTCCGGTAACAATATTGTATATTTTTAATAAAGCTTGTTTTTGTTCGAAAGTCGACATTGGCAAACGTTTGTCTGCTGCCGCACCTGACAAAGTCATATTGGCTTCAAATTGAAAATGCTTTGACATTTTTCCGTTTTTCGGAATTCTGCCTTGAGCATAACCTTTATCATAACCACCACCTTGCCAATCACCTAAAAAGTCGGCTCCAATACCAACAATCACGGTAGCTTTTCCAAAATCATAATCCACCAAAGCCCTTTCGCCATAAACGGTTTCAAAAGCATCCAATGCCTCTGAGGACGAAATAGCATCATAAACGATATGTTTTGCAGATGGATTAGCGGCTATAAATTCGCCAATTAATTTTTCTGTAGATGGACTTGCTGTTGTATTCGTCAAAACCACCACTTGACCGCCTTTTGCTTTAGCATCAGTCAAACTGGCTTTTACTTTTGAAGTAACCTCAGACCAAGAAGCTGATTTTCCGTCAACTTTTGATCCTTTCAAACGCATGCTATCATATAATGACAATACAGAAGCATGAATTCTGGCATTTGCAGCAAATTTCGCTCCAGGTAAAATATTATTTTCTATTTTAATTGGACGACCTTCTCTTGTTTTTACTAAAATATTAGCAAAATCAAAACCATCAAAAACAGTTGTTGCATAATAATCTGCAACACCAGGAATGATTTGTTCTGGTTGCACTACATAAGGAATAGATTTGATAACTGGACCTTCACAAGCGGCCAATGATGCGGCGGCAGTAGTAAATCCAACGTACTTTAAGAAATCACGACGTGTTGTTGAAGATGCTGATAATGTTTCGGCATCACCAAGAAACGTTTCAGTTGGAATCGCTTCAACAAATTCGTTATTTCTTAACGCCTCAACAATAGAACTATTTTCGTTTAGTTCTTCAACACTTTTCCAGTATTTTTTGTTTGATGACATCTTTATTTAAATATTTAGCTTCTTAATTATTTTTATTTGCTTCACTTGTCCGAGATCGGTCTCAATTCAATTTACTGCTCTCAAGTTTTTGAAGTTCCGACAAAATGAAACTTTGAACTTGAAACTTTTTAGTAATGGCATTTACCGCATTCTAAACCACCCATTTGTGCTGCTGTTAATTTGTCAACACCATATTTTTTAGAAAGTTCATCGTGAATTTTGGTATAATAAGCATTGCCTTCCATTTTTACATCGGTTTCGCGGTGACAATTGATACACCAACCCATGGTCAGCGGCGCAAATTGCTTTTGAATTTCGTAAGTTTGAACTGGTCCGTGACATTTTTGACATTCGATTCCAGCAACTGTAACGTGTTGTGAGTGATTGAAATAAGCAAAATCCGGTAAGTTATGAATGCGAACCCATTTTACGGGCTTCGTTTTTCCAGTGTATTTCTGATTGGTTTTGTCCCAACCTACTGCATCATATAATTTTTGTATTTCGGCAGTATAAAATTCTTTGGTGTATTCTACATAAGTTGAATCTTTATCGCCTACAAATTCTGCAATATTTTTGTGACAATTCATACATACGTTCAAAGAAGGAATACCCGCATGTTTGCTTACACGTGCTGAAGAGTGGCAGTATTTACAATCAATGCCGTTATCGCCAGCGTGAATTTTGTGCGAATAATGAATCGGCTGAATTGGCGCATAATCTTGATCAACACCTATTTGCATAAAGAAACCGTATACAAAGTAGGCGCCCGACAATAAAAATATTATTGCGGTTACTAAAACCAAAAATTGATTTTTAGCATAGGCCTTCCAGATTGGCATGGTTGGTTCTTTTGCCAATACTTCGATACCATTGGCTTTTGCTACTTTATTAAGTACATTACTTACCAAAAACAACATTACGACCAACATTAGCATCACGACAGCTAATGCGCCTAAAATGATATTATTCGAAACACCACTTTCTACTGCAGCAGTACCGGGAACTAATTTTGGTGCTTCTGGTGCCGCAATTGGCTCAGAAGTATAAGCAATAATGTTGTCAATATCTGCATTTGACAATTGAGGAAAAGCGGTCATTACAGACTTATTGTATTCCTCATAAATTTTTACTGCCGCCGCATCGCCAGTTTTAATAAATGCAGAACTGTTTTTGATCCATTTGTAAAGCCATTCTTTGTCGTGTCTTTCTGCTACATTACGCAACGCTGGACCAGTCATTTTGGCGTCTAATTTGTGGCAAGCACCACAATTGGCGTTGAACAATGCTTTTCCGGCAACGGCATCACCACTTGCAGCTGGAGCTGCGGGATCTTGAGCAAATGAAGGTAATGAGAAAGTTAGCAGAACCGCTAAACTTAAAAATAAATTCCTTGAAATCGAGTTATGGTTACCCACCTTTTTCATATATTAAATGATTATCGACAAAATTTTGATATGGTTTTTAAGGTGCGTTTGCGCCATAAAAAGTCATACTTTCTTTTAAAACTTGCACAAAAATACGACTTATGAACTATTCTCAAAACCTTAAATATACCTTAATTCTTAATTTATATTAATTCTAAATAATTTTATTATTTTGTTTAATCTTATAAATACTACATTTGTTTCAAAAACACCACGTTATGAAAAAAGTGACCTTTAAAATGTACCACACAATAGCCTTAGCATTACTTTTTCCGGCAATGAATTTATACTCACAAGACACAAAAATGAGTGTTTCCCAGGATGTAAAATTTGAAAACTTGTTAAAAGAAAAAAGAAGAATTAATGCTTCAATAACAGTAAATGACCGCTATAAAATTCAGATTTATAATGGCGACAGCGAAAGTTCGAAAAAAGCTTTGAACGAATTTAAAAAAGAAAATGCCGATTTTGATGCAACTATTATTTTTAACACGCCAACTTATAAGGTTTGGATAGGCAATTTTAAGACCCGAATAGAAGCAGAACGCAATTTGTTACTTCTTAAAAAGAAATATAAAAATGCTTTTTTAATCAAGCCCAATAAATAATTGACCTATTATTATTGACAAAAAAGTCCTGATAAAATCAGGACTTTTTTGTTACATAAATTTTTATTTCAGTTTTTTCTTAACGGCAACTTCATGATAGGCTTCGATTACATCCCGCTCTTCAATATCGTTGTAATTTTTGATTTGAATACCACAGTCATACCCTTTGGCTACTTCTTTTACATCGTCTTTAAAACGTTTAAGTGCCAAAAGTTCTCCGGTAAATACGACCACACCTTCGCGGATGATACGGATTTTGGAGTTACGCATTATTTTTCCGTCCATGACCATACAACCTGCGATTGATCCTACTTTGGAGATTTTAAATATCTCTCTAATTTCGGCAGTTCCAAGAATTTCTTCTTTCATTTCTGGCGCTAACATACCTTCCATAGCATCTTTCAAATCGTCGATAGCAGCGTAAATAATTGAATAATAACGGATATCTATTTCTTCTTTATCGGCCAATTGACGCGCGTTTCCAGCTGGGCGTACATTAAATCCGATAATAATCGCATCAGAAGCGGAAGCCAACATAACATCGGTTTCGGTAATTGCGCCAACACCTTTATGTATAATATTAATTTGAATTTCTTCGGTTGACAATTTAGAAAACGAATCGGACAGCGCTTCAACAGAACCGTCAACGTCGCCTTTAAGAATGATGTTCAGTTCTTTAAACTGACCCAATGCGATACGACGACCAATTTCGTCCAAAGTGATGTGACGTTGCACGCGAACAGATTGCTCTCGCATCAATTGTGTACGTTTGGCTGCAATCGCTTTGGCTTCTTTTTCGTCTTCAAATACATTGAATTTGTCTCCCGCTGTAGCAGAACCATCCAAACCTAATACAGAAACCGGTGTTGATGGACCAGCCTCTTTTACGACATGACCACGTTCATCGTGCATCGCTTTAATTTTTCCGTGGTGCTTTCCTGCGAGCAAATAATCGCCTACTTTTAGTGTACCATTTTGCACTAAGATGGTAGAAACATAACCTTTTCCTTTGTCCAAAAATGCTTCAACAACAGTTCCAGAAGCTGCTTTATTTGGATTCGATTTTAATTCTAAAATCTCGGCTTCCAACAATACTTTCTCTAATAGTTCTTTAACTCCAGTTCCTACTTTTGCAGAAATATCGTGTGATTGGATTTTTCCGCCCCAATCTTCAACTAATAAATTCATACCAGCCAATCTTTCTTTGATTTTCTCTGGATTCGAATTGGGTTTGTCTATTTTATTAATTGCAAAAATAATAGGCACATTGGCTGCTTGCGCGTGACTAATTGCTTCTTTGGTTTGTGGCATAATATCATCGTCGGCCGCAACTACAATAATTGCAATATCAGTTACTTGTGCTCCACGGGCACGCATCGCCGTAAAAGCTTCGTGACCAGGTGTGTCTAGAAAGGCGATTTTTTGACCATTGTCTAGTGTAACGCCATAAGCACCAATATGCTGTGTGATTCCGCCAGATTCACCTGCAATAACATTTTCTTTACGGATATAATCTAGAAGTGAAGTTTTACCGTGATCCACGTGACCCATTACGGTTACTATTGGCGCTCGGTCTAATAAATCTTCGGCCCTATCTTCAACAAGTTGAATGGCATCTTCTAGTTCTGTTGTAATAAATTCAACTTCATAACCAAATTCATCAGCAACAATCGTCAATGTTTCGGCATCAAGTCGCTGGTTCATTGTAACCATAATACCCAATGACATACAAGTTCCAATCACTTTTGTAATTGGCACATCCATCATGGTTGCGACTTCACCAACAGTTACAAATTCAGTAACCTTAATGGTTTTACTGCCTTCGTCTAATAAACGTTGTTCATCATCTGACTTTTGACGATGGGTATCTCTTTTGTCTCTTCGGTATTTGGCTGCTTTTGATTTACCGCCTTTACCTTGAAGCTTTTCGAGTGTTTCACGGATTTGATTTTTTACCTCTTCTTCTGTTGGCTCTACTTTTGCAACAATCGCTGGTCGATTTCCTTTTACAAATCCAGGTCTGGCACTTCTGTTTGCTGCATTTCCGGCAGTATTTGGAACAATTTTATTTGCATTTGGTGCGCCGGGAACGCCTGGAGGTCTAGGAATCCCCGGTTTTGGAATGATTCTTTTGCGCTTATTTTTATTTGCATTATTCGCATTATTCGCACCTACAGCAGGACTTGTTCCAGGTTTATTGGGTGTAATTTTAGGCTCTTCTTTTTTCTTTTTGGGTTTATTGAATTGCGATAAATCAATGGTTTGGCCAGTAAAAGTTGTTCCTGAAAGCTGTACATATTGCGTTGTAATAGATTCATCCACTTCAGCTTCGGGAGCAGGAGTTTCAACTTCTTTTTTAACAATTACTTTTTGGACTTCTTTTTTTATTTTTGAAACTTCTAAAGGCTCTTTTTTTGTAGTCTTATCAATTACTGGAGTTGGTTTTACAATCTCTGGAGTTACAACTAAAGGAATAATTTCTTGTGGCTTTTCCTGAACAGGCTCAGGTGTTTTTACGATTGGAGTAATTTGTTTTTTAGGAGATAAATCAATGGTTCCGACTTGTTTAGGTCCTGTTACAATTGCCTTTGCCTTTATGACTTCTTGCTGTTGTTTGAATCGTTCTTCATCTTGTTTGCGTTTGTCTTCGATTTCTTTTTCTCTTTCAAGACGCAATGCTTCCTTTTCTTTTCGTTTTTCTTCCCCAACTTCTTTGGAAGCTTCTTTATTTCCCTTATCGCCTGCAAATTGATTTTGTAGGATACTAAATTCTGCATCAGAAATTTTTGCATTTGGATTGGCATCAATAGCGATGCCTTTATCTTTAAGATAATCCACAGCCCTTTCTAACGAAATATTTAATTCCCTTAAAACCTTGTTTATTCTTATTACTCTATCTTCAGACATAAAACCTTTTTATTATTACCTTTTTTTATTGTATTGTTGTTTGAAGAATTAATTACGTATTAAACTCATCATTTAATATCTTCATTACATCTAAAATTGTCTCCTCTTCCAGATCTGTTCTTCTAACCAAATCATTGACATCTTGTTTCAGGATGCTTCTTGCGGTATCCAATCCAATTTTTGCAAATTCTTCGATTACCCAAGCTTCAATTTCATCTGAAAACTCTGTTAATTCAACATCATCTTCTTCTTCTGCGACATTACCTTCTCTAATCACATCCAACTCATAACCCGTCAATTGACCTGCTAATTTAATGTTGTGACCACCACGACCAATGGCTTTAGAAACCTCTTCAAGCTTCAAAAACACTTCGGCTCTTTTGGTTTCTTCATTAATTTTGATTGAAGATACTTTGGCCGGACTTAATGCTCTTGTAATATACAATTGCGTATTAGTAGTGAAATTAATTACATCTATATTTTCATTACCCAATTCGCGAACGATACCATGAATACGAGAACCTTTCATACCCACACATGCGCCAACAGGATCAATACGATCGTCATAAGAATCAACCGCTACTTTTGCTTTTTCACCTGGAATTCTGACCACATTTTTGACCAAAATCAAACCGTCAAAAACCTCTGGAATTTCTTGTTCAAACAATTTCTCTAAGAACTTCTCTGATGTACGAGACATTATGATTTGTGGTTTGTTGCCTTTTAGTTCAACACTTTCAATAATTCCTCTGACATTATCACCTTTTCTGAAAAAATCAGAAGGAATTTGTTTTTCTTTCGGTAAAACAATTTCGTTTCCGTCATCATCGACCAAAATTACAACTCTTGGTCGAACATGATGCACTTCGGCGGTATAAATTTCACCAATTAAATCTTTAAATTGTTTGTAAAGATTGGTATTATCGTGTTCATGAATTTTAGAAATCAGGTTTTGACGCAACGCCAAAATGGCTCTTCTTCCTAAATCGATGAGTTTTACTTCTTCTGAAACTTCTTCACCAATCTCGAAATCGGGTTCGATTTTTCTAGCTTCGGTCAATGTAATTTCTTCATTTTCTAAATCCAAATCATCATCGGCAACGATAACGCGTCTTCTCCAGATTTCCATATCTCCTTTATCAGGATTGATAATGATATCAAAATTATCATCTGATCCAAATTTCTTTTTCAATGCATTTCTAAATACATCTTCCAAAATCGCCATAAGCGTTACACGATCAATAAGTTTGTCGTCTTTAAACTCTGAAAATGAATCGATTAATGCTAAATTTTCCATGCCAACTTTTTAATTTAAAATGTTACTGTAACAATTGCTTCTTTAATATCTGAATAAGGAATTTCCTGTTCTTTTTGGACAGTTTCTTTACCTTTTCCAATTTTTTTAGGTTCCCTTGCTTCCCAAGCTAAGGTAATAAACATATCATTAGCTGCGACCAATTCGGCTTCAATTGTTGTTGTTGCCAGTTTGACGATTAGTGTTCTGCCAATGTTCTTTTTGTATTGTCGGATCAATTTTAATGGTGACCCAACGCCAACTGACGCCACTTCTAACGAAAAATCTTGTTCCTCTCTGTCAAGATTATGCTCAATAGCACGACTTATGTCGATACAATCTTGCAAAACCACACCGTTATCACCATCTAAAGTTACAATAATTTTAAACGCATCGGTAACGGTAAGGTCAATTAAAAAAACTGTTGGTTTTTCTTCAAGACCTTCATTTAACAATTGGAGCACTTTTTCTTTGAATGTCATATTTTTATAAAAAGAGGGAAGCATTGCTTCCCTCATTATCTAGTTTTTAATAAATAACGGTGCAAATATAGTGTTTTTTTTAT
Source organism: Flavobacteriaceae bacterium (assembly GCA_947488595.1). GTDB lineage: Bacteria > Bacteroidota > Bacteroidia > Flavobacteriales > Flavobacteriaceae > Flavobacterium. Next base: position 40,010 of record CANKZI010000003.1, read on the forward strand.
AAATGAAAAATGATTGTTTGATGTTAAAAAAAATCTTATCTTTAATACATTAAAACAAATTAACTTCTTATATTTTTATTTATGAAAAGAATTTTAGTCCCAACCGATTTTTCCGAACAAGCTGAATACGCTTTAAAGGTGGCTGCTCAAATTGCGAAAAACAACAATGCCGAATTGTTTATTTTAAATTTACTCGATTTGCCAACACACATGAACGATGCAGTAAATAGCGGGGTGAATATTCCAGAGGTAATGCTTTTCCTGAAAAAAACCAATGACAAACTGGATGAATTGAGATTTGAAAGTTATTTACAAGACCTGAATATTACTACTGATACCAGAATAGAAAAAGCTTTTGAAGGCATTGTTACTTACAGCAAAGAGCACAATGTTGATTTAATTGTCATGGGCTCTCATGGTGCTTCGGGTTTTCAAGAAATGCTTATAGGTTCAAACACCGAGAAAATTGTCCGTCATTCTGAAGTGCCTGTTTTAGTTATTAAAAATGAAATCAATGACTTTAAAGCAGATAATTTTGTTTTTGCCTCTGATTTTTCAAATGAAATTAAAAAACCTTTTCAAAAATTAGTCGAATTTGCCAATGTTTTTGATGCCAATTTGCATTTGGTAATGATCAATACGCCTAATAGCTTCAAATCGAATAATGTCGCCGAAAAAATCATGACCGATTTTATAAAAGATTTTTCGATAAACAAACATTCACTTCATATTTATAATGACACCAATGTAGAAAAAGGTATCCTCAATTTTGCCAATAAAATAGATGCTGATTTGATAGGAATGTGTACCCATGGTCGAACTGGATTCTCGCACTTCTTTAACGGCAGCATCAGCGAAGATTTGGTAAATCATGCCGTAAGGCCTGTTGTCACTTTTAAAATTTAATTTTCGATTGCAACAATAATTTATTGAAGATAAAAATTTAAACCTCGTAATGATAGTGGTCTACAATAATTTTAAAAAAAAGTCACACGAAATTTGTGTGGCTTTTTTTCATATTTTGGTTTATGTTGTGATACTTATTATTGTTGAAAAAAAGAATTTGCAACTTTACCCAAAAAAAAATCTCCTCCTTTTCAGAGAAGATTTTTTTGTTGGTCTACTAGGACTCGAACCTAGAAAGACTGCACCAAAAACAGTTGTGTTACCATTACACCATAGACCAGTATGCGTATTGCGAGTGCAAATTTAACACAAAAATCATCACTCACAAATTTTTACTCAAAAAAAAACAAAAATAATTATTATCGGTTTTGCGGTAATTAATTGACGTTATTTTGCCTCAGAAAAACAAACCTATCTTTAACCTGAATTTCATTTATCGAAAAATTTGTTAATGCCCGTTTGGTTAACCAAAAAAACATTTTCTTTGTAACTGAAATAAAACAACAATCATTATCAAAATTATGGTGGAATTTAACTTCAATAAGTGGAATACAATTACAGGATGGCTGGCATTTACCATTGCGCTTGTAACCTATACTTTAACCGTTGAACCAACAATGAGTTTCTGGGATTGTGGCGAATACATTGCCACAGCAGCCAAATTAGAGGTAGGTCATCCGCCTGGCGCGCCACTTTTTCAAATGATTGGGGCTTTTTTTGCAATGTTTGCCATCGATGAGAAACACATCGCCTTAATGGTCAATATGATGTCGGTTTTTTCAAGTGCTTTTACCATCTTGTTTATGTTTTGGTCAACATCAATGTTACTAAAAAAGCTCATTTCGCAATTTACCGAAATTGATAAAAACAATTCGATTGCCATTTTAGGAAGTGCTTTTGTGGGTGCCTTGGCTTTTACTTTTTCAGATAGTTTTTGGTACAATGCCGTCGAAGCCGAAGTTTATGCCATGGCCTCCTTATTTATTGCCTTGCTTTTTTGGCTCGGTTTGCGATGGGAACAAGATATGAATCAGCCCAGAGGCAACCGATGGTTATTAATTATTTCATTGGTTATCGGACTTTCATTTGGCGTGCATTTTATGGCATTACTAACCATTCCAGCCATTGGGTTTTTGTATTTCTTTAAAAACTATAAAGCAGTCAATATTAAAAATTTTATCATCGCCAACATCGTCGTAGTTTCGGTTTTATTGTTTATTTTCAAATTATTATTGCCTTTAACTATGGGGCTTTTTGGGAAAACTGAAGTTTTTATGGTCAATAGTATAGGACTTCCTTTTGATTCAGGAACCCTTTTTGTAACCTTGCTTTTTATCGCGTTCTTTTATTTTGGATTAAAACACACCAAAAACAAAGGACTCGTTCATGCCAATACGCTTATTCTTTGCATTCTTTTTATCCTTATCGGATTCTCTACTTGGATGATGCTGCCAATTCGTGCCAATGCCAACACGGTCATTAACGAAAATAAGCCCTCCGATGCGCGTGAAGTTTTGGCCTATTACAACAGAGAACAATATGGTGTAAATCCTTTGTTTTATGGTCCTCAATATTCGGATACCTATGCCGGTCTCGACAAAGACACGCCTTATATAGACAAAGCACCCAATTACGAAAGGGATTATAAATCAGGTAAATATATCATTACCAACAATTTTAAAAATGCAGAACAAAATAGTGATGATAGTCAAAAGGCCATTTTACCAAGAATGTGGAGTCCTGAACATGCCGAAAATTATATGTCTTTTACAAGTCCATTAGAATTTAGAATCAATCCTGAATATTCAGAAGAAGCCGAATTGGTTCAAATTATTTCTGAATTTCGAAAAGCCTATGCTGCAAATCAAATCGATTTAGAAGGTTATGCTACTTTTCTTAAAACGTATGGCGATTATTTGATAATCGAAAAACCAAGTACGGCCGACAATTTGAGTTTTATGTTTGAATACCAATTTGGGTACATGTATTGGCGTTATTTGATGTGGAATTTTACCGGTCGTCAAAATGATACTCAAGGCAAATACGATAATCTTGATGGCAATTGGATGAGCGGGATTTCATTTATTGACGAAGCACGGTTAGGATCACAAGCCGATTTACCATCGGATGTTCTGAACAACAAAGGCCGCAATTTGTACTATTTTTTACCTTTTTTATTGGGTATTATTGGATTGATTTTTCATGCCAATAAAGATTTAAAAAGCTTTTATGTCTTATTGATTTTGTTTCTGTTTACTGGTTTGGCGCTAAAGATTTATCTCAACGAAAGGCCATTTGAACCTCGCGAAAGAGATTATGCTCTAGTTGGCTCTTTTTATGTTTTTGCAATCTGGATTGGTTTTGGTGTTTATGCGATTTATGATACTATAAAAAAATGGGTCATGCCAAAGATTGCAGTTCCTTTGGTAATAGGACTTGCAATACTTGCTGCTCCTGTACTAATGGCTTCACAAAACTGGGATGACCACGACCGTTCTGGTAAATATACTGCGGTTGCCATGGCAAAAGCCTACCTCGAATCTTGCGAGCCCAATGCTATTCTTTTTACCATTGGCGATAACGATACTTTTCCGCTTTGGTATGCTCAAGAAATAGAAAATATTCGTACCGATGTTCGTATCGTCAATACCAGTTTGTTTATGACAGATTGGTATATTGACCAAATGAAAGCCAAAGCCTATTCGTCAGAACCAATGCCTATTTCGTTTACGCACAATCAATATGTGGGCGATAAATTAGATTATGCGGTGCATACCGATAAAACCCAAAACCGTTGGGATATCAAGGATTTTATCAAATTTATTGCTACCGACGATCAAAGAACCATCATCGAATTGAACAACGGTCAAAAAATACATTTTTATCCAACCAATAAAATCAGAATTCCAGTTGATAAAAATGCAGTTATTGCCAATAAAGTGGTTGATGCCAAATACAATGATTCAATTGTTCCTTTTATTGACATTGATATAAAAGGACAAGCGTTGTACAAAAACCGATTGATGATGTTGGATATTATTGCCAATAACAACTGGAAAAGACCTGTTTATTTTACGGGTGGAAGTTTTGGAGATGATGATTATATATGGATGAAAGACTATTTGCAATTGGATGGCATGGTCTATAAATTGGTGCCGGTCAAAACACCAATCGACAAAGAAGAAAGCCAATTTGATATGGGACAAATTGACGCCGATAAAATGTATAATATCGTAATGAAATGGGATTGGGGCAATGGCGAAAGCCCAAACATTTACCATGATCCCGAAACCAGAAAAAACAGTATTTCTTACCGAACCAATTTGTCGCGATTGATGCAACAATTGATAAGCGAAGGCAAAATTGACAAAGCCAAAAACATTATTAATTTGGCAATGACCAAAATGCCGCTTGAATACTACGGTTATTATACTATGCTAGAACCCTTTGCTAAAGGCTATTATGAAGTGGGCGAAAAACAAAAAGCCAGAGATTTGCTAACCAAACTATCAAAAAAATACCAAGAAAATATCCGTTATTACAGCACGCTCAAAGTCGCAGAACAAAACGATTTGTATGTTGACATAATTACAGATATTGAGCGCTATCGCAGCTTGCTACAAGTAATGAAAGATAGTAAAGATGATGGTTTTTACCGCACCAATCGCGACACCTTTAATAGTTATAACAAGCTTTTTGCTCATTTTGGACGCGATAACGAATAATTTTAGATAAAATGCAAATAAAAAAGCAGCGGTATCAAATGATAAAGCTGCTTTTTTTATATTCGTAAACAAAATTAATCCAAATGAATTTGTATTGGATAAAAACAAATTGGCTGATAAAAAAATGGTTCTCAGAATATTTTTGGGATATTCCGAATACCAATAACAGTGTTTATCTCACTTTTGATGACGGCCCAACGCCCGAAATTACACCTTGGGTACTCGAAGTTTTAAAACAAAATGACATCAAAGCCACTTTTTTTTGTATTGGAAACAATATAAAAAAGCATCCTGAAATCGTTCAACAAATCATTTCCGATGGTCATCGCATTGGCAACCACACTTTGGACCATGTCAAAGGTTGGCAAACGGAAACCGAAAAATATATCGAAAACATAACGTTGTGCGAGACCATTATTGAACAACAGTTGGCCAACGATACTGGTTTTAAACCCCATACAGAATCTAAAATTTTTCGTCCGCCTTACGGTAAAATTACTGCAAAGCAAAGCGAGAAGGTCTTAGGTTTGGGTTATAAAATAATAATGTGGGATGTATTGACTATTGACTACGATAAAAATATAACGCCAAGTCAATGTCTAAAAAACGCAACGCAAAAAGTAAACTCAGGGAGTATTATCGTGTTTCATGATAGCATAAAAGCTTTTGAAAATCTCGAATACACATTGCCAAAAGCCATAACTATATGGAAAGAAAAAGGCTTTAATTTTGACGTTATCGACTAGATTTGCTCTTGAACCAAACCAATAATTGTGTTGGCATCCAGTTCGCCAGATTGTCTCCAAATCATCTGACCGTCTTTATAAATCATCAAAGTAGGCAAACCTTTTATGCGCAAAGCGTCGGCTAATTCTTGATTTTTATCTACATCAATTTTTATTACTTTCGCCTTGTCGCCCAACGCTGCTGCGACATCTCTGATTACTGGATGCATTGAAACTGATTGCTCATTCCATTCTGTATAAAAATCAATCAGTACTGGAATTGGTGCGCTTATAAGTTCTCCGAATTTTGACATAGTCGTAAAAATATTAAACTTTGTTATACAAATATAGGGTTTTTGACAATTTACACTACACTTTTCCCTTTTTTTAGTTCAATGACCGTTATTTCCGGCCAAATTCCTACTCTTCCGGGATAAGCATGGAATCCAAAACCTCTATTTACATAAATGTACCGTCCCACGTTTTCATACAACCCCGCCCATTGTTTGTAAACGTACTGCACAGGACTCCATTTGAATAAACCAGGAATTTCAATGCCAAATTGCAAACCGTGCGTATGCCCTGATAAAGTCAAATGAAAATGCTTTTCGTGATTTTTTACTTCATATTCCCAATGCGAGGGATCGTGCGACATTAATATTTTAAAATCTTCTTTAGATAATGATGCGGAAGCTTTGTTCAAATCGCCTGCTTGTTTGAAATTTTTACCCCAATTTTCGACGCCAACTATAGCGATTCTATCATTCCCTTTTTGGACAAAGGTGTTTTCGTTGAGCAACAAACTGAATCCGATTTGCCCGTATAATTTTTTTATGGCTTCAAAATTGTCTGCCTTTTCTTTTTCAGAAGGCCAAGCTACATACTCGCCATAATCATGATTGCCCAAAACCGAAAATTTACCAAATTCGGGTTTTTTTATATTGTTAAAACTTTCAATCCAAGGATGCATTTCGGCGGCATGGGTATTGACAATGTCGCCAGTAAAAAGAATCATATCCGAGTTTTGTTGGTTCACTAAATCAATCGCGTAATCGATTTTCTCTTTATTATCAAAACTGCCACTGTGAACATCAGAAATTTGTGTAATCGTAAAACCATCAAAAGCATCAGGCAAATCGGCAAAAAACAAAGTTTGCTTGATAACTTTAAAATTGTATTTTCCTTCAAAAATACCGTATATTAAAGAAATAAACGGAATAGCAGCCAGTCCCAAACCTATTTTACTTACAAACTTTCGGCGTGACGGAATCGTACTCGTTTCAACATCGTTGTTGACAAAATAATTGATTGCACCTGCACCAAGCCGGAACAAATCTTCGCCAAAAAGCACAAAAGTCAAAACAATTTTAGGAATATAAACCACCAACATCAAACCCAAAGTAAAAAGCGATTGCTTGTTTTGTCCCACCGATCGGTCAAATTGCGTAAACGAATAAATTATATATGCTAAAATTAAAAAGCTAATCACCTGATAAGTCAACAAAGCCCATTTTATCTTGGTTAACGTTCTAAAAGCTTGAAAGGCGTAGATTTCTATAAAAACAATAATAACAATTAAAAAGAGCCAACGAATCATTTTTTCGTAATTTTTCACAAATTAACAAAGAATACAATTGCAAATTTTTTTTATTTAATAAAATTTAACGGTTCAACTTGGTTTGTTTATTTTTACAATCTAATTTCTAGCTATGTCCACTCAAAAACGCCTTTTCCTTCTTGACGCTTATGCCCTCATATTTCGCGGTTATTTTGCCTTTATAAAAAATCCAAGAATTACTTCTAACGGCATGGATACTTCGGCCATTATGGGATTTATGAATGCCTTAATGGATGTGATCAAACGCGAAAAACCAGATCATTTGGCGGTGGCTTTTGACAAAGGAGGCAGCGATGTGCGTTACGAAATGTACCAAGAATACAAAGCACATCGCGACGAAACGCCCGAAGCCATTAGAATTGCGGTGCCTTATATCCAAGAAATCCTTCGTGCCATGCACATCCCAATCATCGAAGTGGCGGGTATCGAGGCCGACGATTTAATTGGTACAATCGCCAAACAGGCAGAAAAAGAAAACTACAAAGTCTTTATGGTTACGCCCGATAAAGATTTTGCGCAATTGGTTTCTGAAAATATTTTTATGTACAAACCTGCTCGAATGGGCAACGATATCGAAATTTGGGGTGTCCCAGAAGTTTTAAAAAGATTTGACATCGAAAGACCAGAGCAAGTGATTGATTTTTTAGGAATGATGGGCGATGCAGCCGATAATATTCCGGGATTGCCTGGCGTTGGCGAAGTTACAGCCAAGAAATTATTGAAAGAATTTGGTTCGATGGAAAATCTTTTGGCCAACACAGATAAGCTAAAAGGCGCTTTGAAAGATAAAATCGAAGCCAATAAAGACAAAGGTATTTTATCTAAAAAACTAGCTACCATTCTGCTGGATTGTCCTGTAACTTTCAATGAAACCGATTACGAATTATCGCAACCTGACATCGAAAAAACAGACGAATTATTCCTGAAATTGGAGTTCCGTCAAATGAAAGCACAGTTTGATAAATTGTACAATCCTAATGCAGATGATGAAAATGTAAACCCCGAAATACCCACTGTCAAAAAAACACCAGCAAAAAAAACAAATGAAGAGCAATTTGATTTATTTGGTTTTGCAGACGAAGCGAACGACGAAGCCAAGACTCATTTGCATTATAATACTTTAGAAAATACCGAACATTTTTACCAAATTGTTCAAGGTGATTTGCCTGTAAGATTGCTTTTACAAAATTTAATGAACCAAAGTTCGGTTTGTTTTGACACCGAAACTACTGGAATTGACGCGCTAAATGCTGAGCTTGTTGGTATGTCATTCGCTTACGAAAAAGGAAAAGCATTTTATGTTCCGTTTCCAGAAAATCAAGAAGAAGCTCAAGTTTTGGCCGATAAATTCAAGCCGTTTTTTGAAAGTGAAACCATCGAGAAAATCGGTCAAAATATCAAATATGATTTAAAAATATTGGCTAATTATAATATTCCAATCAAAGGAAAGTTATTTGATACGATGCTTGCGCATTATCTCATCAATCCCGACATGCGCCACAATATGGATGTTTTATCTGAAACCTATTTGCAGTATGCGCCAAAATCGATTGAAGATTTGATAGGAAAAAAAGGCAAAAATCAAAGATCAATGCGCGATGTTGCTTTGGAAGATATCAAAGAATATGCTGCCGAAGATGCCGATATTACGTTCCAGTTGAAACAAAATTTTAGTCCAATTCTCGACAAAGCCGAAACCAAAAAACTATTCGACGAAATCGAAATCCCGTTACTTCCCGTTTTAGCCGCAATGGAAATGGAAGGCATCAATCTGGATGTTCCGTATTTGAAAGCAATGTCGGTTACAATGGCAGAGGAGAGCAAAGCTTTAGAGCAAAAAATCTACGAAACTGCAGGCGAAAAGTTCAATTTGGCTTCTCCGAAACAGCTGGGTGAGATTTTATTTGACAAAATGAAAATTGGCGGAACCAAACAAAAGAAAACAAAAACGGGTCAATATGCGACTGGCGAAGAGGTTTTGAGTTATTTGGTCAACGAACATCAAATTGTAAAAGACCTTCTCGAATGGCGACAAATGGTCAAATTGCAAAGTACTTATATTGACGCGCTACCCAATCAAGTAGATAAAAAAACAGGACGTGTGCATACCGACTATATGCAAACTGTTGCCGCAACGGGGCGTTTGAGTTCCAACAATCCGAATTTGCAAAACATTCCGATTCGTACCGAAAGAGGCCGATTGATTCGCAAAGCATTCATCGCTCGCGACGAAAATTATACTTTACTTTCTGCGGATTATTCTCAAATTGAATTGCGTATTATTGCCGCTTTATCTGGCGAAGAAAACATGATTTTGGCTTTCAAAAACAACGAAGACATTCACAAATCAACCGCTGCAAAAGTATTCAACGTGCCTTTGGAAGAAGTGACCAAAGAACAAAGAAGCAATGCGAAAACGGTAAACTTCGGAATCATTTATGGCGTTTCTGCCTTTGGATTGAGTAATCAAACTTCGTTGTCGCGCAAAGAAAGTGCCGATTTGATTGATGCCTATTATGCAACTTATCCAAAACTAAAATCATATATGTCAAGTCAAGTTGATTTTGCGCGCGAAAACGGCTATGTGCAAACGGTTTTAGGAAGAAGACGGTATTTGAAAGACATTAATTCGGCGAACATGATGGTAAAAAGTGGTGCCGAACGCAATGCGGTCAATGCGCCCATTCAAGGTAGTGCCGCCGATGTGATTAAAATTGCGATGATCAATATCCATAAAAAATTGACTTCAGAAAACTGGAAATCCAAAATGTTATTGCAAGTGCATGACGAATTGGTTTTTGACGTACACAATTCAGAATTAGAAAAAATTCAACCCATGATTAAATTCGAAATGGAAAATGCTTTTAAAATGGAAGTGCCTTTGGAAGTGGAGTTGGGCTATGGAAAAAACTGGCTCGAAGCACATTGATTTTGAAATTGCTTTAGATTCATGAAAACAAGAAATATAGCATCAAGAGTGCTTTTAGACAATTGCTTTTGGGCTTTTTGATATCGGTGTAAAATTGTGCTAAGAAATCAGTAATTATGTTGCAGGATTTTCATTGCTTTTTAAGTAATTCCTTTATATTTGTAATTACTGTCTAAAAAAAACCTCTTTACAATGAAAGAAAAAGCCACACTCAAACAAATCGCCAAAGAACTCAATGTTTCGGTATCTACGGTATCTAAAGCCCTGAATGACAGCCCTGAAATCAGCGAACCTACAAAAATAAAAATCCAAGAGTTTGCCAAGCTAAAAAACTACAAACCTAATATTATAGGTCTGAATCTAAAAAATCGCAAAACAAAAACGATTGGCGTCATTATTCCCAATATATTAAATTCTTTTTTTGCTAAAGTTTTTAGCGGTATCGAAAAAGTAGCCGAAGAAAAAGGTTATAATGTTTTGACCTGTATTTCAAATGAATCTTTGGAGAAAGAAATCCATACTTTAGACATGTTGAGCAATGGAACGATTGACGGATTTATTTTATCGGTTTCGGAAGAAGCGCAAAAGCAAAACGAATTCCAGCATTTTATCGACATTATTAATGATGGTACGCCGATCGTCATGTTTGATCGCATTGCCGAAGAAGTTGATTGTGACAAAGTGATTGTCGACGATTTTGATTCGGCTGTTAATGCTACCCAACATTTGATACAATTGGGCTGCAAAAAAATCGCAATGCTTTCGGCAATTGGCAATTTGAGTGTTATAAAATTGAGAGCAAAAGGTTATTATAAAGCACTCGAAAACAACGATTTTGCAATTGATTCTGATTTGGTAATTTTAACCGATTCGGAAGAAGATTTTGACCAACGTGTGCAATTGCTTTTTGAAAACAATACGCTGGATGGTGTTTTTGCGTTAGACGAACATGCCTCGATGATGGCCATGAAAGTAGCGATTAAAAAAGGCATTAAAATTCCCGAACAGCTTTCTGTTATTGGGTTTGCCGATGGTCTTTGGTCGCGCAGAATGACACCAAGCTTGTCAACCATAAGTCAACACGGACCCGAAATTGGTGAAGCTGCAGCTATTTTATTGATACAAAATTTGGAAAGCAAAGAGGAATACAAATTCAAAACAAGGGTTATTAAAACCGAATTAAGGCAGCGCGATTCGACCCGAAAATTGTAAACGAAAAACTACTTATTAAACCATTGAATGCCACGCAACCTTTGTAAAATTTAAACATCCCAAACAATTATATGTTGGAAATCAATATATTTGCTTTTTATTTTAAAAACGATTTGAACAATATGGTAAAAAAATACTTTCTGATTGTTGCTTTATTTTTACTTCAAAACACCTTTTCTCAATCGCTCAATGTTTTTGATGTCGCCAGAAAGGGCACAGTTGAAGAAGCCAAAGCACTATTAAAACAAGACCCAAAAATTTTTAATACAACCAACGAAGAAGGCTATTCGCCGCTCATTTTGGCTTGTTATCGCGGCAACAACGAAGTGGCAAAATTCCTGATCGAAAACGGCATCGATATTAATGGCTCAAGCACCATGGGCACACCGTTAATGGCTTGTGTGGTCAAAGGCAATGCAGAAATCGCTGCGCTATTAATTACCAAAAAAGCCGATGTGAATTTAGGGGATGCCAACGGCACTACTCCTCTAATCTATGCGGTGCAATTTCAGAATAAAACCATTTTGAAACTATTGCTCGCAAATAAAGCCAACAAATCACACAAAGACAAAGAAGGAAAAACTGCTTTTGAACATGCAGTGTTTGCAGGAAACGAAGAAATTATTAACTTACTAAAATAAAACGAACATGAAAAAAACTACTTTTTTATTAACAGCATTGGTTGCAATGTCTGGATTTTCACAACAAAAGACAACGGGCGTAATGACTTTAAGTAACAATGTACCGATGACGGCTAATTTTACTTTAGATAATGCCACATCACTAGTTACATTGGTTTTAACTGGTCCATCAGACCGATGGTTTGGATTAGGATTAGGACCTAGCGTAGTTGATGGTTTTGGAATGAGCGATGGTGATGCTTTGGTTTTTACAACCAACACCACGCCAAATTTAACAGATAGAAATTTTCAAGGCACGGGTCAACCCCCGCAAGATGCTGCTCAAAGTTGGACAACAGTAACCAATACTGTTGCAGGAACAGTGAGAACGTTAGTTTTAACCAGAGCTTTAACGAATGCCGATGGTGGAGATAATGCTGGACAAGACCTTCAATTGCCTTATGCGACCACAAACTCAATTATCATTGGTGGTGTAAGAGCTGGCTCAGCCTCTATGGGTGTTTCAGGACATGGCGGTGGTTCAAGTGGTGGCTTTGCTACGGGTACTTTCACAACCCTTGGTGTCGAAGATTTTTCATTAAACGCATCAACCGTTTTTCCTAACCCATCTAACGGTAGGTTTACGGTAAAAACCAAAACAAGTTTAGACAAAATTAATGTTTATACCCAAACAGGTGCTTTTGTAAAAGAAGTTACTGTTAATAATGGTGCTACCGAAGCCGAAGTAAATGTTGAAGGTTTGTCAACCGGTATTTATTTAATTGAGTTGCAAAACGCTACTGAAAAATCTTGGAAGAAAGTAATGGTTGAATAACCACATCTTTCAAATACAACATCAAAGTCCGATTCATTCGGACTTTTTATTTGCCAACAATGCGTCATAAAGCTTTCATTTTTTATTACTGCTATAAAAATGCTTGACAATTTTATGTGATTTTTTCGAAAATTGCTGCGATAATCGCTTTAACACTTGCCAAAAAAAAACCTTTATTTATCCGAACAATACTCCTATATTCATAATTGGCTTTGTGTTTGAAAATCAATACTTAAAATAATCTTTTATAGGTGTTTGCATTTAAAATAAATAATTGTACTTTTGCGCTCCCTTTATTGGGAATGGAATGTTTAATTAAAATAATATTATGGACGCATTAAGTTACAAGACACAATCAGCCAGCAAAGCCACTGTTACAAAAGAGTGGATTGTTGTAGATGCTGACGGTCATAACTTGGGTCGTCTTGCTTCAAAAGTTGCAATGATTTTGAGAGGCAAGTACAAACCTAGTTATACGCCACACGTGGACTGCGGAGATAACGTAATTGTTATCAACTCAGAAAAAATCAACCTTACGGGTACAAAAATGGATGACAAAATTTACATGCGTCACACAGGGTATCCAGGAGGACAAAGAACTTTAACTGCTAAAGTATTACAGGCAAAAAATCCTGCAACACTAGTAGAAAAAGCCGTAAAAGGGATGTTACCTAAAAACAAATTAGGAGCAGAGCTTTTCAGAAATCTAAATGTTGTTGTAGGCAGCGAGCACAAACAAGGCGCTCAAAAACCGAAAACAGTTAACCTTAACGATCTTAAGTAATGGGAGTTATTCACAAAATCGGTAGAAGAAAAACCGCTGTTGCGCGTGTTTATGTTTCAGAAGGAACAGGAAAAATCACCGTAAACAAAAAAGAATTTGCAACGTATTTTCCAACTGCAACTTTACAGTACAAAGTATTACAGCCAATGACAATGACTGAAAACACAACCAACTATGACGTAAAAGTTAATGTTTATGGTGGTGGTTCAACAGGTCAAGCAGAAGCGGTTCGTATGGCTTTGGCTAGAGTAATGTGTGAAGTTGGCGAAGGTAACAGAGCGATCTTGAAACCAGAAGGTTTGTTAACAAGAGATCCAAGAATGGTAGAACGTAAAAAATTCGGTCAGAAAAAAGCGCGTAAGAGATTCCAATTCTCTAAACGTTAATACTGGACTTCAATCTGAAGTTGTTTCAGATTGTCACGAATTTAATGCAAAAAAAGCTGAAATACATTCAGCATGAAAATTTAAAAACAATGTTGTTGTTGTTCGCTGCGGCGAATATTAGTTTAGCATCTAAATGAAGCCAAACAGCTAAAAGCGAATCGCTAACAGCTTACGGACCATTGCTAATCAACAGAACGTAAACTAAGAAAAAAATGTCAAACAAAGTAGAAGTAAAAGAATTACTAGAAGCAGGTGTTCACTTTGGACACATGACTAGAAAATGGGATCCGAACATGGCCCCGTACATTTATATGGAGCGTAATGGTATTCACATTATCAACCTATATAAAACTGCAGCAAAAATCGAAGAAGCCAATGAAGCTTTGAAGAAAATTGCCGCATCAGGTAGAAAAATACTATTCGTAGCTACCAAAAAACAAGCAAAAGACATCGTTGCTGAAAAAGCAAAAGCCGCTAACATGCCTTATATCACTGAAAGATGGCCTGGTGGAATGTTAACTAACTTTGTAACTATCCGTAAAGCTGTTAAAAAAATGGCCACCATTGATAGAATGAAAAAAGATGGTACATTCATGACCCTTTCTAAAAAAGAGCGTTTACAGGTGGATCGTCTTCGTGCAAAATTAGAGAAGAACCTTGGTTCTATCGCTGACATGTCAAGATTACCAGCTGCATTATTTGTAGTGGATATCAAAGCTGAACACATCGCAATAAAAGAAGCTCAAAAATTAAACATTCCAGTTTTTGCAATGGTTGACACCAATTCTGACCCAAGAGAGGTAGATTATGTTATACCAGCTAATGATGATGCTTCTAAATCAATCGATAAAATTTTAACTTTAGTAACCGCTGCCGTAATCGACGGTCTGTCGAACAGATCTGCCGATGCCAAAGAGGGTGAAGAAACTTCAGAAGTTGCCGAAGAAGTGGTAGCCGAAACCGTTGCTCCAGTTGCTGAAGCACCAGTTGAAGCTATTGAAGCTCCAGAAGCAGAAGCTAAAACTGAAGAATAAATTACATTTAAATTCCGGTTTTAAATTCCAAATCCCAATTAATCAGCGATAACAATTTGATGATTTAATAATATTGGAATTTAGAATTTATAAATCGGAATTTCTTTTTTTACATAAATTCTAATCTTAAAAATAAAAAACAAAATGGCAACAATTACTGCTGCAGACGTAAATAAATTAAGAACAATAACTGGTGCAGGAATGATGGACTGCAAAAAAGCACTAGTTGAATCAGACGGAGATTTCGATTTGGCTATTGAAAACCTTCGCAAAAAAGGACAAAAAGTTGCTGCCAATCGTTCTGACCGCGAATCAACCGAAGGTGCTGCTATTGCAATTGTAAATACAGACAAAACCGAAGGAGTTGTAATCACTTTAAACTGTGAGACCGATTTCGTCGGAAAAAATGAAGGCTTTGTAAAATTAGCCACCGATTTGGCCAATCTAGCTTTGCAATTTGATTCAAAAGAAGCATTCCTTGCTGCCGATTTTAATGGTATCACGGTAGCCGAAAAATTAATCGAGCAAACAGGTGTTATCGGTGAAAAAATTGAAATCGCTACTTTTGAGAAATTAAAAGGTGCTTTTGTTGGTTCTTACATCCATGCTGGTAACAAAATCGCTACTTTGGTAGCCCTTTCTGCTAATGTTAATGGCGCCGAAGAAGCATCAAGAAACGTAGCGATGCAAGCTGCAGCCATGAACCCAATCGCTTTGAATGAAGATGGTGTGGATGCTGATATTATTGCTAAAGAAATCGAAATCGCAAAAGATGTTTTGCGTCAAGAAGGCAAACCAGAAGCAATGATTGAAAATATTGCCAAAGGAAAATTAGGTCGTTTCTTTAAAGACAATACTTTGGTAAACCAAGATTATATCAAAGACGGTTCAATGAGCGTGGCCAATTACATTAAATCTGTTGATGCTAATTTGACCGTAACTGGTTTCAAAAGAGCGGCTTTAGGATAATTATAATTCAATTTTAAGGAAAAAGAGAGGTTTGTTTGTTCAAGCCTCTCTTTTTTTTGGGTTTTAATGAAGACATTATCGCTTTTTTGGATTTTGTACCAACACTTATACTTTTGACTTTACAACTTTTCACTTTTTTATGTTACTTTTGAGTTTTAAACACGCAACTTTCTCATGAAAAACCTAGTGCTCTTGTTATTGTTTTTTGCAGCCATCGGAGGTATGTTTGCGTTTTATTTTGTGCCTAAAATCAACCAATACAACGACATCGATTTTTTAGAAGCCAGTTTGTCTAAGGTCATAAGACTGGTTCCAGAATCAGACGATGTTTATTTTTTTTCGGAATCGCTTCCAGACGCCACGGCAACTTATTATAAAACGATGCTGATTATGGCGCCACGCATTGTCATCGAAAAGAAGTGGAATGCCATTCCAAAAGGACAATATATTTTAATGGTGCAAGACCACAACGGCAAAAACGCAATGCTACAAAGTGCCGAATTTTTAAATCAAACACAACTGTTATCAGACAAACGCAACGATTTTTATCACATCACACTTTTAAAGAAAAAATAATGATTCTAATCGCAATTTTGTTTTTTTGTATTGCTGCTTATATTATTGTTGATGAGCATATCGCGCTAAATAATGTTGTACTCAAATCGATTTTGTCGTTCTATTTTACGTTAACCATACTCTCGTTTTGCTATTTGTTTGTATTGGCTTTGGGTATTAATTTCACGCTTTTTGAAATCTTGTTTTTACTATTGCCTTTGGCGTATTTGGTGGTATATTTTAAAAAAAATAATACATTCAAGCTTCATTTTGATACCATAAAAAACGAATCTTTTTTTGTCTTACTCCTTGTCTTGATATTGCTTTCGGTATTTTCTTATCATTATTTTGATGCTGCGATACGGTGGGGCGAATGGGATGCTTGGGCGATTTGGACTTCACATGCCAAAGTGTTGACCAGCGATACTTATTTTAGTAATTTGTTTACCGATAAAATATCGTGGACACATCCTGATTATCCTTTGTTTTTACCTGCCAATATTGCGATTGTATGGAAATCAATCGGAAGCCATTCGGCATTTGTACCTGCCATTTTTGCCTACATAACGGCCGTTGCGCTTGTGTTGGTGATATTGACCTCTTTTCTCGAGAAAAAGCACGCTGTTATCGGACTTTTACTTTTTCTTGCACTTACTTATTTTGATGTTTTGTTCCCATTTGTGGTTTGGCAATATGCCGATACGGTTTTCGCGTTGTTTGTGCTCCTTCCTTTTGTTTTATTACAACATTTACCAAAACAGCAACCTTATAAAATACTTGTTTTGATTGGCTTTTTTGCCGCTGCTGCTGCATGGGTAAAAAACGAAGGCATTATGTTTTTTGGACTATTTAGTTTGGTCTTTTTTATCAAATATTGCCGCAACTTTAAGTTGATTACCCATTTTATATTGGGCGCCTTATTGCCTTTGTCGGTACTGTTTTTCTTTAAAATCAAATTTGCGCCAACCAATGATTTGATGGACGGTTCGACAAACGAATATGCAGAAAAATTGGTCGATTTCGAAAATTATAAAGTCATTCTTAATTTTGCCTATACTTTTATCATCGACAATTGCAAGCTGCTTTATATGTCGCTGATAGCGATTTTAATCCTCAATTATAAGTACATTTATTCGTTTTGTTTTTTGGTTATTTTTGGATTGTTAGTAGCTTATTTTTTTGTTTATGTTACCACGCCCTATGATATTATGTGGCATTTATCGACTTCTTTGAACCGTTTGTTGCACCAAGTAACGCCTATTTTGTTGTACAGTATTTTTATGGCTTTCGCCGAAAGGCTGAAGACGCTTTATGTGGCTCTTGGTGTTAAAAGAAATAAGACGCGTAAGGTAATGCGACAATAGGAGTCTGCGATATGATTACTAATGTTCCGCGAAGTTGGGAGACTTTTCGGAGCGAGCAGATTAAGGCTACTAGTAATATGCACGCTGGCGGGACTTCAACATTTTGTCGACGCAGCCTCGACATTTTGTTTTCCAATGCGTCAACATTTTGTCCAACGTATTGGAAAACAAAAAAAAGTGCGAAAGTTGCATTAATTAATTGAATTCAAAGTTTATAAAATCCAAAAGTGCTATTTTTACAAAATGATACTTCCTTTCGACGATGAATATTTCATGAAAAAAGCCTTGCAAGAAGCCGAAATGGCTTTCGAAAAAGGCGAAATTCCAGTTGGTGCCATCATTGTTATCGATAATAAAGTGATTGCCCGAAGTCATAATCTCACCGAAATGCTCAACGATGTCACGGCCCACGCCGAAATGCAATCGATAACCGCAGCAGCCAATTTTCTCGGCGGAAAATACCTCAAAAATTGCACTTTGTATGTCACACTCGAACCTTGTCAAATGTGTGCTGGCGCTTTGTATTGGAGTCAGATTACTAAAATTGTTTTTGGAGCCACCGATGACCAACGCGGATTTACCAAAATGGGTACGACACTTCACCCGAAAACAAAAGTAATATCTGGGGTTTTGGCCCAAGAAGCTGGGGCTTTATTGTTACGCTTTTTTGCAGAAAGAAGAAAATAAAAAAACAATTTATTTTAAAAAATAACGTTAATTCGTTAGAGATTAATATCAATTTTAAAACATCTAAACATGACCGACAAAATAAAATCAACATTAATTATTGGAATTGCTATAATTCTAACAGGATTTTTATTAGGAAAATCATTCAAAAACAGAAATGCCAATTTGGATTCAATTTCGGTCATTGGACTCGGAACCAAAGATTTTATTTCGGATGAAATTCTTTGGTCTGGTAGTTTTACAGCCAACAGTATGGATATTAAAACCGCTTATGGTAAAATTATTTCCGACCAGAAGATAGTTGCTGATTTTTTTATTAAAAAAGGATTTCAAGCGAATGAATTTTCATTTGGTGCTATTAATTTTCAGAAAAAATTTAAAGAAATCCGAAGAGAGAATACCGAGAATAATTACCAAAATCAATACGAACAAGTCTTTGACGGTTATGAAGCATCACAAACCATCACGTTTTCGGCAAAGAAAAACCCAACTTTAATGAAAAAAATCGAAATGGTTTCGAACAAAACTTCTGAATTAATCAATTCTGGAATTGAATTATCTGCCAATTCAAGTCAATATACCTTTTCGGATTTACCAAGTTTAAAACAAAGTCTAATCGAAAAAGCGACCAAAGATGCTAGCGAACGTGCAGAAAAAATTGTTAAAACTGCCAATGGTAATTTAGGAAAATTAAAAAGAGCCAACATGGGCGTTTTTCAAATTACCGGCCAAGGTTCTACCGAAGAAGACAGTTATGGAGGCATAAATGATACGTACAGCAAAAATAAAACAGCAAGAATTACAGTACGATTAGAATATGAATTGGATTAAATAAAAAAACAGCATTCGAGACCACTTTCACCGAATTGACAAAATTGAGATTGTGAGGGAATAGTTATCAAGCATGAATTAATGCATTTTAACCCAAAATAATAAAAAGAATGCCTTATGTAAATTGAACGCATAGTTTTATTAGTTTTGAAAAAAAAATTATGAAACAAAAATTACTTGCTTTAATCTTCATTTTGGTTTTTTCTATGCAAAGTTTTGGGCAAGCAATTGCCTATCAAGCACCAAATATGATCCAGTGCAATTTGGAGGTTTTTAATTTAACAACCCAAAACGCAATTATTCTTGGCAATCAAAATCCGTCACAATTTGAAATTAACTATTTTTTGACACTATCAGGTGCCGTAAATAATACAAGTCCAATCGCAAATCCAACCTTTTTTGTTGCACAGCAATCGCAAAGTATCTTCGCAAGAGTTACAAGTTTGGAAGATAACAGTTTTGCAACATCTTCATTTTTGGTACAATGGAGTACTTTTAATTTAGCGCCACAACCCTCTCTTTCCGTTTGCGATTTCTATGTATTGCCTCCTTTGACAACACCAAACGCCAATTATTATACTGGACCAAATGGAATGGGAGTTGTCTTGCCGGTCGGAACCGCGATAACCATCACTAGTACCATATTTATTTATGCAACAAATGGCACTTGTACTGACGAAACCAGTTTTATAGTAATCGTTAATCCATCACCAGTTATTCAGCCACAAAATGATGTTTACGTTTGTAGTTCTTATGTCTTGCCTGCTTTACAAAGTCCATTCTCGGCTTATTATACCTTACCTGGTGGACCAACCACCTTTGGTACTATCGAAAGATTTCCTGGCGATGTTATTACTTCATCACAAACTTTGTATGTATATGCTACTTCAGGAGGTGTGCCAAGTTGTGTAAGCGAAAATTCGTTCACAATAATTATTGACCAAGGTGGCGTTTTTGAACAACCTTTACCCGAATTGTTGTACCTGTGTGAAAATCAGAATCTAACTCTATTTTATCCGGTTCAAAATACTGGAGCATCTTACCAGTGGTTTTTTGAAGGTATTGCGCTTGCTGGTGAAAATTATCCGAATTTAATAATAAATCAAATTGGGAATTACAGTTGTGTTGTCAATTTTTTATGTGGCGAAAGCGTTACTTCGGCAACACAAGTTGAACTTAACCCATCATGCACCAACAATACAATAACTGGAACCATTCATTTTGATTATGATAATAATGGTTGCACTACAAACGATATTGCAAGTGCCAATATTCAAGTAGTCAATACAAATGGCAATCAAGTGCAATATGCCTATACTAACAGTTCTGGAAATTATGCTTTTTTAAATGTAGCAGAAGGCACAAATACCGTAACGATTCAATCTGGTTTGCCTAACGACTATAATCTGGTAACGCCAGTTTCTCAAAATTTTAGTTTTATTGGAACAGAGAATACAGCAACCGCCGATTTTTGTTTGACGGCAGCGAATCCAGTTAGTGATGCAGTCATTTATTTTTATAGTAATGGCAATGCAAGACCAGGTTTTGACATTAGTTATACGATGTATGTCTATAATAATGGTAATACCATATTGAATGGTGCAACATCAGTAAATTATGATGGCAGCAAATTAGATTTTATCGGTACTTCTCCAGCATTTAATACTCAAAACGGCACTAATTTGGTTTTTAATTTTAATAATTTGATGCCTTTTGCGTATCAAACTTATTATTTGTTTTTCAATGTAAAAACACCGCCATTAGTTAATAGCGGGGATATTTTGAGTTTTGATGCAACAATAGAAACATCACAAACAGATACCAACCCGTTGGATAATTCGTTTAATTTTAATCAAATTGTGGTCAATTCATTTGACCCGAACGATATTGCGGTGCAGCAAGGCCCAGAAATTTTACAAAATCAAGTAGATGATTATCTCAATTATACGATACGTTTTCAGAATACAGGAACCGCAGAAGCCATCAATGTAAAACTCGAAAATGAGTTGGATGCTTTGTTGGATTGGTTCACTTTTCGCCCAATAGCTTCAAGTCATAACTACACAGTAGATCGCACAAACAATAAAGTAACTTTCAGATTCAACGGAATTAATTTGCCAGCCAGTTCGGTTGACGAAGTCGGAAGTAATGGCTATATCACTTACAAAATCAAACCCAATGCAGACTTGGTTATTGGCGATATTATATCGAATGTTGCCGATATTTATTTTGATTTTAATTTACCGATTACCACCAATACTGTGACTACCGAACTGGTGAATGTTTTGAATCTAAAGGATAATAGTTTTGAAGATTTTAGCATGTATCCCAATCCGGCTTCGGATAAAATCACATTGCAATTTGCAGCAACTTTGGAAAATGTAAGTATTTCAATTTATGATTTGCAAGGGAAAAAGATTGTAAACTCTAAGGTATCGCCTCGAGGCAACGCAATTGTTTTTGATGTTTCGAAAATACAACCGGGAATGTATTTTGTGAAGATTGTTTCTGGAAATCAATCTGCCGTTCGAAAACTGATTGTCAATTAAACCAAACTGCCTAGCCCGGATGGAAGCGGCATCCTTTTTGTTTTTCTTCAAAAACAAAAAGATACAGCGCACAGCCGGAATGGCTTTAAACGAAAAAACCGCCTCTCTCTCGAAAGGCGGTTTTTTTAATCAATAATTTCACTTCCTTCTTTATCAAAAAAGTGGTATTCCAAAAACGTATAAGCGTCACGTGGTATAATTTTAATCCATTTTTTGTGTTCAAAAAACCATTTTGAACGCATCGATGGAAACCCTTTTGATAAATAAGCCGCCACAAAAGGATGCACGTTGAGTACAATTTTTTTGTGGGTTTTTAAGAGTCTTTCTAAATCAGAAGCAATCTTATCAATAATCAAAATTGGAGCTTCAATTTCGCCATTTTCGTTGTTGGGATCTTCTTCTCTGGTTTTGATATTGACTTCTGGTCGTACTCTTTGTCTTGTAATTTGCACCAAACCAAATTTGCTTGGCGGCAAAATTTTGTGTTTGGCTTTATCATCACTCATTTCTTCTCGTAAGAAATCAAACAAAACTTTCCTGTTTTCTGGATTGGACATGTCGATAAAATCAATAACAATGATACCGCCCATATCACGCAGACGCAATTGTCTGGCGATTTCGGCAGCGGCAATCATATTGACTTCGAGTGCAGTATCTTCTTGATTGGAGGCTTTGTTAGAACGGTTTCCGCTGTTGACGTCAATGACGTGCAATGCTTCGGTATGTTCAATAATCAAATAGGCGCCTTTGCTCATCGAAACGGTTTTGCCGAACGAAGTTTTGATTTGTCTTTCTATGTTGTATTTCTCGAAAATAGGAGTGTCTTTTGATTGATAAAACTTTACGATAGATTGTTTTGAAGGGGCAATTTCTTGCACATAATCCTTCGTTTGATAAAACAACTCTTCGTCATCGATATGAATGCCACTAAAAGTGTCATTAAAAACATCTCTTAAAATAGAGGAAGCCCTGTTGAGTTCTCCTAAAATTTTTGATGGATGATGAGCAGTTGGTAATTTTTTACACATTCCCGACCATCTGTCGAGTAATGTTGTTAAGTCTTTTTCAAGTTCTGCGACTTTTTTGCCTTCGGCTACTGTGCGAACAATAACGCCGAAACCTTTCGGTTTAATGGATTGTACCAATCGTTTAAGACGCTCTTTTTCTTCTTTTGATTCGATTTTTTGTGATATCGAAACACGGTCAGAAAAAGGAACGAGAACAATAAATCTACCGGCAAGAGAAAGCTCAGAGCTTATTCTTGGACCTTTTGTAGATATAGGTTCTTTTACGACTTGTACTAAAATTGACTGATTGGCGGTCAAAACATCGGTTATGACGCCATCTTTGTTAATTTCTTTTTCAAATTGAAAGCTTTTTAAGGAAAAATCTTTGAGTTTACCTGTGCTTAAAAGTTTGATGAATTTCAGTTGGGAAGTCAAATTAGGACCCAAATCGTGATAATGTAAAAAGGCGTCTTTTTCGAAACCAACATTTACAAAAGCAGCGTTAAGTCCAGCAACTGGTTTTCGTATTTTGGCGATAAATATATCCCCAACTTGAAAATTGCTTTTTTCTTCTTCTTTGTGTAATTCAACTAGTTTTCCATCCTTTAATAAGGCAAAATCTACGGCGTCAGGACTTGATCTGATAATCAATTCTTTATTCACTCTGTAAATTTTTATCGAGACTGGGTTTTTCGTTGTTAATTGTTGGAAATAACCTTCAACTAGCAACAATCAACTCTTAGTCTGATGATTGAACAATAATTCTAAATCGGTGAATTTGGGTATATAATCTGTATTGTGGTAAACAGTGACTGAATACCTGGACAATAAGCTACAGTACTAAATTCAATTTCAATGAACGTTTAATTTTAAAAAGAAAAAAGTAGTTTAGAACTACTTTTTCTTTTTGTGACGGTTAGCTCTCGCTCGTTTTTTACGTTTGTGCGTCGCTACCTTATGTCTTTTTCTTTTTTTACCACTTGGCATAGTTGGTGATTTTGTGATTAATAAATGGTTTATTTTGCTTCGTTGTTTGTTTTAACGCCTTCTACAAATATTTTAGCAGGCTTAAATGCTGGGATATTGTGTGCCGGTATTTTTATAGTTGTATTCTTTGAGATATTTCTACCTGTTTTTTCTGCTCTGGTCTTGATAATAAAACTACCAAAACCTCTTAAATAAACATTATCTCCTGTTTCTAATGAATTTTTAACTTCATCCATAAAGGTTTCAACAGTTGCCTGAACGTCTCCTTTTTCAAGACCTAATTTTTCTGAAATTTTTGCTACGATATCTGCTTTCGTCATTTTCTTTCGTGTTTATATTGATGTACTATTTTTTGAGGTTGCAAATATATGAATTAAAAAAACAAATAATCAACCTAATTCACTAAAATTTAATCACATAAACTTTTACTTTTGTTTACCTAAATTTAATTATGGATTTTACTAACTTATTAATTTATTGGTATTTACAAAACAAACGGGATTTACCTTGGCGTAATACGCAAAATCCGTACTTGATTTGGCTTTCCGAAATAATGCTTCAACAAACACGTGTTGCCCAAGGAATGCCTTATTATTTAGCTTTTACCAAAGCTTTTCCTACTGTTTTTGATCTTGCAACTGCCTCTGAACAAGCCGTTTTAAAACTTTGGCAAGGCCTAGGCTACTATTCGCGTGCTCGAAATTTACACAAAACAGCACAACATGTCGCTTTTGAGTTGAATGGCATTTTTCCTGATAATTACAACGAATTATTACAATTAAAAGGCGTCGGCGATTATACCGCTGCAGCTATCGCTTCTTTTTCTTATAACGAAAATGTTCCTGTTGTAGACGGTAATGTGTTTCGGGTTTTGTCACGCTTTTTTGATGTAAACTTAGATATTTCACTGGCTTCGACCAAAAAAGAATTCCAAAATTTGGCTTTAGAACTGATGCCAAAAAATGACGCAGCTACTTTTAACCAAGCCATCATGGAGTTTGGTGCTTTGCAATGCGTGCCCAAAAGTCCGAACTGTACCATCTGTGTTATGAATAAAAGTTGTGCCGCTTTGCAAAAGAAAAAAGTGGATCAACTGCCAGTAAAATCAAAAAAAACAAAAGTAAGTCATCGGTATTTTAACTATGTGATTTTTGAAGATGACAACCAACACACCCTTATTTCACAACGCGTCGACAAAGGAATTTGGCATAATTTGTACGAATTTCCGTTAATTGAAACAGAAACAGCAACTGATATCATTACTTTTGCTGAGCATCTTGAAAGTTTTGATTTGCTTCCAAATCGAATCACAAACATCACTTTACTAAGTCCAAATCATCCGATTCACAAATTAACGCACCAACATTTACATATTTTGTTTTGGAAAATCAATGTAAAAGGCGTTATTGACGGTGGCATTGACTATGAAAAACTCAAAACCTTTCCGTTTCCAATTGTGATTTATAATTTTATAGAAAATCATTTTTTGAAGTAACCCAAAAATTTGTACATTTGATTGTATAAAAATATTAAGCCATTATGAACAACGGAACCTTAAATAAAGTAATGCTAATTGGTCATTTGGGTGACGATGTGAAAATGCACTATTTTGACGGTGGCAACTGCATAGGCAGATTTCCATTGGCAACCAACGAAGTTTATGTTAACAAATCGACCAACGAAAAAATCACCTCAACCGAGTGGCACAATCTTGTCGTAAGAAATAAAGCAGCCGAAATTTGCGAAAAATACCTCTCAAAAGGGGATAAAATATATATTGAAGGCCGCATAAAATCGAGACAATGGCAAGCGGAAGACGGTTCGACAAAATACACAACTGAAATCCAAGTGACCGAATTTACGTTTCTTACAACAAAGAAAGAAACCGAAATGGCCAAACAAAATCCAATTTCTCACGCAGATTCTCCAAAGAACAATACCTTTGACTCGCAAAGTTCGTTGCCCGAGAACGATTTGCCTTTTTGATTGTTTAACTAATTCTAAAGCATTTGGACTTAGAGCCTCCCAGTTTAGTTTTTTCGCCAACCTTTGACCTTGCTATTGCGATTGGTATTGCAGTAATTTTTATCTTGCTTTTATGTACCGCAATTATTTCGGGTGCCGAAGTTGCCTTTTTTTCGCTGTCAAATCACGATCTTGAAACTGCCGAAAATAAAAACCCTCGCAAAGCACAAATGATTTCCAAGCTTCTCAATCGCCCAAAAAAATTGAATGCGACACTTTTAATTGCCAACAATTTAATGAACATTGCCATTGTTGTACTTTTTGTGTTAATGGGTAAAAGACTGTTTTCTGAAATCGCTACTTCGAGTTTAAAACTTTTTATAGCAATAGTTTTTATCAGCTTTTTGATTTTATTTTTTGGCAAAATCCTACCCAAAGTCTATGCCAATCGCAATACTTTAAAATTTGCTATAGCAGTAGTTGCTCCAATTTCGTTATTGAACCAACTGCTTTCGCCTTTGAGTATGCCGATGCGATTTGTTACGTTATATTTGTATGACAAATTAGGCAAACAAAAATCAAATTTTTCGGTTGACCAACTTTCTCAAGCGCTTGAACTGACTTCAAACGAAGCCACTTCGACCGAAGAACAAAAAATTTTAGAAGGCATTGTTTCATTCGGAAATACCGACACC
Organism: Flavobacteriaceae bacterium; assembly: GCA_947488595.1. Lineage (GTDB taxonomy): Bacteria > Bacteroidota > Bacteroidia > Flavobacteriales > Flavobacteriaceae > Flavobacterium. The sequence goes on from CANKZI010000003.1 coordinate 66,393, forward strand.
AAACAAGTAATGAGTCCACGAATTGATATGTTTGCACTCGAAATCAATGAAACTTTTTCTGAAATTTTTCCGAAAATTGTCGAAAAAGAATTTTCTAGAATACCAGTTTATCGCGATAATATTGATCAAATTGAAGGGATTTTGTTTGTGAAAGACGTTTTACCACATATTGACAAAACCGAATTCGACTGGACCACACTCCTGAGAGAACCGTTTTTTGTGCCAGAAAATAAGAAGTTAGACAATCTTTTAAAAGATTTTCAGAACATGAAAAGCCATTTGGCAATTGTTGTAGATGAATACGGAGGCACCTCTGGTTTGGTTTCGCTCGAAGATATTATTGAAGAAATTGTTGGCGATATTAGTGATGAATTTGATGACGAAAACATTAATTTTTCGCAGATTGATGAAAAAAACTTTTTGTTTGAAGGAAAAATTGCGCTTAAAGATTTTTATCGAATTGTAATCGTTGACGAAGCCCTTTTTGAAAAAGCCAAAGGCGAAGCCGAAACGATAGCAGGTTTGGTGTTAGAAATTTTAGGGAATTTTCCGAAAAAAGGACAAAAAATACCTTTTGGTAATTGCATATTTACAATTGAAGTCGTGGATAAAAAAAGAATAAAACAACTAAAAGTTACGTTAGAATAAAACGTTGGTCATAAATAAAATAAAGATGTTGAAAAAAAGTATTGCTGTTAGCGTTTTAATTTTAGTTTTTGGATGTAAAAATGAAGTTTTGCCCAAACCTGCGGCACAACTCCGATTGGATTATCCTGTTGCCAATTATTTGCCGTTTGAAACGGAATGTTCCTATGTTTTTGATGTCAATTCGGAAGCCGTAATCAAGCAAGAAGATTCGTGCAATCTTACCATTGATTATCCAAAGATGAAAGCGACGATTTATCTAAGTTATAAACCGGTACAAAACAATATTAACGATTTACTTCGTGACGTACAAACACTAACCTACAAACACGTCATTAAAGCCGACAATATAGTAGAGCAGCCTTTTGTTAACTCCAAAAATAAAGTTTACGGTATGTTTTATGAAGTCAATGGCAATGCGGCAACCAACGGACAGTTTTATGCGACCGACAGTACAAAGCACTTTATTGATTGTTCCGTTTATTTTTATGCAAAACCCAATTTTGATTCGGTTATGCCTGCTGCGAGTTACATCAAAAACGACATGAAGCAAATCATGGAATCTTTGCGCTGGAAATAAAAAAAATAACTTTAAATATGTCCCTTTTTTTTTAATTTATTTTGAATCTTGCTTTGTAACAATAAATTCTACCAAAAAATAGTATAAAACGCAGACAGTATCGAAAGGATGATTAACATACCGACGATAAAACTTGGCGACATTTTGAACATGGATTTGTCAATTTCTAATCCATTTGTTTTTACGCCATTTCGGGTTTCATAAATACTGATACAGTACATTCCGATTACGCAGATTAAAAATACGAATCCCATTCGGTCAATAAACGGAATTTCATAGACACCATTAGCATTAGGTACTGCAAATCCCCATTGATTTAAAAAAGATAAATCGACAAAAGCTGGTATAAATTTGAACAAAAGCGACAGCATAAATCCGCCAATGGTTGCAAATAAAGCCGCATTTGAAGTGGTCTTTTTCCAAAAGAAACCCAACATAAACATCGCAAAAACACCTGGACTTACAAATCCTGTATATTCTTGAATGTATTGAAAACCGCCTTTTTTGTCAATCCCTAAAAATGGCGCTACAGCAACTGCAATCAACATGGCGACAACAATTGTTTTTTTGCCTATGCTTACCAGTTTTTGCTCATCGGCCGCGGTATTGAGTTTGGTTTTATAAATGTCTAAAGTAAAAATTGTCGCAATACTATTGGCTTTTCCGGCCAATGACGCCACTATCGCAGCGGTCAATGCAGCAAACGAAAGTCCTTTTAAACCCACTGGAAGTAAGTTGAGTAAAACTGGATAAGCACGATCTGGGTTTACAACGCCATCTTGCAGCATTTCGGTTTGAAAATTGCCGTTTTGATGCAGCACGTAAGCCGCGATTCCGGGTAAAACAACAATAACAGGCATCAACATTTTTAGAAAAGCGGCAAACAAAATACCGCTTCTGGCTGTTTTCAAATCGGCACCTAAAGCCCGTTGGGTTATGTATTGATTGCAACCCCAGTAATTGAGATTGATGATAAGCATACCCCCAATCAAAACTGACAGACCAGGTAAATCCATATAATTAGGATTGGATTTGTCAAAAATCATGTGAAAATGGTCGTTGGCTTTGGTCGTCATCAAATTAAAACCGTCAATAACTCCGTTGCCGCCAAACTCGTCGGCGACCAGATTCAATGCCAAATAAGTGGTAACCAAACCGCCTAAAATAAGAAAGAACACCTGAATCACATCGGTATAGCCAATCACTTTCATCCCGCCAAGGGTAATCATAATCGCAAAGACGGCCAAGAAAATCATACACAAAGTGATGTCCAAACCAGAAATACTACTAATGGCCAATGCACCCAAGTACAATATCGAAGTCAAATTGACCAATACGTACAACAATAGCCAAAACACCGCCATTATCATCGCCACATTGCTGTTGTAACGTTGATTGAGGTATTGCGGCATCGTAAAAATTTTGTTTTTGAGATAGACAGGCATAAAGAAAACCGCTACGATAATCAAAGTCGCGGCCGCCATCCACTCATAAGTTGCAATGGCCAATCCCATTTTAAAACCACTACCGCTCATGCCAATAAACTGCTCGGCACTAATATTACTAGCGATTAAAGATGCACCAATCGCCCACCAAGTAAGCGAACCTTCGGCTAAGAAATAATCATTGCTTGACGCTTCTTCCTTCTTTTTTTTGCGATAAATCCATAAACCGTAGCTCACGATAATTAAGAAATAAAACAAGAAAACGATATAGTCGCTATTGGATAAGGTCGGTTCCATATTATTTGTGCTTTGGTTTTAAATTTGTTTTGTATAATGAATTTCTGAAAGATCTCGTAAAATGGATGCGCTTTTTTCGGGTGCGATATCGCGCTGTGCCTCGGCCATCATTTCATAGCCAACCATGAATTTTTTTACAGTTGCCGAACGCAATAACGGTGGATAAAAGTGCATGTGAAAATGCCATTCGGGATGCGCTACTTTGTCGGTTGGCGTTTGATGAATGCCAGAAGAATAGGGAAATGAAGTCGAAAAAAGATTGTCATATTTGATGGTTATTTTTTTCAAAATCTCGGCAAAAGCCGTGGTTTCGTCTTTGGTCATTGCTATAATATTTCCGAAATGGCGTTTGCTAATAATCATAGTTTCAAAAGGCCAAGTTGCCCAAAATGGCACCAGTACGACAAAATGGTCATTGGTGATAACAATGCGTTCCTTTCTTTTTAATTCTTCGTCGACATAGTCTTTGAGTAAGCTGGTTTTGTTTTTGTTGTAGTAATTTATTAAACTTTTTTGTGTTTTTTCGATTTGTGTAGGCAAAGAAGATTGTGCCCAAATTTGCCCGTGTGGATGCGGATTGCTACAACCCATAACACTGCCTTTGTTCTCAAAAATCTGCACATAATTGATGTAATCTTTGCTACCCAATTCAAGGTACTGCGCTTTCCAAGTGGCAATTACTTTTTCGATAGCGTCAATTTCCATTTCGGGAATGGTGATGTTGTGCTGCGGCGAAAAACAAATTACTTTGTTGATGCCTCGCTCGGGTTTTAGTCTAAATAAAGCAGATGCTTCGGTACTTTCAAAAACTACATCTTCTTGCAATAAAGCGGGGAAATCATTATCAAAAACATAGCTGTCAGCATAGTTTTGGTTCTGCTCGCCATTAGACCGCAAGTTTCCGGCACACAAATAACATTCGGGGTCGTATTCGGGCAGATTTTGCGAAGTAACCGATTCGTTTTGGCCTTGCCAAGGTCTTTTTGAGCGGTGTGGCGATACCAAAATCCACTCGTCGGTCAAGGGATTGTAGCGCCTGTGCGGGTGTTCGTTATGGTCGAATGTTTTCATAGCAGTTGGATTTGCGTTAGGGACAGAGGCGGCATCCTTTTTGTTTAAAATAGTCGTTTTGTTCAACGAATTGGTCACCAACAAAAAGATACAGCCGATAGCCCGACCCTTGGGTAACGCCCAAAAAATTAATCTTTATATAATGTTGTGCCGTTTGAAATTTTTACTTTATAAGATTTTAAATCGATGCCAAAAGCGTTGCTATAACTTTCGGCAATTTTTGCAATAAGGGCTTTTTCGGTGCCTTTTTCGACCAAATAAATTGCACAACCGCCAAAACCACCGCCCATCATTCGGGAACCTACAACTGTTTTTTCGTTTTTTACTGCAGCCACTAAAAAGTCAATTTCGGGGCAACTCACTTCATATTGTTGTGACAAACCTTTGTGGGTTGCATACATCAATTCGCCCAATTTTTTAAAATCCTCTGCCTTTAGCGCTGCAACAGCATCGATCACACGTTGGATTTCTTGTACTACAAAAAGACAACGCTTGAAAACAGTTTCGCCCAAAAGCGATTGACAAGCATTAACTTGTGCTTCGGTACAATTTCTGAAACTTTTAATTTCGGGAAATTGGGTTTTTAAAATTGCCAAACCTAGTTCTACTTCTTGTCGTCGGGTATTGTATCCCGAAGTCAAATGGGTATGTTTGACATTACTGTCTAATAAAAGTAAGGAATGTTTTTTGAAATCGGCTTTGTGGTATTGGTAATCTAATGTGTTACAATCTAGTTGAATGACATGATTTTTTTTACCAAAAACACTAGCAAACTGGTCCATAATGCCACAATTGACGCCTACAAAATCATGTTCGGATTTTTGACCAATGCGCGCAATGCTTTCTTTTGACAAGTCAAAACCAAAAATCTTGTCGAGCGCAAAGGCAAAACCACACGCTAAAGCCGCCGAAGACGAAAGACCAGCGCCAATCGGAATGGTGCTGCTAAAGAGGATATTAAAACCTTTGAGTGGCAAATCCAGAGTTTTGAACTGTTGTAAAACGCCTAAAACATAATTGGCCCACATTTTTTCGATGGGTTGTATGGCGTCGTTTAAATCAAAATAATAAGCTTCATTAAGGTCTTTGGCAATAATGGCACATTCACTATTTTGGGTTTCTGAAATGGCAAAACAGATGTACTTGTTGATGGCGGCTGGCAAAACGAATCCATCATTATAGTCGACATGTTCGCCAATAATATTGATACGACCAGGCGAAAGAAATAAGTGCTGCGGTTTGCTGTGAAAGTGTTTTTCAAAAAGAGCAGCCGTATCACGGATTAGTTTTTTTTTCATTGCAATGGTATTCGGCTTTGATAGTAGGTAATTATTTTTTGTGTGGCACTTCTAATTGCATTAAAAGATGGATAGCATAAATGAATTTAGTTTTCATTCTTCGTCTCGATTGAACACTTGCATAACTGGCAGTGCTTTGTTTTCAAAATCATAAAATGCTTGGTTTTCATAAGAGGAACCGTTCGTGGCTTGGGCACCTCTAAATGCAACCCATTCGCCGCCCCAATAACCAAAACCAGCACCAAAATCTGATGATTTAATAATAGTTTTTAGTGTCAACATAAATGTTTTTTGCCCTTCTGGCGTTGCTGGAATAGTCGGAATTAGTTGTTCTTCAAGACCAACAATGTTATTGGTAAAGTCGTTATAACCCAAAGTAAAAGGATAAGCGGTTTCGGCAATAATCACTTTTTTGTTGTAGGTTGTACCTAAAGTATTGATGGTGTTTTTAAGTGCATTCAAATCTTTTCCATGAAACATAGGATAATAAGACAAGCCAATATAATCAAAATCTACGTTTTTTACTTTTTCAAAAAACCAATCTGAAGCACTGATACCTGCAAAATGAAGCATTATTTTTGTGGTTGGCGATTGGGTTCTGATGGTTGTACTTGCGGTGGTTAAAAGTTGCAAAAATTGTTGCTCATTGCTTGTCAATCTTCCTTGTGGCCACAAAAAACCATCGTTGGTTTCGTTTCCAATTTGGATAATATCGGGATTGATTTCGCTGATAATACTAGATGTATAAGTGGCGACTGCCGTTTTTAAATCGGCAAACGATAAACCTTGCCATTCTGCAGGCAAGGTTTGATGACCTGGATCGGCCCAAGTATCTGAATAATGAACGGTCAACCATACTTTCATACCCGCTTGTTTTACGCGTTGTGCCAGAGCCTTTACTTCCGCCATGCTAGAATGGGTGTCCGAAGGATTTTTCCACAAACGAATACGGATCGCGTTGCATCCGTTACTTTTTAATGTTGTTAGCATATTTTCTGCAGCGCCTTTGTTATAAAAAACAGTACCTGCGCTTTCAATCTCGGGTAAAAATGAAATATCGGCGGCGCGAATAAAATTGTCTTCAACATCAGGTGCTGTTTTTTTATCATCTCCTGAACACGAATTGGAAAATGTGATTAATGCGCATAATCCTAAAAATAAAAGGTGGTTTTTCATGTTTTTTGAAATTAAATATATTGAAATTGATAACGAGTTTTTTGATAATAAAGGGCGTCTTTTTTTAAAACAGCAGACGGAAAATGGTTGTGATTGGGCGCATCAGGAAAATTTTGTGTTTCAAAACAAATGCCGCTCAACGAATGGTAATCGGCATTTTCTTTGCCTTTTATGTGTCCAAAGCAATTGCCTCCAACATAAATATGAACGGCAGGTTGGTTGGTGTAAACATACATTTTTAAATTGTTTTTTTTACTGTAAAGCGAGGCTGCTAATTTGGTTTGTTGGTCTAAAACAAAAGTGGCATCAATCTTTTCGGGGCAGTTTTTGGACATCGTAAAATCGAAAGGACAATTGGACAAGTTTAAAAACCTACCAGTTGGAATGTTTTCATTGGAAGTTTCTACTGTTTTTTTAGAATTGATGAATAACTCTTGATCAACTACACTTTCGGTATGCCCATCGAGGTTGAAATAACTGTGATGGGTTAAATTCACAATCGTATCTTCGGTGGTTTTTGCATTGTATTCGATAATCAATTCGTTTTTATCGGTCAAGGTGTAGGTAAGTTCAATGGTCAATGCTCCCGGAAAATTGGACTCATTATCGGCACTAGTATAAGTTAAAGTAATGGATGGATTTTTATATAAATCGATACGACTTACTTGCCATACTTTTTGACTAAAGCCGTTTTTTCCGCCATGCAAGTTGTGTTTTCCATTGTTTTTATCGAGTTCAAAAATTTTTCCGTTCAATTCGAATGTCCCATTATTAATGCGACCAGCAAAACGTCCAATCGTAGCGCCAAAATAAGGTGCACCATCTAAATCAAACGAATCGATATAGGCTTGTAGATTGTCAAATCCTAAAACAACATCCAACAATTCGCCATTTTCTTTAGGAATTTTCAATGTCGTTATCGTTGCGCCATAATTGATTAGCTGCAATTTCATGCCATTTTTGTTGGCGATTTCATAAGAGTAAACTGTTTCGGAATTTGGGGTTATACCAAAATATTTCTCATTATAGTTGTCGGTAAAGTAGGATATGTGCTTTATTTCCATTGTTTTTTTATGAAAAACGAAATTCAAAAATAAAATTTATTTCCGCAATAACATACCAGTGCCTACCAGTTTTGTATATTGCGCTCAAATAGAGTACGTAAAAAGATAATTCGTGCAGCTCCAGAAAAAAAATACGCTATGAAAATCGTTTCAATTAAAAACAATCTTGGTGTTCCGAAATACAAACAAATTGTCACCTCAATTGAAAAGGCAATTGAAGACGGGCGCCTAAAAAAATATGATCGGTTGCCATCGATTAATAAAATTTGTCTCGAATTTTCGTTGTCGCGTGATACGGTTTTGCAGGCGTATGATACTTTAAAAAAAAGAGGTGTTATTTATGCCATTTTAGGTAAAGGTTATTATGTTAAAAGTACTGAAATCAATATTAATCAAAAAATATTTTTGCTTTTTGATGAGTTGAATATTTTCAAAGAGGACCTTTACAACTCCTTTCTTGAAACGATTGGCAAAGACGCGCAAGTTGATATTTTCTTCCATCATTTTAACCTACCTGTTTTCAAAAAATTAATTAATGACAGTAACGGTAATTATACCAAATATGTAATTATGCCGACCAATTTAGCCGAAGCCGCTTCGGTAATCAAAACCTTACCTTTAAATGAGGTATATATTTTAGACCAAACCAATCCCGACCTTCATGAATTCCCGGCGGTTTATCAAAACTTCGTAAAAGACATTTACCAAGCGTTGTGCGAAGGGCAAGCAAATATCAACAAATACCAAAAGATGGTGCTGATTTTCCCAGGATTTCGCGAGCCTTTGGGTATGAAAATTGGTTTTGAACAATTTTGCAATGATTTTGGAATGGATTATGAAATCATAACCGAATTTGGTTCAAGAGCAATCAAACTAGGCGAAGTATTTGTGATTCCGAGTGACCGCGATTTGGTTCGTGTGATCGAAAAATCGAAAATGCAAAAACTCAAACTGGGCAGTGATTTTGGCATTATTTCTTATAATGAAACGCCATTAAAAAAAGTGGTTGAAAATGGCATTACTACCATTTCGACGAATTTTGAAGCCATGGGAAAAATCATGGCGCAAATGATTTTAAAAGGAAAAAACGAACAAATAGAAAACAAATGTGCTTTGATTGGTAGGGCTTCGCTGTGAAAAAGTGATTTTTTTCAAAAATATGTTTACTGAAAGAAATTACGATTTTACCGCAATATTGCAAGTAATCGCTATTTACAAATAATTTTTAAAATTTTATACCTCAACCAATTCTAAATGTGTGTATTTTCCCCCCATAAAAGTATAAAGAAAAACCCTCCTACTTTTTTATTTACACACTTTATTGCAAATTATCTATCCATTTATTTTCCAATAAAATCCTGTTTCTTGCGCAACGCAAAAGTACATTTTCCAAACAATTCACAATCGATCCGAACGGCCGACATGCGTTTGCTTTATCTTTATTTGTTATCTGCTTTTAATTGTTGGAATTTTTCTTCCATCGTTTGGTTTCCTTTTGTTAGCTTTTTAATGGTTAAATCTTCGGCTTTATTATTGGCAAGTCGCAAGTTATTTACCGATGCTAACAAAGCATCTTTCGTTTTTTGAAGATGGTCCATTGTTTTCTCTATTTCATCGATTGCTGTTCTAAATTGCCTGCTCGCTAAATCATAATTTTTTGCAAATCCCATTTTAAAAGCGTTGATGTTCTCTTCGAAATTTGTAATGTCAATATTTTGACTTTTTACAATTGCTAATTCTGCTTTTGCTTGCATTGAATTTGTTGCAGCATTTCGTAAAAGTGTAATCATAGGTATAAAAAATTGAGGTCTTATAACATACATTTTTTCATATTTATAAGAAACATCATAAATTCCTGCGTTGTACAATTCATTATCTGCTTCTAAAACAGAAACAAGAATTGCGTATTCACATTTTTTTTCTGTTCTATCTTTATCTAATTCTTTAAAAAAATCTTCATTTTTCTTTTTTGTTGCAGTTGCATCGCCTTCATTTTTCATTTCGAACATTATAGAAATGAGTTCATTTCCAAATTCGTCCGTTTCTTTAAAAATATAATCCCCTTTACTTCCTGTTCTTGAGTCATTATCTTTTTCAAAATGTGATTTTTGAAAAGCTGTTGCACGAAGTTTATTGAACTCGATTTCGCAATGTTGCTCTAAAGTTTCGCCTAACATTTTAGTTGAAAGCTTCTGTTTCATCTCTTTGCGGAATGCGATTTCATCATCTTTCATTTTAATGATATCGTCTTTTGTTTTCAACTCTGTTGCAAACTTTTCGCTTAAAGATTTTTCAAGCAATTGGTTTTGTGTCTCTTTGAGTTTTACGCTGTTTGCGAGGTCGTCTCTTTCTTTTTCGATTGATTGAACTGCTTCAACGATTGAAAGTTTTTTAAGAGTTTCGGCATTTTCAAGTTTTGCTTTTAGTTCATTTAGCAAAGTTTCTTTTGCGGTTAGTTGTTCCGCTAATTCACGTTCATTTTTTGCTTTAAGTTCAATGATTGCTTTGTCTTTATTTGCCAGTTCATTTTGCAACGCATTTTTTAAATTTGCTTCAGCCAGTTGAATTGCATTTATCTTCTCTGTTTCTGCTAAATTTAATCTTACATTTAGTTCTTCCTCAAATTTGTGGTCTTTAACCTGTTTAAGAATATTCGCAAAACCCGCTTCGTCAACTTTGAATGCTTTTTGGCAATTTGGACAAATTATTTCGTTCATGTTTTTATATTTTTTAGATTTTCTTAGTTGCAATTTTTTCTGAAGTGGTGCAAAATTCTTCTGCAAAAGAATAACCAATATCCAAGTCCTCAAACCAACAAAATAAATTCATAATCCAATTCGATTCTGAATCCAATTTTGTCGCACTAATCAATACCCCTTTTTCGCAAAATCATTGCACCTATGACCCCTTTGCCTCTATTCTCTTTTTATTAAAAAACCACTTCCGTAAACTCAAAAGCTACTGAAGTGGTTTGTTTGTTATCTAACTACCACACATCTCACACTCATCGGGATCGGCGTTTTTTGCCAACTCGATCATGGCGCGGTATTCGTCGGCAGACATCGCTTCGGGTTCGTTTAAAACCGCAACAGGTTGTGGCTTTTCGAATCCCGAGACAGTGGCTTCAGTAACGGCTTGTTGCTGGACTTCGATAGGTTCGGCTTTTTTGTCGTTGTTTAAAGTAAATTTAATGGCGTCAACTGCGGCTTTGGTTCGCAGATAGTACATTCCGGTTTTTAGTCCCGATTGCCAAGCATAAAAGTGCATTGAAGTCAGTTTTGCATAGCTGGCATCTTGCATGAACAAGTTCAGCGATTGCGACTGATCGATAAAATAACCGCGGTGGCGCGACATGTCGATAATGTCTTTCATCGACATTTCCCAAACGGTTTTGTATAATTCTTTTAAATCTTGTGGAATCGCATCGATGTTCTGAACCGATCCGTTGTGACGCATGATTTCTTGCTTTAAATCTTCGTTCCACAAACCGTGTTTTACCAAGTCTTCAAGCAGGTGTTTGTTGACCACAATGAATTCGCCCGACAAAACGCGTCTGGTATAAATATTAGAAGTATAAGGTTCAAAAGCTTCGTTGTTTCCTAAAATCTGTGAAGTCGAAGCAGTTGGCATCGGCGCCACCAAAAGCGAATTTCTCACGCCGTGTTCTATGACTTCTTTTCGCAAAGACGCCCAATCCCATCGGCCCGAAAGTTCTTCGTCTTTCATTCCCCAAAGGTTGTGTTGGAATTCGCCCTGAGATATCGGCGACCCTTTGAAACTGGAATACGGGCCTTCTTCTTTTGCCAATTCCATCGATGCAGTTACTGCGGCAAAATACAAAGTCTCAAAAATTTCTTGGTTCAGTTTTTTGGCTTCATCCGACGTAAAAGGCAATCTCAAAAGTATAAAAGCATCTGCCAAACCTTGAACGCCCAATCCAACAGGACGGTGGCGCAGGTTAGAGTTTTCGGCTTCCTTTACCGGATAATAATTGCGGTCAATTACTTTATTCAAATTGCGTGTCACACGCTTTGTCACACTGAACAACAATTCGTGGTTGAATGCGCCGCCATCAACAAACATTGGCAACGAAATTGAAGCCAAGTTACAAACAGCAATTTCATCTTTGGAGGTATATTCCATGATTTCGGTACACAAATTCGAAGAGCGAATGGTACCTAAATTTTTCTGGTTTGATTTTCGGTTCGCCGCATCTTTATACAACATATAAGGCGTTCCGGTTTCTATTTGCGATTCAAGGATTTTTTCCCACAATTCACGTGCTTTTATCGTTTTTCTGCCTTTTCCACGGGTTTCATAATCGATATACATTGTTTCAAATGTATCTCCATAAACGTCGTACAAACCTGGACATTCATTCGGACACATCAAAGTCCAGTAGCTGTCGTCTTGCACCCGTTTCATGAACAAATCAGAAGTCCACATCGCAAAAAACAAATCGCGTGCGCGCATTTCTTCTTTTCCGGTATTCTTTTTCAAATCCAAAAATTCAAAAATATCGGCATGCCAAGTTTCTATATAAATCGCAAAACTGCCTTTGCGTTTGCCACCACCTTGGTCTACATAACGCGCGGTATCATTAAAAACACGCAACATCGGAACAATTCCGTTAGAGGTACCGTTGGTGCCACGAATATACGATCCCGTTGCACGAACGTTGTGGATAGACAATCCGATTCCGCCTGCCGATTGTGATATTTTAGCCGTTTGTTTCAGCGTATCATAAATACCATCGATGCTGTCGTCTTGCATTGCCAATAAAAAGCACGAAGACATTTGCGGTTTTGGTGTTCCAGCGTTGAACAAAGTCGGTGTCGCGTGCGTAAAAAACTTTTTCGACATCAAATCGTAGGTTTCTATTACCGATGTCAAATCGTCCAAATGAATACCTACTGCCACACGCATTAACATGTGCTGCGGACGTTCCACAATTTTGCCATTGATTTTTAGCAAATACGAACGCTCTAAAGTTTTGAATCCAAAATAATCATAATTAAAATCTCGGGTGTAAATTACATGCGAATTCAAAAATTCGGCATGCTCCATAATTACTTTGTGCACTTCTTCCGAAAGCAATGGAGCCTCTTGATTGGTTCTCGGATTGACATAATAGAACATTTCGTTCATGGTTTCCGAAAAGGACTTTTTGGTATTCGAATGCAAATTCGAAATTGCGATACGTGCCGCCAATTGGGCATAATCCGGATGGGCAATGGTCATCGATGCGGCTGTTTCGGCAGCAAGATTATCCAATTCAGAAGTCGAAACCCCGTCATACAAGCCCTCGATCACGCGCATGGCAACTTTTACCGGATCTACCAAATAATTCAAGCCGTAGCACAATTTTTTGATTCTCTCGGTAATCTTATCAAACATTACAGGCTCTTTGTGGCCATCTCTTTTAACTACATACATACGCTAAAGGGTTTATGAAAACAGGAATCCCTTCACTGTTTTCGGGGTTATTTGTGATTTATTTATTTTTCAGAAGCCATCCCGGCTATCCGCTTTATCTTTTGCTGGCTAAAAAAGCCAACAAAAGGATACCGCTGCTATCGGGGCTAGGGCATTGTGCAAACAATACTGTTTATAATTGTGTTTTAACCAGTAAAAAAATCAAGAAATCAATTTTAAAGGCTTGTAATCGATTTAAAATTCGGCGTCGAAACTAATTTTTTGCGATTCGGCATCGGTGCTCATCACACCTGCTTTTTGGTATTCGGCTACTTTCTTTTCAAAGAAATTGGTTTTTCCTTGAAGCGAAATCATGTCCATAAAATCAAACGGATTCAAAGTATTGTATTCTCTATCGCAGCCCAATTCTACCAAAAGACGATCGGTGACAAATTCCAGATATTGTGTCATTAATCCTGCATTCATTCCGATCAAAGAGACCGGAAGTGATTCGGTGATAAACTCTCTTTCAATGCGCAATGCTTCGACAATAATTTCTCTGATTCTTGCTTTTGGCACTTTATTAACCAAATGGTGGTTGTGCAAATGCACTGCAAAATCGCAATGTACGCCTTCGTCACGAGAGATCAATTCGTTAGAAAATGTTAAACCTGGCATCAACCCACGTTTTTTTAACCAATATATAGAACAAAATGCCCCCGAAAAGAAGATGCCTTCAACTGCTGCAAAAGCAATTAATCTTTCGGCAAACGAATCAGATTCGATCCATTTTAAAGCCCAATCTGCTTTTTTCTTAATGGCTGGAAAAACTTCCAAAGCATTAAACAATTCGTCTTTTTCAACTTCATCTTTCACATAAGTATCAATCAAAAGGGAATATGTTTCAGAATGAATGTTTTCCATCATGATCTGAAAGCCGTAAAAGAACTTCGCTTCGGCATATTGCACTTCATTGACAAAGTTCTCGGCAAGATTTTCGTTTACAATACCATCAGACGCAGCAAAAAAAGCCAGTATATGCTTGATAAAATACTTTTCGTCATTGTTCAACTTATTGTTCCAATCGTTCAAGTCTTGCGACAAATCAATTTCTTCAGCAGTCCAAAAACTGGCTTCCATCTTTTTATACCATTCCCAAATATCATGGTGTTTGATTGGAAAAATAACAAATCTGTTTTTGTTTTCTTGTAATATTGGCTCTATCATTGACATACTGTTTTGACTTTTATGTGGTTTTTCGCTGTTTGCTTATTGGATTCTGTTCGTTACAAAGATTGTCATTTTTTTGGTTAAAAAAATTCAAACTTATCCACAATCGGAGCTAGTTTTTAACAATACGCATTTTTTACCAAAAGGAATTGCCTGCTCTTTAAATTACTTAAAATCAATGTTTTGAAAAAATAAAATCAGAAAAGAATCAACAAAATCAATGCTTTCAAAAACATTTAACAGTTGTTGAATTTAACATTTAAAAAACAAAATGATGGAGTAAAAAAAGTTGTAGATAAAAGAAAAAAACTTACTTTTTAAGTTCTTTGGCCACTTTTTCGAGTTCATTATACCAGTCCATTCCAAATCTTCTGACCAGTGCCTCTTTAACAAATTTGTAAACCGGTACTTGCAATTCGGCACCCAAAGCACAAGCAGGATCGCAAATGTCCCAACGGTCATAGTTCACTGCTGCAAATTCGGTAAAATCTTTAACGCGAACTGGGTACAAATGACAAGAAACCGGTTTTTTCCAATCGACAATCCCTTGGTTGTACGCTTGTTCAATACCGCAAAGTGCCGTTTTTCCGTCAAAAATAACATAAGCGCAGTCTTTCTCGTCGATCAAAGGCGTTTCAAAATCGCCATCAGTACCAATGCGCCACGTACCTTGCGCTTCAATAGCGGCAATGCCCTCTTTGCGCAAAAAAGGTTTGATTTTGGGATAAATATTTTCGAGAATTTTGGTTTCGGCTTCGCTCAAAGGAGCGCCAGCATCGCCATCTACACAGCAAGCACCATGACAGGCAGAAAGGTTACACACAAAATCTTTTTCGAGAATATCTTCGGATACGATGGTTTTTCCAAGTTGAAACATGTTGCAAAGATACGTTGCGATTTTTACATTTTTGATAAAAAACGTAACGCACTGAAATTCAATTATTTTACTGTATAAAAATTAACTTAACCTTAGCAGATTTCAGTTTTAAAAAAAATAATTTTGCACCACGAAAAACTACAAATTATGGAGTTAGATTTTAAAGAAATCATTACCGTTGGCATGGTGCTTTTTGCCGTAATTGATATCGTAGGAACAATTCCGATTATTGTCGATTTGCGACAAAAACACGGGCATATCGAGTCAGAAAAAGCGTCGGTGGTGGCGGGTATGATTATGATTCTTTTTCTTTTTGTTGGTGAGGAATTACTCAATTTGATTGGTATCGATGTAAACTCATTTGCCGTAGCTGGTTCATTGGTTTTGTTTTTTCTGGCATTGGAAATGATTTTGGGTATTCAAATTTATAGAGACGAAGAAGCGAGTTCTGCCTCAATTGTACCGATTGCTTTTCCGTTGATTGCTGGCGCAGGAACCATGACTACTTTGTTGTCACTTCGGGCACAATTTCATACAATAAACATTATTGTTGCCATAGTTTTGAATATCATTTTGGTTTATTCCGTCTTAAAATCATCATCAAAAATCGAAAAATTATTAGGCAAAAACGGCTTGGGTGTCGTGCGAAAAACATTTGGCGTAGTGCTTTTGGCCATTGCTGTTAAATTATTTGCTGCTAATGTTAAAGGTTTATTTTTGTAAGCTATTTTTTTATTAATTTCACGTTCTTTAATAATTTAAAAATGAAAATATTTACAACCGTATTGATTGTTTTGGCCATTGCATTGATTGTTTTTAATATTACATTGCTTGATTTTGGCAATTTATTTAAAGGCGATAGTTTGGTTGGACTTATTGGTATCCTTGCTTGTTTTTGCGCGGTTTTTATTCTTTTGATCTTTAGAATGTCAAAAATGATTGAAGAAAAAACAAAAAATCAATAGTCCATGTTTGATGTTTTAATTATTGGCGGTGGCGTTTCTGGTATTTCTTGTGCCTTAGTATTGGGTTCGGCAAAAAACAAACCATTTGTAGCCAACAAAAACATCGGAATTGTTGCACACCAAAAAACTTCTTCGCTTCAAGACGCTCTTTTTAACAACGCTTATGGCATTCCAGCAGGAAAATTGGGATCTGATTTGTTAATTGAAAGTGTCCAACATTTGTCTGATTTATATCCGCATATCGAACAAATTAGCGCCGAAAAAGTGATGAAAATTGAAGGCGCGTTTCCTAACTTCACGGTTTTCACCAATAAAAATAGTTACAAAACCAAAAATATAGTGCTCGCTATTGGTTACTCCAATACTTTTGCCATTGAAGGATTGATGCAATTTGTTGTTCCGCATCAAAAGACGTTGCCAGAAAAGCAAAGAATCCAACTAAAAAATACCGATCATAAAGTTGCCGATGGCATTTATGTGGTAGGCACTTTGGCAGGATGGCGAAGCCAATTGGCGATTGCCGCCGGAAGTGGTGCCGCAGTGGCCACAGATATTTTAACCGAGTGGAATGGCGGTATTCAAACGCAAAGTCATGACAAGATTTGAGTTGAATACCTTTTAAATTATTGTTTCAAGACTGCTTTTATCATCGGATCCTCTTTCAATACCATCTCATAATATTTTTCTTCGCCAAAAAGCTGTCTAGCAAATTCGGCTGCCAAATAGGTTTTTACTAAAGGCTTAATTGTTTTGAGATTTTGAATGATACCATTGTCTTTCAAATGTTTTTCGAAAGCATTAAAATACAAATCAGTAGTAGCAATAGCCATTTTAAATTGATTAAAATTCATTCCTTTAAATTGTTTTCGGCTTTTTTCTAAGGTTTCAAAAACAAAATAACCAACAACACCAGACTGCATCAAATACAAGCCGTTTTCTTCGCCTGATGTACTACTGAACGGCACAAAAACGTCGGGAACGATGCCGCCGCCACCATAAACGATTTTGCCTTTTGGTGTTTTAAACTTTAGCGTATCCGCAATTTGAATACTGTCTTTGCTGTACAATTCACCATTTTTAAAACGCTTGTCAAAGGTTTTAAAATAATCATCTTCGCCTTTGGCATAAGAACTTTGGATAGAACGGCCTGTTGGCGTATAATACCGCGCTACGGTCAATCGCACCGCCGAGCCGTCGTCAAAATCCATTTCGCGTTGCACCAATCCTTTGCCAAAAGAACGTCTTCCAACAATGGTACCACGATCGTTATCTTGAATGGCTCCGGCAAATATTTCGCTAGCAGAAGCTGAATTTTCATTGATTAAGACATATACATTTCCGGATTCAAAATCGCCTTTTTCGGTCGCAAAAGTCTTATCGGTTCTGCCTTTACGATTTTTTGTAAAAACAATCAATTGCTTGTCTTTTAAAAAATCATCTGCAATTTCGACCGCTTTTTCAAGATAACCACCGCCATTATCGCGAACGTCAACCACAATAGCATTGGCACCCTGCTTTTTGAGTTGAAGCAAACCAGCGTGAAATTCATCATAAGTAGTTTCGGCAAAACGATTGATCTTGATATAACCCGTATTTTTATTCAGCATCAAAGCAATATCAACACTTTTTATGGCTACAACGTCTCTTTTAACTTTGATTTTCAACTTCTTTTTTTCGCTTTTTCGATAAATGGTCAACTCGATTTCTGAGCCAACTTCGCCTTTCAATTTAGAAAAAAGACTGTCATTAGGTAATTTTCGTCCAAACAATTGGTCATTACCAGCATATAAAATGCGGTCACCTGCTTGAATTCCAGCTTTTTCTGAAGGTCCGTTGGCAATGGGTTTGATTATAGCAACTGTATCATTATACATATAAAAATTAACGCCAATTCCAACAAAATCGCCCTTCATACTTTGGGCAACGCCTTCCATTTCGCTTTGCGCGATGTAAACCGAATGTGGATCAAGCTTATCCAAAATACTATTCACAGTCAAATCAACAATCGAATCGGTATTGACAGCATCAACATATTCGTTATCGATAAAATCAATCAGTTTGTTGAGTTTGTCCTTATGATTACTCGTCGAAAAAAATGCGTCACGAATAGGAAAATTAAGCACAGAACCCAAAACAATGCCCAATGCCAGCGTCATAAAAATTAAAACCGGTAAATAGTTTTTATCTTTTTTCATTATTCTTCGAGTTCCGTAATTTGCACCACAGTTATTCCGGCTTTGGTTAAAAATTGTAATCCCGAATCGTCGCGATAGCCGTTTTGATAAACCACTCTCTTGATTCCAGATTGGTGGATTAATTTACTACACTCTTTGCAGGGCGAAAGCGTAATATACAAAGTAGCACCCTCACAAGATTGGGTAGAACGCGCTACTTTTAGGATGGCGTTGGCTTCGGCATGCAAAACATCCCAACGGGTTAGTCCTTCTTCATCTTCGCAACAATTTTCAAAACCACTTGGCGTTCCGTTGTAACCGTCAGAAATAATCATTCGGTCTTTTACGATAATTGCGCCTACTTGCTTGCGTTTGCAGTACGACAAAAGACTCCATTCTTTGGCAATTCTGAGATAGGCTTTGTCGTATTTATTTAGTTTTTCTAAATTCATTGATTCAGGAAAAATAGATTATAAAATTTTTTGTGAATGTAATCTGATTTTATCAAATAAATAAAATCGTAACGTTAATTATTTTACCAAATGGGACTTGACAAAATCATTGGCAAAACCACACCGATTACAAAAGCCGCCATAACGAGGGTCCAATCTCTTTTTGAAAATCTAAAAAAAGTTTGTACAACATAGGAAACAATCAAAACTACAAAAACTGCACTAAGCTGCGCTGCTTCGATGCCGAGTGCAAACTCTAAAAGCGGAATCAATTTTGCGGTGGCATTGCCCGGAAGTATTGTTTTGAAATAATTGGAAAAGCCCAGTCCGTGAATGATTCCAAAAAATAAAGTGATAAAAGCAATCACGCTGATACTGTCGTTTTTACTGCTTTTTCCGGCGGTGAATAAGTGAAAAAAGGCGGTAATTAAAATGGTAATGGGAATTAAAAATTCGACTAAATTTACTTTAATTACTACAAATCCAAAGACCGAGAGCAACAGTGCCAACGTATGACCAACAGTAAAAAGGCTGACCAAAAGCAACACACGTTTCCAATCTTTGAAGGCATACGGAACGGTTAGCGCAATAAGAAAAAGCACGTGGTCGTAGGCTTTGATGTCTAAAACGTGTCGTAATCCTATTTCAAAATAGATCCAAAATTCAGACATTATTAATATTTTATAGATTTAGTAGACTCAAACTTACAATTATTTTTTTTTATTTGGTAAAATTCAAAACAGTTATGATGATAAAATTAGATTTTACTTGCAATTTCTTTTGGTAATCGTTCAATTAAAATCGAAATACATTTATATTTGCAAAATAAATAAAACACAATTATGTCATTTTCAGATTTATTTGATAGCGGATTCAAAAACAGAAATAAAGGTCATTTTTCGGCTATTGTAAGAGTTGCCATGGAAAACGGTCATTTGAGCGAAGAAGAGCGCCTCTTCCTAGACAAATTGGCCATACAATTGGAAATTTCTCCCGAAGAATATGCGGAGATTCTAGAGAATCCATTAAAATACCCTATCAATCCGCCCTCTTTGCACACCCAACGTTTGGAACGTTTGTATGATTTGTCGCGCATGGTTTATGCTGACCACGTTTTAGGACCAAAACAAAAAGAAATTTTGAGCCGATTTGCTCTGGCATTGGGATTTACGCCAAGTAATGTGCATTATATTGTTGACAAAGCGTTATCATTATTGGTATTGGAAGTAGATTTGGATACCTTTTTGTATGAAATGCAACACATGAATAAATAATTTCAGGCCAAAAAAAGCAAAGGTTCAAAGTGTAGTGATAGACTTTGAACCTTTGTTTTAAACATTAAACCTGAATTATGTTTTAGTCAAAAGGAGGAATTACATTTTGCTGAAAATCAATTTTTTTCATGTCTCTAGAAAATCAAATCCTTGTTTTTTGGCTCCGCTTATTTTGCATTTGATTTAAATCAAAAAAATCTTAACCACTAATCAAAAAAATTATAACTTATAATTTTCTTGATTGTAACTTATAATCTTCATGATTGTAACTTATAATTTTCTTGATTGTAATGCGTAATTTTTTTGTTTACGTTTTTCTTGCGGACATATTGCGTTATCAAAAAATTTCGAAGTTGTTCTCTTTATAATTAATCCAAAAATTAAATTTGGTAAAGTAACAATAGCAGATTCCCTATGAAATCTCAACGGCTCATAATCTGAATTAGAGATTAATTAATATTTACTCAACTTTGCCTTCATCATAAAATCTTCTGCTTTTTCTACCATATTGTAACTACCACAAAAAAACGGAACACGTTGATGCAATTCGGTCGCCTGAATTTCCATAATTCTACCAAATCCGTCCGACGCTTTTCCGCCCGCCTGCTCAACTATAAATGCCATCGGATTGCATTCGTACAACAAACGCAATTTGCCTTTTGGTGCTTTGGAACTTGTCGGATAAATATAAATTCCGCCTTTAATCATGTTGCGGTGGATGTCAGAAACCAAACTGCCGATATAACGCGATGTATAAGGTCGGTCTTCTTCTTCCAACTGACAATATTTGATATAATCTTTGACGCCTTGCGGAAAATGCACATAATTGCCCTCGTTAATAGAATAGATATTACCATCTTTTGAAAACTGCATGTTCGGGTGTGATAAATAAAAAGTTCCAATTGCTGGGTTCAAGGTAAAACCATTCACGCCATGACCTGTAGTATAAACCAACATCGTCGAAGTCCCATAAATCACATAGCCCGCCGCAACTTGTGCCGTGCCTGGCTGCAAAAAATCTTCTAACTTTACCGGTGTACCAATAGGAGTAATTCTTCTAAAAACAGAAAAAATGGTACCCACAGAAACATTTACGTCAATATTAGAAGAGCCGTCAAGCGGATCCATTAAAACCACATATTTGTTATTATTACCGCTATCAGAACCTTCAACTGTGATAAAATCGTCATTCTCTTCCGAAGCAATTCCGCAAACAATTTCGCGATTGATCAAAGTTTGGATAAACACTTCGTTCGCATAAACATCCAACTTTTGTTGGTCTTCTCCCTGAATATTTTGTTCACCAGCAGCACCAACAATGTCAACCAGTCCAGCTTTGTTCACTTTATAATTGACCACTTTGGCAGCCAAGCGAATCGAATTGATGATTCTAGACAACTCACCCGACGAATATTGGTGTGCTTTTTGGTTCTCGATAATAAATTCTCCTAATGTTTTGTTGCGTTCTTCCATTACGAAATCGTTGTAGTTAATTGTGCACAAATATCGGTTTTTTTGTGAAATACAAGTAATTTTTGAGAATTAGTTTATCGGATTTGTATATTTGCTTTTTAGGACATTGCGAGGTTTATAAACCAAAATGCAGTCCAATCGACAAAACATTGATAAGTATGATAATTCGAAAAGGTACTGTTGCCGATATGCCTTCGGTCTTACAACTGATTACTGAATTGGCCGTTTTTGAAAAAGAGCCTGATGCAGTAGTGCTTACGGTTAATGATTTGGAACGTGATGGCTTTGGAGCAGCTCCTTTGTTTCATACTTTTGTTGCCGAAGCGGACAACATTATAGTAGGTATGGCATTGTACTATTTCCGGTATTCAACATGGAAAGGAAAAACAATTCATCTCGAAGACTTGATTGTAACCGAAAAAATGCGTGGTTCAGGTTTGGGATTTGCCCTATATTCGAAAATTATTGCGCAAGGCAAAAAAGATCAAGTACGCCGAATAGAATGGAATGTGCTCGATTGGAACACCCCTGCCATTGATTTTTATAAAAAATCGGGTGCTAGAATCCTCGATGATTGGCTTGTCGCGCAAATGGATGAAACAGGAATCGATGCTTTCTTGAAGAAAAATTTTTAAATCAATATTCAATCTTTCATTGTTATAGCATGAGAATATTCAAATTTGGAGGTGCATCGGTAAAAGATGCTGCCGGAATCAAAAATGTGCATGATGTTTTGCAAAAAGTAGGGTACGAAGATGTTATGTTGGTGGTTTCGGCAATGGGAAAAACGACCAATGCACTAGAGGTTGTTATCAAAAATTATTTCGAAAAGTCACCGGCTTTGCAAGCTTCTGTTCAGGAAGTAATAAAATACCACAATCAAATTTTGATTGATTTGTTTGACGATGAAAAAAGTAGCGTTTTTGTTGATGTAAATGCACTTTTTGCAGATTTAAATTATTTTTTAAACCACAACAAATCGCCCAATTACAACTTTGTCTATGACCAAATTGTGAGTTACGGCGAATTGATTTCGAGTACAATTTTGAGTCATTATATGACTTTAATGGGCATCGAAACCAATTGGATTGATGTGCGGAATTTTATTAAAACCGACAGCAATTATCGCGATGCCAATGTGGATTGGGAAAGAACTAAAAAAAATATTTCAAAAAAAATCCAACAAAAAACACTCAACATAACGCAAGGTTTTTTGGGTTCGGATGAAAATAATTTTACAACGACTTTGGGTCGCGAAGGTTCAGATTATACGGCAGCCATTTTTGCCTATTGCCTGAATGCCAAAAGCGTTACGATTTGGAAAGACGTCCCTGGTGTAATGAATGCCGATCCACGTTATTTTGAGAATGCCACTCTTTTGAATCAGATTTCTTACCGCGAAGCAATCGAATTGGCTTTTTATGGCGCCACTGTCATTCATCCAAAAACACTGCAACCATTACAAAAAAAGGAGATTCCGTTGTTTGTAAAATCGTTCATCAATCCAAATTTACCTGGAACAAGCGTTGCCAAAGGAGCAGATTTATCCCCGAATTTGCCTTGCTTTATTGTAAAAAAAGAGCAGTTGTTGATTTCGCTTTCTTCGATTGATTTTTCGTTTATTATGGAAGAAAACATCAGCGAAATTTTTGCTTTATTGCATCAATTTAAAATGAAAGTCAGTTTGATTCAGAATTCGGCAATCAGTTTTTCAGTTTGCATAGAAGATAAATTCGGCAATTTTGATGCTTTAAAAAACACGCTTTCTAAAAAGTTTAAAGTATCTTATAACGAAAATGTGTCACTTTATACCATTCGCCATTTTGATGAAAAAGCAGCCAAAATGGTCGAAAAAAATAAAACCGTTTTGCTAAAGCAAGTCAGCCGCGAAACCATGCAGCTGGTAACCAAAGAAGACAATTAGATTGCTAGGGTTTTGGATTGTTGGATTATCAATTATTTAGCTCATTATCCAATTTTCTAATCATCCTATTTTCTAATTATCTAATTATAACACTACTTTTGACATTCGTACGTTATATTCTTATGTTGAAAAAATTGCTTTTTTGCGGTATGCTTCTATTTTTTTCCGTCGTTAGAGCGCAGGAAATCAAAACGCCATACCAAAACAAAAAAATAATGGCCTCGCGAGACACTATTAAGATCGACAGTGTTAGCATCAACAGTAGTTTTTTTAAATTATTAGATAAAAATGGCGTAGCCATTGATCCAGCATTTTATATCATCAATTTTCAAAAAGCAAACTTGATTTTTAATGAAAAAGCAACTGTTTTTGACGATTCGATTACGATCAGGTATTTAAAATTTCCGGAATTTTTAACCAAAGAATATACCATTTACGACAAAAGACGGGTTCTCGAAAACGGCAATTTATACCAAGTTTCGAGAGATCCTATAAAAAAATTCGTTCCTTTTGACGGTTTGAACACATCGGGAAGCATCACACGTGGCATTACGGTAGGTAACAATCAAAATGCCGTTGTCAACTCATCATTGGATTTACAAATCACTGGCAAAATATCCGATAAAGTAAGCCTTCGTGCTTCAATCCAAGACAGCAATATTCCGCTACAAGAAGGCGGCTATTCTCAAAAATTAGACGAATTTGACCAAATTTTCATCGAATTGTTCAGCGACAAATGGAACATTCGTGCAGGCGATTTGTTTTTAGAAAACCGAAAATCCAAGTTTTTAAATTTCAACAAAAAAGTACAAGGCATAGCTGCGCGCTTTGAATTGGGTACCGAAGTCAAAAAAACCACTGTTTTTGCTTCTGCCGCTTTGGTTCGTGGTCAATATGCTAAAAGTACTTTTGTTGGTCAAGAGGGCAATCAAGGTCCTTACAAATTAAAAGGTCCTAATGGCGAATTGTATATTTTGGTAATTTCGGGATCTGAAAGTGTTTTTGTTAATGGCATTTTGCTTCAACGTGGCGAAAACAATGATTATACGATAGATTATAATGCGGGCGAAATCATCTTTACCTCGCTTTTTCCGATTACTTCAGAAATGCGAATCAACATCGAATACCAATATTCTGATAGAAATTACACCCGTTTTATTACCTATGCTGGTGCAACCCATGAACAAGAACAATGGAGTATTGGCGGTTATTTGTATAGCGAAAATGATGTCAAAAACCAGCCTTTACAACAAACTTTATCAACCGAACAAGTGCAAGCATTGGTTGCCGCGGGCGATAATCCTGATTTGATGATGGCACCATCAGCCTACAGTGACACTTATGCCGAAAATAAAATTTTATATAAAAAAACGTTTGTTAATGGTGTTGTCGTTTTTGAAGTTTCAAACAATTCAGAAGACGAGCTTTATAACGTAAAATTTTCGTTAACTGCCAATAATCAAGGTAATTATAAGCTGAAGAATACTACTGGAATTGGTCGAATTTTTGAATATGTCGCGCCAATGAACGGTATTTTACAGGGCAATTATGAACCCACCATTCGCTTGGTGCCTCCTGTAAAACTGCAAATTGCGACGGTTATAGGAAAATACAGTCCCAATGATAAAACCAATGTCGATTTTGAAATCGGAATCAGCAACAATGATAAAAATTTATTTTCGAAGATTGATGATGATGACAACCAAGGAATTGCTGCAAAAGTCAATGCCAAACAGCGCTTGTATTCAAAAAAATGGAACATTGACGCGTTTGCGAATTATCAGTTTATCGAAAAGAAATTCCAAACCATCGAGCGATTGTTCACCATCGAATTTGACCGTGATTGGAATTTAACCAATCCGTTAGGGAATCAAAGTCTGTTGGTTGCTGGTGTGGCGTTCCAACTTCCAGAAAAAGGATTTTTGACCTACCAATTAGAACAATTGGATTTTTCGGAAAGTTTTAACGGTACAAGACATGTGGTGAATTCGGTTTTTAAATTCAACAAAATTACGTTACAAGAAAACGCCAGTTACTTGAAAAGTGATGGGTCGTATGCCGATTCAAAATTTTTAAGAAACCAAACACAAGCGCGTTTTCATTTCAAAAAAAATTGGATTGGAAGTAGTTTTCGATTAGAAGACAATAAAGAAAAATTGGTTGCAACCAACCAGCTTTCGGTCTTGAGCCAACGCTTTTCAGAATTTGGTGCGTTTGTTGGCCGCGGCGACAGTACCAAGGTTTTTGTCGAATTGGGATACTTCAACCGCAGGAATGACAGTTTGCAAAACGGCATTGTACAACGCGTGAACACTTCGCATTCGTATTATTTAAAATCAAAATTAATTCAAACCGACAAAAGTGATTTGTCGGTTTTTGTGAATTACAGAACCCTCGAATTTGAAAATGATTTGCTGCAAAATGAACCTTCATTAAACTCAAGAGTTTTATATAATGACCAGTTTTTTAATCAATTGATGCAATTAAACGTGGCCTACGAAAACACTTCTGGTAGCATTGCTCAACAAGAATTTTCGTATGTTGAGGTCGATGCGGGACAAGGTGTTTATACTTGGAATGACTACAACACCAACGGAATTAAGGAATTAGAAGAGTTTGAAGTGGCGCAATTTGCAGACCAAGCAAAATATGTACGCGTCTTTTTGCCCAATCAAGTCTTTGTAAAAACACACCAAAATAAATTTTCGGGAGCGCTTACGCTGAATCCAAACCGATGGCAAAATGAAAAAGGCCTTAAAAAATTATTGTCCTTCTTTTATAACCAAACTTCTTTTTTGACCGATAGAAAAATGGAGCGCAATGGCAGTGCTTTTGACTTCAATCCTTTTGCCAAAAGCGACACCGATTTACTTGGATTGAATTTGAGTTTCCGAAACAGTTTGTTTTATAACCGTGGTAAACAAAAACATTCGGTGACCTACACTTACTTGGATGTTAAGTCAAAAAACCTACTCTCGGTGGGCTCCCAAGAAAATAACAGCAGTTCGCACCAACTGCAATATGCGCATTTGTACAAAAAAAGTTGGCTGTTTGGTATTGCCGCACAAAAATTATGTTCGGCGACGGTTTCTGAAAATTATGGCGCTAAAAATTTTGAAATAAAAGGCAATCAACTGTCGCCAAAGCTTTCGTATCTTTTTTCTAAAAATGCAAGTTGGGATTTGTTTTATGAATTTCAAAAAAAAGACAACACTATTGGCGACAAAGAGCAATTGCACCAACAGCGATTTGGTACTTCGTTTAGTTATACGAGCGAAAAAAAGTTTACAATCAATGGCGAATTTTCTTTGTATGAAAACCAATTTAAAGGTGATGCATTAGCACCAGTGGCTTATCAAATGCTCGAAGGATTGCAACCTGGACAAAACACCACATGGCGGTTGTTGGTTCAAAAAAACCTTACTGATTTTTTAGACATCAATCTGAATTATCAAGGACGAAAAAGCGAAACCAGCAAAGCAATTCATACCGGAAGCGTTCAATTACGCGCTTATTTTTAAAGTTATTTTGTTGGTTTTTAGCTCTAGCTACTTCTAAAATTAATAATTTATCCTTAAAAATTCCCCAAAGACAAGGCAATTAACCTCAATTAATGCCGGATACTAAGCGAGAGCACTATAAATAACCGACCTTCGAATTGTTTGCTTCTCGGAGGGTTATAAAATGGGGCAGTTTAATTGATTCCTTCCCCATTGGCGACGCCATCGGCATCTGGATTGACAAAAACCAATTTACCTTGTGCGTCATTTGCCATCAAAATCATGCCTTGGCTCTCGACGCCACGCAAGTTTCGAGGTGCAAGATTGACCAAAACGGTTACCTTTTTTCCGATAATGGATTCGGGCGAAAAACTTTCGGCAATACCTGAAACAATAGTGCGAATATCGATGCCGGTATCTACTTTTAAAATTAACAATTTGTTCGCTTTTGGCATTTTTTGTGCTTCTAAAATGGTTCCGACACGCAAATCCATTTTAGCAAAATCTTCATATTGAATCGTGGCTTTCTGCTCAGGAATCAAGATTTTGTTCAATGTAGCATCCAAATTTTCGATCTTTGTAGTTGCTAATTTATCCATTTGTTTTTGAATGGCTTCGTCTTCAATCTGCTCGAATAAGATTTCGGCTTGACCAATTTTGTGCCCAGCTTCAAGCAAATCAGAGGAGTTTGCTAGGGTTTTCCATGTCAGTTTTTCTTGAATATCGGCAGAAAAATTAAAAATTCTATCAAGTTTATAGGCTGTAAATGGTAAAAATGGTTCACACAAAACACGCAAGGCCGTTGCAATTTGTAAAGCCACATACATTTGTGTTTGCACACGCGCTTCATCGGTTTTGATCATTTGCCACGGCGCTTCGTCTGCCAAATATTTATTTCCCAAACGGGCAACATTCATCAATTCGCCTAGCGCTTCCCGAAAACGGTACCTTTCAATCGAACTAGAGATAACAGCTGGATAGGCTTTTAATTCTGTTAAAGTGGCTGCGTCAACTTCTGAAAAAGTGTTTGGCGCCGGTACAATTCCGTCATAGTATTTATTGGTCAAAACCACTATCCGATTGATAAAATTGCCAAAAACAGCTGCCAATTCGTTATTGTTTCTCGACTGAAAATCTTTCCATGTAAAATCATTGTCCTTGGTTTCTGGCGCATTAGCAGTTAAAGCATAACGCAAAACATCTTGCTTTTCTGGAAAATCTTCCAAATATTCGTGCAACCAAACCGCCCAATTTTTTGAAGTGGATAATTTATTGCCTTCCAAATTTAAAAATTCATTCGCAGGCACATTGTCAGGCAAAATAAAACTGCCTTCGGCTTTCAACATCGCCGGGAAAATAATACAATGAAATACAATATTATCTTTGCCTATAAAATGCACCAGTTTTGTATCTTCATTTTTCCAGTAGGGTTCCCAGTCTTTTCCTTCGCGAGCAGCCCATTCTTTGGTAGCTGAAATATAGCCAATTGGCGCATCAAACCACACATACAATTTTTTCCCTTCGGCACCTTCAACAGGCACATCAATACCCCAATCTAAATCTCTGGTTACAGCCCGTGGTTTCAATCCGTCATCCAACCAGGATTTTACCTGACCTAACACATTGGTTTTCCAATCTTTGGCGTGACCTAGCAATATCCAAGCAGAAAGAAAATCTTGGTACCTGTCTAAAGGCAAAAACCAATGTTTGGTCGCTTTAAGCACCGGAATGTCGCCAGTAATGGTTGATTTTGGATTGATTAAATCGGTGGCATTTAACGTCGTACCACATTTTTCACATTGGTCGCCATAGGCTTCTTCGTTGCCACATTTTGGACAAGTGCCCACCACAAAACGATCGGCTAAAAACTGATTGGCTTTGGCATCATACAATTGCTCGGTAACTTCTTCAATAAAATCACCTTTATCATACAACTTTCTAAAAAATGCCGAAGCGGTTTCGTGATGAATTTTAGATGAAGTGCGCGAATAATTATCAAACGAAATGCCAAAATCGACAAACGATTTGCGGATAATGCCGTCATATTTGTCGATGACTTGTTGTGGCGAAATGCCTTCTTTTTTGGCTTTCATCGAAATGGCAACACCATGCTCATCACTTCCGCACAGGAAAGCCACATCTTTTCCTTGCAACCTCAAATACCTTGCATAAATGTCTGAAGGCACATAGACACCCGCTAAATGTCCAATATGAATTGGCCCGTTGGTGTAAGGTAAAGCTGCTGTAATTGTATATCTTTTTGGATTTTGAATCATCTTTTAAATTGAATTGGATACAAAAATAGCAATACTATCGTTAATAGTTTATTGAAATGAAGATTTAGCATGATTATTTTCTATTTTTGAAAGAAAAAGGATTGAACACGCCATACCTATCGTTTGTTTTGAAATCTTCGGCGGTTTTTCGGGTGAAAGTACTAGCGGATGGATTGGCGGATTGAATTTAAATTTTATTAAAATGTCATTTACAAAAATAATTTTATTTCTTTTGTTTATTCATTCATATACCTTTTATTCACAGACCAAAATGATCACACCTCCCTATCTCAAAAAAGGCGATACTATTGGCATTGTTGCCACAGCACGCAAAAATATTGTTGACAATCTAAAACCTGCTATTGATTTGATGAAAAGTTGGGGATTGGAAGTCATTGTTGGCAGCAGCATCGGATTAGACAACAACCAACTTGCTGGCACCGATGCGCAAAGAGCAGCTGACTTTCAAGACATGATTGACAACCCAAATATCAAAGCGGTTTGGTGTGTTCGCGGTGGTTATGGCACGGTGCGGATGATTGATTTGGTTGACTTTTCTAACTTTCAAAAAAATCCCAAATGGGTGATTGGTTTTAGTGATGTTACAGTTTTGCACAGCCATTTGCACGAATTGGGCTTTCAATCATTACATGCGCTGATGCCCGTGAACGTCGAAAAAGCAACACCTGCGGTCAAAGAAAGTTTCCAAAAAGCATTGTTCGGCAATACTTTAGAATATGTGGTGCCGTTTGATCAAGAGAATAAATTAGGACAAGCCGAAGGCGAATTAATAGGCGGCAATTTGTCGATTTTATTCAGTTTAATGGGTTCTGATTCGCAAATAAATTGCGCAGGAAAAATTCTTTTTATAGAAGATTTAGACGAGTACTTGTACCATATCGACCGTATGATGATGGCTTTAAAGCGTTGCGGTTGCTTCGAAAATTTGAAAGGTTTGATTGTTGGCAGTATGACCAAAATGAAAGACAATGAGATTCCGTGGGGAAAAAATGCCAATCAAATTGTGGCCGATATTACAAAAAATTATCGTTTCCCTATTGTTTTCGATTTTCCTGCTGGACATATTCATGATAATCGTACCTTAATTTTAGGTGCAAAAGTGCGATTGGAAGTGAATGAAAAAACCACTGTTCTAAAATTTGAGTAATTTTATTTTGATACCATTCAAATGGCCCAACACAACGACTTAGGAAAATTAGGAGAAGCCATGGCCCTAACCTATTTAGAAAAAAACGGTTATACGATTCTTGAAACCAATTGGACTTTTCAAAAAGCAGAAATAGACATCATTGCCCAAAAAGAACAGATACTTGCCATTGTTGAAGTGAAAACGCGTTCAAGTATTGATTTTGGTTTACCACAAGATTTTGTAAAACCCAAAAAAATCCAATTGCTTGTAAAAGCCGTGAATGAATATGTAATTGCTAATGATCTAGATTGCGAGGTACGGTTTGATATTATTGCGGTTCAAAAAATGGCTAATGATTTCAAAATAGAACATTTAGAAGATGCTTTTTATCATTTTTAATATGATGTATTTGTAACAAATTGTTTTTTAATTGTATTTTTGCAAGGCCCCAACTTACCTTTTTTAACATGACAACAATTGCATCAGTTGTAGAAAACTACATAAAAACAAAGCCTTTTTTATTGAGTGCATTATCACAAGGTATTATAAATCTTACTTCTTTATCACGCAATATGTTACCCGAATTGCAAAATGAGCTCGGCAAAGAAGTCAAACAAGGCGCAATTGTAATGGCATTAAAGCGACTTTCAGAAGATTTGGATTTTAGATTGAATCATAAAATCGTGAAAGTTTTAAAAAATTTAGGTGAAATTACGGTACGTTCTTCTTTATCCGATTTTACATTTGCAGTATCCGATACGATTTTGAACAAACAAGCCGAATTGATTTCGGAAATAAATAATTATTCAGATATTTTTTACACGTCTTCACGAGGCGTAAGCGAAACCAATATCATTGTAAGCGAAAGCGTAAGTCATTTGGTTGAGAAACATCTTGAAGGCGAAAAATTGTTGCATAAATTTCATAATTTGGCATCAATTACCATCAAATTACCCAAAGATAATGTGTCAATACCAGGTGTTTATTATTTTATTTTTCAGCGCTTGGCGTGGGAA
Source organism: Flavobacteriaceae bacterium (assembly GCA_947488595.1). Classification (GTDB taxonomy): domain Bacteria; phylum Bacteroidota; class Bacteroidia; order Flavobacteriales; family Flavobacteriaceae; genus Flavobacterium. The sequence continues at coordinate 97,695 of CANKZI010000003.1, forward strand.
GGAATAATCATTAACGAGGTAGTTTCGACGTCATACGAATTTACAATTTTAGTAAATGATCAAGATGTTGATATTGCTTTTAAAGTAATAAAAGACTTGAAATCGTTATAAACCAAAAATATAACAAAAATATCTATTATATTTGACAAATTAAATTAAGAATCAAAAATTATAATGAAAAAAATTACACTATTCCTAGCCATTCTATGCTGCTTCAATCTCAATGCCCAGCGCAAAGTTGCCAAGCAAATAGAGACTTTAATTGCCCAAAAGGCAGTGTTCCAGAACTTTTCGGTATTGACACCAGCAACGTCATTTTCTAACAGAGCTTATGAAAATGTGGTTGCCAACGCATCATTAGCGACAATCAATTCAAGTGTTGTAAACCAAATTGTAAATCAAAAATTACAAACGATTGCAATTGCTATTCCTTACAACAATGAAATTATCAACGTACAATTGTATAAAGTAAATCTTTTTGCCGAAGGATTTCATTTGGATACCGACAAAGCCACTGCTGTCAATTATAATCCTGGTGTTTATTACAGAGGAATTATTGATGGCGATAGCAATTCGGTTGCATCAATTAACTTTTTCAATGGCGAAATGAACGGAATTGTATCTAATACAAGACTAAGTAATTTGGTTATCGGTAAATTAAATACGCCAAATAATACAAGTGATTATATTATTTATGCCGATCAAAACATGAAAATTACTCAGGATTTTAATTGTCATACTGACGATAAAAATATTGCTGCGGACCTTGAAATCCGCAGTAGCGATAACGCTAATGTTAGCAGTTATAGATGTGTTACAATGTATTTTGAATTGGACTACAATTTATACCAAGCCAATGGAAGCAATATTTTTACTGCAACCAATTGGGCGAGTTCGGTTTTTAATAACATGCAAACTTTGTATGACAACGATGGCATTACTATTGCCCTTAAATCCCTATTCATTTGGACTACACCAGATCCTTATTCTGGTGGAGACTCATCAGAATATTTGGCACAATTTTTTCAAAACCGTCCGGCTTTCGATGCTGATGTAGCCTCATTGATGGGATTAGATCCAGGAGGACTTGGCGGCTTGGCTTCGAGCATTGGTGGTCTATGTACTGAAGCCACTAGAAGTTATTCCGACGTTGACTTTGGCTTCGACACTGTTCCTGTTTACTCTTGGACTGTGCAAGTTTTAACTCACGAGAATGGTCACGTTTTGGGGTCAAGACATACACATGCTTGTGTTTGGAATGGCAATGGAACCAGTATCGACGGATGTGCAGGATTTCAAGAAGGTGGTTGCGCTGATGGCGTGATTCCGTCACCTTCTGAAAAAGGAACCATTATGAGTTATTGTCATTTGGTTTCTGGAGTGGGAATTAGTTTTAACAACGGTTTTGGCCCACAACCAGCGGATGCAATAATTAGTAATGTCGAATTTTCAAACTGTTTAAGTACAGGATGTTTAGGTGCTTGTACCAATCGTATTAGTAATATTACCGTTGCAGCACTTACTCCATCATCGGTGTTGATCAATTGGTCAGATGAAACAATGCCAGACCAATGGGAATTATCGGTTACAGCAGTTGGAGACGAATTTGAACTCTCAGAAATTTCAAATATACCATCATTTACTGCTTATGATATAATACCAAATACGGATTACCGAATCAAAATTCGTCCGTTATGTGGTCAAAATCTAGCAACTAATTTTGTAGAATATATTTTTAACAGTAGCAATTTAGGAATTGGAACCAACAACAGGCTCAATTTTGCTTATTATCCAAATCCAACAAAAGACTTGGTTACCATTGATGCACAATCAACAATAACTGATGTTTATGTTTATAATATTGAAGGAAGATTGTTGTACCACAAAACCGTTAACGCAACAACAACTAAAGTAGATATGGCTGCTTTTGCCGCTGGCACTTATTTCTTTAAATTAATTGGAGATGGCGCTCAAGCCAATTTCAAAATACTGAAAATGTAGTTTTTATCAATTTCATAAAAAAGCCGTCAGTTTTAAAATTGATGGCTTTTTTTATGGATTAAAATAATTAGTTAAACCAAACCAATCAGCGACAGCGCTTTGTTTATCGACTTTACATTCTCAAAAGTCAATAACAGTCGTAATCCGTTGGTGGTTTGCTTTTCTTTCATGCGGCAAATTGTCGGATTTTTTTGTACAAACTGCAACACCTTATGAAATTGATTGGAAGTATAATAAGCGGATTGCTGATCGGCCACAAAATAACAAATCATCTTACCTTGTTTCATAATCAATTTTTCGATGCCTAATTTGGTTGCAATCCATTTGATGCGGATACTGTTCAATAACGAAATGGCTTGTTTCGGCAAAGGGCCAAAACGGTCAATTAACTTTTTTTCGAATGCTAAAAGTGCAGCTTCATCTTTTATCAAACTCAACTCATTATACAAATTCAATCGCTCCGAAATGTTATTGATGTATTCGTCCGAAAACAACAATTCGAAATCGGTATCTATCGTCAGGTCTTTTACATATTCTTTTTCGACCGTATCATTTTCGTCTGTATATAAATCTTTGAACTCATTTTCTTTAAGTTCATCAATGGCTTCATTCATGATTTTTTGATAGGTTTCAAAACCAATTTCGTTGATAAAACCACTTTGTTCTCCGCCCAACAAATCGCCGGCGCCACGAATTTCCAAATCCTTCATCGCAATATTAAAACCGCTGCCCAACTCACTAAACTGCTCCAAAGCTTGAATGCGCTTGCGTGCATCGTCGGTCATCGCCGAATAGGGTGGGCATATAAAATAACAAAAGGCTTTTTTGTTACTTCGGCCCACGCGTCCACGCATCTGATGCAAGTCAGACAATCCAAAATTATTGGCATTATTGATAAAAATAGTATTGGCATTGGGCACATCCAAACCACTTTCTATAATTGTTGTGGCAACCAAAACATCAAATTCGCCGTTCATAAAAGCCAACATCAGTTCTTCTAATTTTTTGCCTTCCATTTGGCCGTGACCAATTCCAACCCTAGCATTCGGAACCAATCGTTGGATCATTCCCGCCACTTCTTTGATGTTTTCGATTCGGTTATTGATAAAAAAAACTTGACCATTTCTTTGAATTTCATACGAAATTGCATCCCGAATCAATTCTTCATTAAAGCCAACCACGTTGGTTTCGATTGGATAGCGATTGGGCGGCGGGGTTGTAATAATTGACAAATCGCGTGCTGCCATTAACGAAAATTGCAAAGTCCTCGGAATGGGCGTTGCGGTCAAAGTCAAAGTGTCAACATTGGCCGAAATGGTTTTTAATTTGTCTTTTACATTGACCCCAAATTTTTGTTCTTCGTCAATAATCAACAATCCCAAATCTTTAAAAACCACATTTTTATTGACCAATTGATGTGTTCCTATAACAATATCTAATTTTCCTTCAGCCAATTCTTTTAAGGTTTCCGACTTCTGTTTTGCAGTTCTAAAACGGTTCAAATAACCAATGGTTACTGGCATTTCTTTTAATCTTTCGGTAAAAGTTCGAAAATGTTGGTAAGCCAGAATCGTCGTAGGTACCAAAATCGCCACCTGCTTGCCGTTATCAACCGCTTTGAATGCGGCACGAATGGCCACTTCGGTTTTTCCAAAACCCACATCACCACAGACCAAACGATCCATGGGTCGTTCGCTTTCCATATCGGCTTTTACTTCTTGCGTCGATTTAGTTTGGTCGGGCGTATCTTCATATATAAATGAACTCTCCAATTCCAATTGAAGATAGCTGTCTGGCGCAAATGCAAATCCTTTGTCCAATCGTCTTTTTGCGTACAACTGAATCAAATTGAACGCAATATGTTTGACGCGTGCTTTGGTTTTTTGCTTTAAAACTTTCCAAGCATTCGAACCTAATTTATAAATTTTTGGAGGCGTACCGTCTTTTCCGTTGAATTTTGAAATTTTATGAAGTGAATGAATACTTACATATACAATATCGTTATCAGCATAAACAAGTTTGATGGCTTCTTGGGTTTTACCTTCGACCTGAATTTTCTGCAGACCGCCAAATTTTCCTATTCCGTGATCAATATGCGTCACATAATCGCCAACAGAAAGCGTTGTCAACTCTTTAAGCGTGATGGTTTGCTTTTTAGAATAGCCGTTTTTAATACTGAATTTATGGTAACGCTCAAAAATTTGATGGTCGGTGTAACAAGCAATCTGGTTTTCTTCGTCAACAAAACCTTGGTACAAAGGCAAAGTAATGGTTTCATATTGTTTGCGAATACTTTCGGAATTGACTTCGTCTAAAGATTCAAAAATATCATGAAAGCGTTTGGCTTGCGCATCATTAGAACAAAAAAGATAATTTTTGATGCCGTTAAAATGATTGTCATTCAAATTATTGAGTAACAAATCAAATTGTTTGTTAAAAGACGGTTGTGGTACAATATGAAATTCAAACGTTTTTTGGGTTTTAAAAACCGCTTTGTTTCCTATTTCTACCAATGTAAAATCCAGTGCTTTTTTAATAAAAGCCGACTGATTCAAAAACAATTGCTCTGGTGCGGCGTGTTTAATATCTTTGGATAAATTTTCAAACGCAATACCAGCTTTTGCAAACATCATATCCAATTTGCTAAAAAGCGATTCGGTATTTTGGATAAAAAGAATGGATTTGGGATTGATATAATCTAAAAAACTTTCGCGTTCTTCTTGAAAAAATTTATTTTCAACATTGGGTATAATCGTAATTTTCTTTTGTCTTTCGATTGACAATTGGGTTTCGACATCAAAACTTCGAATAGTTTCGACTTCATTACCAAAAAATTCGATTCGGTAAGGATTGTCATTTGAAAAAGAAAAAACATCAATAATACCGCCACGAACAGAAAACTCTCCTGGCTCCGAAATAAAATCGACGCGTTTGAATTCATATTCAAATAACACTTCGTTGATAAAATCTATTGAAATTTTATCGGCAACAGCCACTTTTAAAGTGTTTTTATCCAATTCTTTTTTAGTAACCACTTTTTCGAAAATTGCCTCGGGATAAGTAACAATAATGGATGGTTTTTTGCGCGAATTGATTCGGTTTAAAACTTCGGCACGCAACAAAATATTAGCATTATCAGTATCCTCAATTTGATAAGGATTGCGGAAAGAACCAGGATAAAAAAGCACATCTTCGTCATTGATGAGCTGCTCCAAATCGTTTAAATAATAGGCCGCTTCTTCTTTATCGTTAAGAATCAATAAAAACGGAGTTTCGGCATTCGAAAAAAGTGCTTTTACAACAAACGATAATGAAGAACCTACAAGACCTTTGAGAAGGATTTTTTGTTCGCGAATCGAAATGTTTTCGATAATTTGCTTGATTTTCGCCGAACTATCGTATTGTCGAAATGATTTTGATTTACTCAATTTTTAGGCAAATTATTGGTTGGTTTTGTTGACGGAATGGCGCGCGAAGTATCGAGCATTCTTATCATATCTGATTCGCCTTGTTCTAACGGAATTTGTTCTTTTTGTATTACTTCTTCCATTTGACGAGACAAACCTGCCAATTCCTGATTGATTTCGGCGAACAAAGGTGTAATTTTTTGTGCTGGGATATCATCAAGGTTGATGAATAAATCGAGGGTTTTTATTTTGGAAGCCAAAGCGGCAATACGGCTTTTTATCTCGGGTTTTGTGAATTTTATCGGAATATTATTATTTAAATCGGTCACTTTTTTAGACAAGGCTTTTGCTTTTTTTTGGAAAGCACCAATTGAACTTTTGGGTTTTTGTCTTAATTCTGTTAAAAACATCCGCCACTCTGACCAATTACTCACCACATTTTGGGTCTGTGGGTTTAAAGTGGGCGTACTAAAACCCCACGCTTTGTTGATTTGAGTAAATACGATTTCCTTTTTTTTGAGGTCTTTCAATTGTGCTGTCTGGCGTTTGATGGTATCATCTTGACAAGAAAAGACCAAAAAGACCAAAACAACTAAATAACGATAACTGATTTTCATTCGAAACAATTTGTTTGCAAAGTTAGTGTTTTTTGCTTTTTTAGCTTGTGAATTATACAATTTTCACAATTATTTAATTGCTGTAAAAAGTCAAAACTAATATTAGTTGGCTTCTTATTAATGTAAAAAAGCAACCCAATTGGAACGAAAAACAATCTAATGAAAAGCGAACATATTACTTCACGAAAACGTTATATTTGTTGTGCTAAATTATAGTTGATATGCCTACAAAAATTTTAATTATTGGTGCTTGTGGTCAGATTGGTACCGAGCTTACCCAAAAACTTCGCGCAATTTATGGTACTGAAAATGTAATTGCTTCGGATATTAGAAAGTTGAATATTGACGTTGTTAATTCGGGTCCGTTTGAAGTCATCAATGCGTTGGATTTTAATCAGATAGAACATTTGGTTGAAGTGCATCATATAACAGATGTGTATTTGATGGCAGCATTGCTTTCGGCTACAGCCGAGAAAAACCCAGCATTTGCTTGGGATTTGAATATGAATTCGTTATTTCATGTGTTGAATTTAGCAAAAGCAAAGAAAATTAAAAAAATATTTTGGCCTTCAAGTATTGCTGTGTTTGGACCAACAACACCTAAAGAAAATACACCACAATATACGATTATGGAACCGTCAACAGTCTATGGTATCAGCAAACAATCAGGCGAAAGATGGTGCGAATATTACCATCACATTTTTGGCGTTGACGTGCGAAGCATTCGTTATCCTGGACTGATCAGTTGGTCTTCGCCACCAGGTGGTGGAACGACCGACTATGCGGTCGACATTTTTCACAAAGCATTGACTGATAAAAGATACGACTGTTTTTTATCGGCACAAACCAAAATGCCGATGATGTATATGGATGACGCGATTCGGGCAACGATTGCCATAATGCAAGCACCAGCTGATGCAATAAAAATTCATTCTTCCTATAATTTGGCGGCGATGAGTTTTACGCCTGAAACCATTGCCGCTGAAATAAAAAAACACATTCCTGATTTTGAAATTGCATACCATACCGATTCTAGACAAAAAATTGCCGACAGTTGGCCAGCAAGTATTGATGATGGTAATGCTCGAACAGATTGGGGTTGGCAACATAAATATGATCTTGCATCGATGACAGAGGACATGCTGGAGCATTTAAAATAAAAAACGCCATTCCAAATTTGAAATGGCGTTTTTACCTAAAATTACGGGATATATTGGGAGCAATCTTCTCTTTATTATTCTTGAACAATAGGACCTTTTAAACTTAATAATACGTCGACAATATCAGCATACAATTCGCTATCAGCAGGAACGCCATTCACGACAGCTGCTGCTCCAACATAACCAACAAACTTATTGTAGTCTGCTTCAGTAGATTTTACGCCCATTCTCCCATTTATGGAAGGATCGTGTGCTTCAACCATACCCAAACCAGAATAGGTGTTGATGGCATTTGTGCCTCCTGTGTTGAAAGAGAAAAAATCAGTAAAATTATCTACCAATATTGCCAAATTGGTGGTGTTCCCGGCAGACACTTCTCCCAGCAATGGTGCAAAGTGTGCTGATAAATTGCCTTGAGCGCCACTTTGAATGTCAGCAACTATAAGACCAACAGTACTATTTACCACTTTTCTGTAAGATAAACGGCCCTCTTCTATTAAAACTCCATCAACAGCGTCTGGATCTTGAATCATTTTTGTTCCGCCTAATCTTTCGTAGATTGATGCTTCTAATATTGGTGTTGTCGTGTCATCATCATCATTACAAGATGTGAAAAACGCAACTGTTCCAATTACCATTACACTGAGTGCGATTTTTGAAAACTTTTTCATAATAATACTATTTAGAGTTAATTAAAAATACTTTGTATGCCTCTTGAAAACTTATAACTAAAGCTGTCGCGGTTCATCACGGGACAGACTTTTTTACTGGCTAAATTTTCTGGTAAAATAAACCGTTGGGCATTATAATTTCCCAATGCCATTAATTGATTATAAACTTTTTCGGAATTGGCGATTTTGTTGTCGTGAAAAAAAACAATTACATTTCTCTTCACTATTACATCGCTTTTTACTCCTGGAATTGTTTTGATTTTGTTTTGTATGTCGATTGCTCCGATAGAATCAAATGGTTTATCAAAGTCAATGCGGCTCACTTGAATCGTTGCGTTCTCAATGACAATTGGTTTTGCTGTTGCGATATGAATCACCAAAACGACAAATAGCAATAGAACAACACAGAATAGGCTTCCGACGGCTATTTTTACTTTTTTGTTGATTTTCATAATCCTAGATTTTGTCTGTTCTTATTGGTTTGTTTTTGCATTTACGTACATAAAAGCCATTTGATTTTTGTTCAGATAAAATAAATGAAAGAGATCGCTTATTTATATTTATTTTAAATAATTAAGTTATTATCTATTACCTTTTTTTTTAAAAGCATTATGCAATTTTAGCATATAAAAAACAATAAACAAAGCATTTAAAGATAATAAAAGATTAAATTATCTTTTCAGTAATTCTCGCAAGAGGTTTTCATCAAAATTTGTTTTTATTGTAACAACTTCGTTGGTGTTTTTATTTGGAATGGTCATCGAAAGTACATAATGTGCTATCTTCCATTTGCCGTTTTGTTGGATAAGCACACCAGAACCCCGACAGATTTTCATTTGGGTAGTTAATAATTCATCAAACCAAGCGGTTTTATAGTCGTCACTAAAGTAGATATTTCGTTCGACAGCAACAAATGACCATGCTTTTCCTTTGTCGAAATAAGGTTTTGAGAAAGTTTTAAAAGCTTGTTGTTGCCAGTTCTCGGTTGGATCGGTACCAACAAAAACCCCATGATTTGTCATCATATCAAAATATGCATCAAAATTAGCATCTGCTGCGGCTTTGTGCCAAGCATTAAGCGTCGTATTTATAGTTGCTTTTTGTTCGATTAACTTAGAAGAAAGATGAGATTTACAAGATAATAAAAGCAATAAGAACAATGGAAATGTATATTTCATCATTAGATTTTTATGCGCTAAAATATACAAAAATAATGTAGGTCATTTTGTTTTTGCCAAATCTATAATTCCCATTGGTGTTGTTTTGTGATTATCTAGACTCTCGTCGTGTTGCGATAGATCGAGTCCAATCGTTTCTGATTGTTCTGAAACCCGAAGCGGAATAATGGCATTGGTCAATTTGTAAAGCAATAAAGCGCCAAAAAAAGTAAATATTGACACCAGCACCAAAGCCATCATGTGATGACCAAAAACATTCCAACCACCATGTAACAGACTGGCATTTTCTCCTTGTGCAAAAATAGCGGTTAAAACCATTCCCATAATGCCGCCGATGCCATGACACGCAAAAACATCAAGTGTATCATCAATTTTTTTCATCACAGTCCAATTAATCATACTGTTTGAAACCATCGCGGTAATAAAACCAAAGAAAATACTTTCGGGAACAGTTACATATCCTGCTGCAGGTGTTATAGCAACAAGTCCCACTACTGCACCAATACAGGTGCCGAGTGCCGAAACTTTTCTTCCGTTAATACGATCATAGAAAATCCATGTCATCATGGCTGCTGCCGATGCTGTGATTGTAGTTGCAAAAGCCATTACGCCAGTGCCATTGGCAGCCAGTGCTGAACCCGCATTAAAACCGAACCATCCAAACCATAGCATTCCGGTTCCTAATAGTACAAACGGAATGTTGGTTGGAATATGATTGCTGTCTTTGCGTTTTCCTAAAACCAAAACACCTGCCAAAGCGGCAAACCCAGCACTCATGTGTACAACTGTTCCTCCTGCGAAGTCTTTTACACCAAAATAACTCCCTAAAAGTCCAGACGGATACCAAACCATGTGACACAAAGGCGCATAAATAAAAAGTGTAAACAAACAAATAAAAAGCAAATAAGAAATAAACCTAACGCGTTCGGCAAAAGAACCAGTGATTATAGCTGGTGTAATCACGGCAAATTTCATTTGAAACAATGCAAAAAGCATAAACGGAATGGTGGTTGCCATTTTTAGATGCGGTAAAACACCAACGTTATCCAAAAATGGATAGGATAACGGATTGCCAACTACACTATAAAAAGTACCATTTATAAAAAACCCAATTGGTTCGCCAAAAGCCAAACTAAAAGCTACGATTACCCACAATAAACTTACTACACCAAGGCAAACAAAACTTTGCAACATGGTGGAGATAATATTTTTCTTGCCAACCATTCCACCATAAAAAAATGACAAACCAGGTGTCATTAACAAAACCAGACATGATGCGGTAAGTAACCACGCAACATCGGCAGGAACTATTTTGTCAATAGTACTAAATTGCGAAAGTACTTTGGGCGTTGCGACTGCATTTGGCCAAAAAAGACCTGCAATGGCTATTAAAGTAATAATTACAAAAGAGACAATCCAGCGTTTTTCAATTTTCATTTTTAATGCATTTTAATTTATAACCCCTATTTTTTATAGGGTAAAAGTATAAAATATTTCAAATTTTTTAAAATATGTTATTAAATAAATGGGGTTGTGTTTATTTTTAAGCAACTTAAATTAAAAAAAATTGAAAACTACTTTTCTAAAAAAATTATTTCTATTTGAAAAAAAACTTCAAATTGAATTAAAAAGTCGCTTTTTTACGGACGCTTTCAAGCACAAAAAGACTTGTTATAAATTTACTATATTTGAATTATAAATAAATGCAACAGATGGAGATTACACGTTTTTATCCCAACGAGGAATTTAGAGAATGCCAAATCAAACACAAATTAAAATTGCGTTATGCTGTTTCAAACAAGGGCAGATTGATGAGTTTTGCGGATGATATGAAACACGGAAGGATTTTGAAAGGAGGCCTTACCGATGGCTATCGGGTATTTAAATACAAATTATTTAATGATGGGAAAATTTTAAACCGTTATTTGTTTGTCGGGAAAATGGTTGCCGAAGTATTTTTACCAAAAACATCAGAGGAGCAGGTTTATGTTTTGCATTTGGATTGGAAGCGCGACAATGATGATGTGCGCAATTTGAAATGGGCAACAAGATCCGAAATGATTGAACACAGCAGACGGAGTCCATTTGTAATTCAGGCTAAGAAAAATTTGCTAGAGCACAATTTAAAGTCCAACGGCAGAAAATTGACCATTACCAAAGTGATGCTTATCAAAAAAATGTTGGCTAAGCCAGATCAAAAAACCAGATTAAAAATGATTGCCAAACAATTTGGCGTAAGTGAAATGCAAATCAGAAGGATAAAAAGTGGCGAAAATTGGGGTTATATTAAAGTACCATAAAACAAAAATACTTCTAAATTAGTGAATTTTCAAGATTCATAACCGCTATCTGAGTCAATAAAACGCGCATCAGTTTCCATAATAGTACCACAATTTTCACAAGTCCTCAATTTTTCGGAATTGTAAAAATGTTTGAAATGCGGCAAGAAATCTTTCTCAATATTGTGTAATTCAAAAAAAACTTCATGCAATTTGTTGTTGCATTGGTCACAAAACCAAAGTAAGCCGTCGGTGAAACCTTTTCCTGCGCGTTTTCTTTCGATTACCAGCCCTATTGAATTGACTGAACGCACCGGAGAATGCGGTATTTTGGCTGGATGCAAATAAAGGTCTCCGGCTTTCATTGTCATTGTCTTGCGCTTTCCGTCTTCTTGAATGACCACTTCGATTTCGCCTTCCAATTGATAAAACAACTCTTCGGTTTCGTTATAATGATAGTCTTTTCGTGCGTTAGGCCCTGAAACAATCATTACAATATAATCGCCAGAATCGGCATAAATATTTTTATTACCAACAGGAGGTTGCAGCAAATGACGGTTTTCGGCAATCCAAAGGTTCAGGTTAAAAGGTTTTGCAATTGGCATCTTTTTTTAATGCTAAAATTATAACTTATTTGATTTGAATTTGCGTCGGATTGAAAATTTGTGGCACTTGACCAGGATCTTTTCTATTGGCTAAGATTTTGCCTTTTACCAGAATTTTTTTGCCTTTTATATTCTCAAGTTTGATTTTAAGTCTTTCCAAGTATTTGGTTGTTATGGCAACTGTAAATAAATTATTAGGAAATGCTTTGTCAATGTTGATGTAGTTGATATTGTCTTCAGAAGCGATTTTGACCGAAGCAATCGTTCCTTTTAACCAGACTTCTTTATCTATATATTGTTTTACTTGTGCTGTTGTAATGGTGTCTTGCGCAAAACTCTTTGCCGCAATTAATACCAAAATAAAAAACATTTTTTTCATGAGTAGGTTGCTAAAATAAAAAAGATCAAGTAATTAACTTAACCTTTTTAGTGGCAGGATTATTTTTTTTCTTTTATCAGATAAATATACACCGGAAAGTGGTCACTGTATCCTATTTCATTCGCAGAGTGCCGCAACGGATATCCCTTGTATTGCCCGTCGGTTTGTATCAAATAAGCCCTGTTAAAAATACCAGCTTTCCAGTATTTAAAAGTACTATAATCTTCTCTAATCAAACTTTCTGAAACCATAATTTGGTCAAAAATATCCGGTGAATCTCTGTAAAAAAGGGTAGCATGACCTTCTTTGGCCATTTGTTCAAACGGATTATAAATGTCAAATTTTTGAACTTCCGCTTTTTTCATTTTGGCGCCAATTCCGAATTTTATACTCTTATTGTAACTTCCATCATTATAATCACCCATTGTGATAATTTTCGCGTTTGGATTTATTTTGAATAATGAATCCATAATTTTGCGGTTCAAACGACCAGCAGCTTCACGAAAAGGACTGCTTTTTTTCTCTCCACCAGAACGCGACGGCCAGTGATTGACCATAATACTTATTTCTTCACCGTCTAAAAGCCCTGTTACTAACAAAATATCTCTGGTATAAAGCCGATCCGTTATTTCTATTTTATCGTCGGTCACTTCTTCATTTTCAGCTTTTTGCTTTACTTTGGCTTGATTTTTATCTACAATCAAAGGAATGTTGATAAAACTTGTAGGCTTAAAATGTTTTTTTTGATACAATAATGCCACGTCGATACCTCTTTTATCTGGTGAATCAAAATGAACAATTCCGTAATTTCCTGCAGTCAATTTGGGCTGCTTTACTAAATCTTCTAGTACGCCACGATTCTCAATTTCTACACCGCCAATAAAAACAGGCATTTCCTTTTGTTGGTCGTTGGTTCCAATTTCCGAAATCACACGAGATAAATTGACTAGTTTTTGACGGTATTTCCTTGAAGTCCAGTTTTGATCTCCGTTTGGCAACCATTCTTCATCATTATTTGGATTGTTAATCGTATCGAACAAATTCTCGAAATTATAAAAAGCAACCGTGTGCACAATAAACTTTTTTTGCTGTGCAAACGAGCTTAACATTGAAAATAAAACAACAAAAAAGGCGATGTTTTTGAAAATTCTCATAAATTTTATATTAATTTACTGTCAAGTTTAATTCAAACTTGGGGGCAAAAGTAAATAATATTAATTAATAATGTACTTTTGCATCCGTTAAGAAATAATTATTCTTACAACACCAAAATTAATTTTTATTATCATTTATGAAAAAACTTGTAATTAGTACGCTGTTCGTAATGCAAGTGTTTTTTGTTTGGGCACAACAAAATCCTACCGTTACTGGTAAAGTTGTTGATTCTAAAACTCAAAAACCACTACAAAGTGTTCTCACAACGATTCAAAACACCACGGCAACGGCATTGACCAATGCAGAAGGAATTTTTGTTATCGAAAATGTTGCTGTTGGAAACCAACTGCTAAAAGTAAGTAGTTCGGGTTATACCCAACAAATTCTTCCGCTTGAAGTTGTGGTAGGACAAAATTTAGACTTGGGCGTTGTGGTACTCGAAGAAGACCAAACTGAAGAACAACAGTTAAGTTTGATTACTATAACAGAAAACGATCTAGGAGATGACAATAGTGGCTCCGAAAGCACCTCTGGTTTGCTTCAGGCCAGTAGAGATGCATTTCAGCAATCGGCTGCTTTTAACTGGGGACAAGCGCGTTTTAGAGTTAGAGGTTTGGATAACGAATACGGAACTACCATGATTAATGGTATTACAATGAATAAAATTTATGACGGAAGACCACAATGGGGCAACTGGGGCGGCTTGAACGATGCCACCCGTAATCAAGAATTTACAACCGGCTCGGGCCCTTCTGATTATACTTTTGGAGGTATTCTTGGGACGCAAGTAATCAATACCAGAGCTTCTATTTATCGTCCAGGAACAAGGGTTTCGTTTTCTTCGACCAATACCAACTACAGTTGGAGAGCCATGGCAACACATGCTTCAGGGATGTCAACCGAAGGCTGGGCTTTTGTAATTTCGGCAGGAAGACGTTTTGCCCAAGAAGGGTATTTCGACGGAACAGATTATGATGCTAATTCGTTTTTCGCTAGTGTTGAGAAAAAAATCGGCGAAAACCATAGTTTGAACTTTACTAGTATTTATGCACAAAACAGCAGAGGTAAAAATTCTCCAAACACGCAAGAAGTTACTAATTTAGCTGGAATAAAATACAACTCCTATTGGGGATACCAAGACGGCAAAAAAAGAAATTCTAGAGACAGAGATGTAGAAGAGCCTATTTTAATGTTAGGTCATTATTGGAAAATCAACGAAAAAACGAAATTAAATACCAATATCGCTTATCAATTTGGAAAAATCGCCAACAGCCGCATTGACAATGCCGAGCAATCCAATGCGATCGATGGTAGCAATGCATTTTTACCAGATCCTGCTTATTACAAAAATTTACCTAGTTATTATACTTCTCTTTGGAATCCCGATGATTACACCGATTTTCAAGGTGATGATCCAATCAATCAAGCCAATGCCGCCAATGTGAGAAATCAATTTTTAGCAAACAGACAAATGGATTGGAACGCTTTATACCAAGCCAATTTGAACAATCCAAATGGTCGTAGTAATTATGTGTTGTATGAAGACAGGACCGATGACAAACTAATTACTGCCAACTCCATTTTAAGTTCACAATTGTCCGACAATATCGTTTTGAATGCTGGTTTGAATTATAGAAGTTTAAAATCTGAAAATTTTCAGAACTTATTGGATTTATTAGGCGGTCAATTTTTTGATGATGTTGACGGTTTTTATGTGGGCGATCAAGCACAACCAGATTTAAGAAATCCAGACCGAAGTGTACGTGTGGGTGATCGTTACGGTTACAATTATATTTTAAATGCCAATACATTTGATGCTTTTACGCAGTTCAAATTCAGCTACAAAAAAATTGATTTCTATATGGCGCAGTCTTTCACAGCGACAAATTATCAAAGAGACGGACAATACCAAAACGGACTTTATGCTTCTAATTCTTTCGGAAAAAGCGAAAATATAAATTTTGAAAACTTTGGTTTCAAAGGCGGCTTGACCTATAAATTGTCTGGAAGACAGTTCTTTAATATCAACGGAGCGCACATGACCAAAGCGCCATCATTGCGAAACACTTTTAACAATGCGCGTTTGAACAACAACGTTGTTGGCGATTTAAGAAGCGAAAACGTGACGAGTGTCGACGCAAGTTACATTATCAGAACACCAAAATTGAAAATGAGATTGACTGCTTTTATGTCGAAAGTAAAAGATGCAACCAATAACACTTTCTTTTATGCTGAAGGTGCTTTTGAAGAAGACGATAATGGCGATGGCAGTGATGCGTTTGTTGGTCAAACGACAACTGATATTGAAAAGAAAAATATTGGCGCTGAGTTTGGCGCCGAATATTCAATTACCTCAACCCTTAAAGCAACGATTGCCGCATCTTATGGTGAATATACTTTTGACAACAATCCAACAGTAACTTTGACCAATGATGCTTTGGCCTCTGCCGATAATAGCAATCCTACGATTGATTTTGGAAAAGCAACTCTTAAAAATTACAGACAAGCAGGCGCACCTCAACAAGCCTATTCATTCGGTTTAGAATACCGTGATCCAAAGTTTTGGTGGATTGGTGCCAACGTCAATTATTTGGATGACATTTATGTAGATGTTTCTCCGTTATTAAGAACGGAAGATTTTTTCCGAAATCCAGCCGATCCATTCGGATTGCCTTTCCCAGAAGCCAATGAAGCAACAGCAAGAAAGTTATTGAAACAAGAAAAATTTAATCCAATTAAATTATTAAATTTAACTGGCGGTAAATCTTGGAGAATTTCGGGAAAAACAGTTGGGTTTTTCGCAAGTGTCAATAATGTATTGGATTTTACGTACAAAACAGGAGGATTTGAACAGGCAAGAAATGCGAATTATAGAGAGTTAAACCAAGATGTTTCTAGCGGAACGCCTGCATTTGCTCCTAAATATTTTTATGGTTACGGAAGAACGTACTTTGTAAATCTTTATATTAATTTCTAAAAAAAAATATGAAAATGATTAATTTTAAAAAAATGCTGTTTGCAAGCCTTACCATTATTGCGCTGGCAGGTTGTACTCAAGACGATGATTACAAAATTGCCGCATTCACACCGCTTTTGTTCACCGAAGATTTTCCGAGCACCGATGGTTTAGACAACACTGTTTTGAACCTTACCGATTGGAAAAATTTTGCGCAAACTGGAACGGTAGTTTGGAAAAACCAGATCTATCAAGGAAATGGTTATGCCGAATTTACTTCTTACCAAGCTCCTGACGCGGTGAGCGTGGGTTGGTTGATCTCGCCTCCGATTGATATGGACGCGAACGACGGTGAAAAATTGGTTTTTCAATCTTCTCAAAGTTATGTTTCTTCGGCTGCTAATAAATTGGAAGTTTTGATTTCGACCGATTATGACGGCACCAATTTTGCAACGGCTACTTGGTTGCCATTGCAAGCCAATTTGCCTACTAGAGATGCTACCTATTTTTTATTTCAAGAATCAGGCATAATTGATTTGTCTTCTTATACCGGAAATGCTTATGTGGCTTTTAAAGTTACAGGTTCTGGAACAAACACGACGCTAGATGGTTCTTATCAAATCGACAATGTAAGGGTTTACTATTAATGTTTTTTATTTACAACAATTATATGAAATTAAATATTTTAAAAACTTCGCTTCTAATAACGCTTTTCGCTGGTTTGACAAGCAGTTGCGTGAACGATGATGATTATGGTATTCCGACTAGCGATTGTACCGAAACCACGCTAGTTGCCACCAAAACAGTTCAAGAATTAATAGATCAGGCTCCTACTTTTGTTGATCCATCTGCGCCTTTTTTAACTGATGATGTTATTGAAGCTTATGTAGTTTCGAGCGATGAAGGCGGAAACTTTTACAAATCCATTTCGCTACAAACCAAAGGCACGCCAACCGTTGCTCCTGTAGGTTTTAGCGTTCCGGTTGATGCTGGCGGATTGTTTACTAATTATCCTGTTGGCACCAAAGTACTTGTAAAATTATTGAACCAATATTCTGATATTTACAATGGATCGATGCGAATTGGTGGATTGTATGAATTAGATCCTCGCGTTGGATTGAACCCTCCTGTATATGCCGTTGGAAGAATTTCTATTTTTGATTACAGCAAGGTATTGGTGCGTTCTTGCACAAAACTGGACGAATCAGAATTGGTTAGAACAGTTAGTATTCCAGAGCTTACAGGAAGTAACGGAGATAAATATTTGAACACTTTGATTGAGTTAGAAAATGTTCAGTTTGTTAGTGAAGTTGTCGGAAAACCTTATTACGACATAGACAATGATTTGGGTGGTGCTACCAATTATGATTTAACAGATAATGTAAATAACAAAATCATTTTCAGAACGAGTAGCTTTGCCAATTTTGCAGGCAATAAAGCGCCAGCGTTGAGTGGAAAAGTAAGAGGTATTTTGACCAAATATAACACCGATTATCAATTTTTAGCGCGAACTGCTTCAGACATTAATTTGACCGAGCCAAGATTCAATATCGATTTATCGGCGCCTATAATTGGAAATGCCATCACTTTTACAGGAAGCTTTACAGAAAATTTTGAAAGTTATGTAACAACTTCTCCAGCCAACAGGTCATTCCCTAAATATATTAATGATCCAGTAGTAGGAACAAGATATTGGAGTAATACCACTTTTGGTGGAAACAAATATATTCAAATGACTTCCTTTGGCGGAACGGGCGAAGACAATCGTACTTTGTTTTTTGTTCCAGTTGATCTCACTGCCGCCAATACATTTTCATTCCAATCAAAAGCTGGTTTTGCAAATGGAGCGGTTTTAAAAGTATATTATATTTTAGCAACCAATTATACACCTGGCAACGCAATTAATAATGCTTCATTGGTTAATATTACATCCAATTTTACAATTTCGCCAGGTCAAGCTTCTGGTTATCCAACAACTTTTACCAACAGTGGAAGTTATGCAATTCCTGCGGATGTAACTGGCAATGGTTATTTTGTGTTTGAATATATTGGTAGCGGAGTTTCAAGTCCGGTATTGACAACAACAATGCAAATTGATAACATTGTAGTAAATTAATTTAATTCTTATAAACACAAAAAAGGCTTCCAATGCGGGAGCCTTTTTTATTTCCAAATGGATTGCACTATAATTTCATTCCATGTATGACTGTAAACAAAATAAACCAAACGGACAAAATGGTACACTCCCAAAGCAATGCCCAAACTGTAAGCCAATTTTTTGTTGTATAAAACCGCATTAAAACACTCCTTTTTGGTAATGATTTCGAAACTTAGCACCAATACCGTGATTACGCAAAAAACAACTACAAAAGGCCCTAAAACATGATAATACAAACTTTTATTTATCTCGCCTTCGTAAAAATAAACCAACGATTTGGTGATGCCGCAACCCGGACACGGAAAGCCAGTGAGCATTTTGAAAGGACAAAACGATTGGTCTGTATCGAGATGGTGGTCGCTGTTGTTACGCATTAAAAAAAACGGAATTGAAAGTGTTAATATTGCACCTACGATTCCGTAAATTTTTCGTTTTGTTTTGTTCTTATTTGTATAGTTTATTGAGGTCACTTTGTACAATCATTGCGGCTACCATCGGAAAGAAAAGTCCCAAAATTAATAACAAAACCGTATCGTCTTTTTGAGGCGCATTGGTTCTTTGGTACACTTTTGGCATTCCGTCGCGCGCAACCAAATAAAAGAAGTAAATATTTATTGGATAGCAACATCCCGCAAAAATTGCAATTGGTTGCGAAATGATTTCGCGGTCAACAACTGAATTTAGCACATCGGCTACTTTGATGTTCCAATAAATCAAATACAAACCGCAGGTAATAATTCCTAAAATCAACACCAAAATAGGATCAACTTTAAAATAAGGAATGGGAGTTTGCGGCGTTGTTGGCGTGTTCCAACTTTCAAATTTCGGATCGTCTTGGCTCATGTTTTGTGTTTTTGTGTTTATGATTCAATAAAAATATAAAAATTATTGAAACGCTTTATCATGTGGCTCCCAAAGTTCAATTTTATTGCCTTCTAAATCCAATATCCAGCCAAATTTTCCATAATCATATGAGGCGATTTCATCGATTATTGTGACGCCATCTTGTCGTAATGTTTCCAAAAGCGACACTAAATTATCCACCCTGAAATTCTGCATAAACTGTTTTTCGCTTGGCGCAAAATAAGTAGTATCGTTTTGAAAAGGCGACCATTGCGTAGAACAATCGTAACCATTGTTATCTTTCCACCAAAATGTCGAACCATAATCGTCCGTTTTTAAACCTAGATGTTTGTTGTACCAAGCGACCAATGCCTTTGGATCTTTGGATTTAAAGAAAACACCTCCAATTCCCGTAACTTTTTTGGTATTGGATTTTGCTTCTTGCGTCGGAAAATACTTGTTTTTTATTTTATCTGCAATGACTTGCGCCAAACGTTCGTGGCTTTCAAAAGTCCAACCTGCAATGTGTGGCGTCAAAAGCACGTTGTTGGCTTTGAGCAAATAAGAAAAACTTTCGGCGACATGATTTTCTAAAAACAAATTTTCGAATGATGTTTTTTCGTATTCAAGAACATCCAAACCAGCTCCTAGAATTTTTTTGGATTGCAAAGCTTTTACCAAATCATCGGTAACCACATTTTTGCCACGCGAAGTATTAATCAGCCAAAAAGGTTTCGCAAAAGCATTGATAAAATCGGTATTGACCATTTTATCGGTAAGGTTTGTCCAAGGAACATGCAAACTTAATACGTCGGTTTTTTGCTGTAATTCGGCTAAAGTGACCTGTCTTGCATTGGGATCTCCTTTATTTTCGAGCAAATCAAAACACAAAACTTCGACCTCAAAACCGCGTAATTTTTTAGCAAATGATTGTCCCATATTGCCATATCCAATAATTCCAACTGTTTTTCCGTCGAGTTCGTGACCACGGTTGCTTTCGCGCTGCCAAGTTCCCGATTTAATTTCGGCATCAGCAATATTCAAACGGTTGAACAACGAAAGCAACATGCCCAAAGTTTGTTCGCCCACTGCATTGCGATTGCCTTCGGGCGCCGCGATAAGTGTAATGCCTTTCAAAGTGGCGTAATCGCAGTCAATACTTTCGAGTCCAGCTCCGACACGGGCAATAAATTGAAGTTGACTTGCTTTGTCTAAAAAAGTGCGATCTATTTTAAAACGGCTGCGAATGACGATGCCTTGGTAATTGTGAATTTTGGCTTCGATATCTGCTTTTGTAGCATCATAATCTTCGTGGTTGTCGAATCCAGCTGCTTGCAACTGTCTTAAAAGCAACGGATGGTTGCTGTCGATGTGGAGAATTTTTATATCTGATGGTTTCATAAGCAGTAACGTTGAATTTTAAAAATACAAAATATTGTCTAAGACGGAACATGGATTTAAATATTATATTGCCCAAGCGATTATACTTCTATTTTTTGTAAAGATATTTTGATGCCTTTATTGCGTAAAGAACTAATACCATGGCACTATATTTTGATGCGCACGACAATAGTACGAACTTGTGGTGTGCTTACCTTATCACTAATGTGTTCGCGACGCACGTTTACTTGGAGCAACATTTGTGCGGCGTCTTTTAATGTTTATGTGGCCATTGCCAATGCTATAATCGTATGAATGATAATGTCGGCAATTGCAATATTGTGATTATTGTCGGAATCCAATGCAATTCCTTTTTTTTCAAGGTATTGTATGGCAACTTTATTACTACTTGCTATTGTAACCAAATGATTTTGAGCAAACTGTGATAATCCAAAAGCGATTACAGCACCCAAATTATCGCCAACCTTATTTGTACTTTCATGACTTTTTAATATAAAGATCAAAATCCTAAAATTAACTTTGCAATAGAAAAATAAATTAATATTCCACAAATATCATTGCTTGTTGTAATAAATGGACCGGTTGCCAATGCAGGATCAATGCCGAATTTATCTAGCAAAAGTGGAATAAATGTGCCTATTAGTGACGCAATAATAATTACCGAAACCAAGGCAATGGTTACGATTATGCCAATGATAACTTCGACATTTAAAAGAAAATGACTTCCTAAAAACAGTATCGCCGCAAGAATAAAGCCATTGAGCAAACTAAGAGAAACTTCTTTAATCAATCGGTTAAATAGGGAACCGCTCAATGTGTCATTGGCCAAACCCTGGACGATAATTGCCGATGATTGTACACCAACATTGCCCGCCATTGCCGCAATTAGTGGTGTAAAAAAGAACAAATTACCGTGTTGCAGCATAGCGCCTTCAAATAATCCGAGGACGCGAACGGTTATAAATCCACCCAAAAGTGCCAGCACCAACCAAGGCAAACGTGCTTTTGTGAGTTCAATAATACTGTCATCGGCTTCAACATCTTGCGAGATACCCGCAGCCAACTGATAATCTTTATCGGCTTCATCTTTGATTACATCGACAATATCATCGATTGTAATACGACCAACCAAACGGCCCAATTCGTCGATAACAGGAATGGCTTCGAGGTCATATTTTTGCATGATACGGGCGACTTCGACATCTTCGGTATCGACTTTAACCGAATTTAATTTTCGGATATACACCTCACTAATGGGCGTTTTTGTTGAAGTTGTCAATAAATCCTTTAGCGACAATCGGCCTTTTAAACGGTTTTCATCGTCGACTACATAAATTGAATGCACTCTTGAAATATTTTCCGCTTGGATGCGCATTTCTTTGACGCAAGTCAGAACATTCCAGTTTTCGTTTACTTTGACCAACTCTTTGTGCATGATCCCGCCTGCAGTATCTTCGTCATAGCGCAACAAATCTACAATATCTTTGGCGTGCTCCACGTCTTGGAGTTCCGAGATTACTTCTTGCTTTTTGCTTTGCGAAAGTTCGGCAATAATATCGGCAGCATCGTTGGTTTCGAGTTCGTCAAGCTCTTCGGCAATCTCTTTAGGCGAAAGGCGGTTGAGAATATTCTCTCTTAAATCGTCTTCGAGTTCTAGCAGAATTTCGGCTGTTTTCTCGCTGTCTAAAACTTTAAAAATATAAGTTGCTTCGTCAAAATCGAGTTCGTCAAGAATTTCGGCAATATCAGCATGGTGCAAGTCTTGAAGTAAAACTTCCAATTGTTGGTCGTTTTTGGCTTCAATGAGTTGTTCTAATTCGGTGATTAGGCTTTTGCTGATTTTAAATTCCATCGGCTTCTATTTTTTGTGTGAGTACAATAAATTCGGCTACAGACAATTGCTCTGGGCGAAGGTCAAAGATAGCATCTTCTCTTAAATTATCAGATAAATTTAATGTTTTTAAACTGTTACGCAAAGTTTTTCGGCGTTGCTGAAATGCGATTTTAACCACTGTGAAAAATAACTTTTCGCCACAAGGCAAACTGTAATTTTCTTTTCTGCGCAAACGCAAGACACCTGATTTTACTTTTGGTGGCGGAATAAAAACAGTTTCATCAACCGTAAATAAATACTCCGCATCATAAAAAGCTTGTACCAAAACCGAGAGGATTCCGTAGGCCTTTGTTCCTTTTTTTTCACAAATTCTTTCGGCAACTTCTTTTTGAAACATACCGGCAAACTCTGGAATCTGATGGCGGTATTCCAATGCACGAAACACTATTTGAGTCGAAATATTATACGGAAAATTGCCAATAATTGCCAGTTGTTTGCCTTCAAAAATAGTGTTAATGTTGTATTTTAAAAAATCTTGTGCTATAATTTTTCCGTGAAGTTTCGGATAATTCTCTTCTAAATACGTGACCGATTCGGTATCAATTTCGATAACATAAGTGATGGTCGGTTTTTCGAGCAAATATTTGGTCAAAACCCCCATTCCAGGGCCAATTTCTAAAACATCGTCGTAGCCTTCAAAACGCAAAGTATCGGCAATGGCTTTTGCTATGCTTTCGTCTTTTAAAAAATGCTGTCCTAAATGCTTTTTGGCTTTTACTTTTTCCATTATTTCGGTTTTGCCTAACGGCATTTGGAAGATTAAATTATTTTTTATAACCTATTTTTTCTCGTTTAACAATCTCTTTTTTAGCAACGAGCTCATCCAAGTATTGAAAAACGAGTTCGATATTCTTGCCTTGATTTTCAATTTTCTTTTTCATTTTTTCGACATCCAATCGAATTTCGGTGGTGTCCAGTAACATCGCTCTCACTTTAGAAAATATCCGCATGATTTGGATATTGGTTTGAATGGCTTTTTGACTATTAAGAACACTCGAAAGCATTAAAACGCCATGCTCACTAAATACCATCGGCGCATAACGCAAACCCATTTTGTCGGTATTGGAGGACGCAAATTGCGACCTCCAATTTTGGAATTCTTTCGAAGACAATTCAAACATAAAATCTTTTGGAAAACGCTCGATATTGCGTCTTACCGCTTCTTTCAGTCTTTTGGTCTTTACGCAATTAAACAAAGCTAAATCTCTATCAATCATCACTTTGTGGTTTCGAATAAAATAGATCTTATTCAACACAACTTCTTCTGGAAGTACTAAAATTTCCTGGCTCATATAATAATTTTTCTAGTGGCGTATAAAAATAAAAAACTAATGCTCTGAAATCACTTCTAATTCTGTTCTAAAAGCCAACATTTTATCGCCAAAAAGCGAAAGGGCTTTATCGCGCAATTGTGGCGCATCTTCTAAATAATATTTTTGTAAAGTGGCTTGACTGTCTGTTGTATATTGTACAGAATAGGTAACGCCTCCCATTTCTTCTTCAACCAAAACCTTTACGAGTCGAGCTGCCGAAAATTTTTTGGTTGCTAAAACTTCTGGAATATGAATCTCTTGCATCCACTGCAACCATTGGTGGTGAATCGATTCGTCTATATTTGAGGTTACATTGTATATGATCATTTTTTTGGTATTTGTATTTTTAAATAGGATAAAGATTTCATTTTTGGATAATCCAAAAACTATAAATTATTATCGCCTCTTAATTGTCGGAATTTTTTTCGGGCATCAATAAAATAAATACTATCTTCATGTTCAAACAATATTTTTTCATAAAGTGGTTTTGCCTTTTCGGGTTCCTGCAATTGTTTGTTGTAAATTTCTGCCGAAAAATAAAGTGCTTCGTCTATATAAATTCCTTCTTTAAATTGATTGATTACGGACTGATAATTGGCTAAAGCTTCATTAAAATTGCCTAACTTTTGATTTATTTTTCCAATGCGAAGCAAAGTAACATCTTGGATTTCTTCGGTTTTGTGTTCTTTGATTAATGCTTGAAATTGTGTCAAAGCGGCAGCTGTTTTATTTTGGTAAAGCAAATAATCGGCTCGGGCAAACTTTTTCAAATCGGTTTGTGTTGAGTCTGAAACCGTATTGTCATTAATCAACAAAAAGAATTCGAGCGCATCATTTGCTATCAATTGCGTCGCTGCTGATTTAAGGGCTTTGAATTGTTTTTGTGCCCAATCAAAATCGCCTTTAAAAAAACTTGTTTTAGCTGCTTTTAGACTGGCTTCATGTCCAACCTCATCATTTTTTAAATCGTCTTCAATTTGGGAATAATAGATCAAAGCTTGATTGAATTTTTCTTCAAACAATAAAATATCGCCCAATTCCATTTTTACTTCGGCAACTTGGTAATTGTTCAAAGGCAAATCAAGAGCTGTTTTTAAAATGATTTTTCCTTGCTCGGGATTGTTGCCAATAAAGGTGATAAAATGCGCTTGTAATAATTGTAAAGGCAATGAATACGGGCTAATTCCATATTCTTTTAGCAATAAATCCAACTCCGAATTGACGATTAAAAAATCTTTTTCGCTGGCTTTATCGGTTTTCATTTTCATTAAAAAAGTATGCGCTTGCACTTTTAGTTCAGTATCTTGTGTGTTCTCTAAAACAAAACTAAAAATAGCGGTTGCAGTGGATTCATCTTGCTCTTCCATCGCCAATTGGGCCAAATTGACAATGTTACTAAAAGTTTCGGGATTGCGTTTGTAAATGGCTTTTTGTTGAACAAATGCTTTAGAATAGTCTTTTTGTTGTACGAAAAACCAACTCAAATATTCATTCCAAAATACATCTTGGTCTTTTTGTGCGCGCAACAGCAAAGCTTTTTTTAGTGATATATTAAAAGATGCATCGCCTTCTTCCTCGCTCATAAACCGCGACAATTGGTTTTGGATTTGTATGGAACTTACTCGGTTTCTATATGCCTCATCGAGAAACTTTTCAATCATCAAATCTGTTTTGCCCAATTGTCCATAAATAACGCCGATAGGATAATTAAAATTAAAATTAGGTTCTAATTTTGCGCCCAATTCATAAGCTTTTAATGCATAATCTAAAATTACTTTTCGCTCAAAAACGGCTGCAATAGCATAAACATTTGAAGGGTTTTTTGTGATTTCATCAAGTGCCTTTTCGTAATTTTTTTTGGCTTCAACATCGTTTTTCTGCAATTGATAATTATAGCCAAGCTCAACCAATAAATTGGGTTGTTTGTATTTTTCGATTCGCGCCATCAAACTTTTTTCGGCTTTGTCAAATCGCGATAATTGCTGGTAACATTCGATTACTTTTTGAAAATAAAGCCCATTTGAATATTGGTTTTTAAGCAATTCTTCATAGCTGATTAAGGCTTTTTCAAAATCGCCTTTATCGAAATAATTTTGGGCCAACTGTTCGTTTTGGGCAAAAAGGCCCAACGAAAAAAACAGCAGGATATAATAGATAATTTTTTTCATCCGAATTAAAATAACAATGCACTAATATAACAATAAGTTTGTCAAATTAGTACATTGATTTGGTAAAGAATTATTAATCAATTCGGTCAAATCCAGTATATTTTTGCAATACATCTGGAATAATAATGCCGTCTTTTGTCTGGTAATTTTCTAAAATTCCAGCTAAAACTCTTGGTAAAGCCAAGGCACTTCCGTTTAGGGTGTGTGCCAATTGGTTTTTACCATCTTTGTCGCGAAAACGCAATTTAAGTCGGTTGGCTTGAAAAGTTTCAAAATTAGAGACCGAACTGATTTCGAGCCAACGATCTTGCGCCGTCGAAAAAACTTCAAAATCATAAGTCAGCGCCGAAGTAAATCCCATATCGCCACCACAAAGACGCAGTATTCGATAAGGTAGTTTTAATTCTTGCAAAATATTTTTAACGTGTTCAACCATGCCTTCCAAAGCCTCATAAGATTTGTCAGGATGTTCAATGCGTACAATTTCGACTTTGTCAAATTGATGCAAACGATTCAGACCGCGAACGTGTGCACCGTACGAACCTGCTTCTCTTCGAAAACAAGGTGTATATGCTGTTGCTAAAACTGGCAATTCACTTTCGTTAAGAATCACATCGCGAAACAAATTGGTCACTGGCACTTCGGCAGTTGGAATCAAATACAAATCATCAACCGTCGAATGGTACATTTGTCCTTCTTTGTCTGGCAATTGACCTGTTCCGTAGCCCGAAGCTTCGTTTACCAAATAAGGTACTTGGTATTCTTTGTAACCGGCTTCGGTATTTTTATCTAAAAAATAAGTGATTAAAGCACGTTGTAATTTGGCACCTTTCCCTTTATACACAGGAAATCCAGCGCCAGTGATTTTTGTACCCAATTCAAAATCGATGATATCATATTTTTTTACGAGTTCCCAATGTGGTTGGGCGCCATCATGCAAAACAGGAATTGTTCCTTCTTGAAAAACGGTCAAATTGTCTTCGGGCATTTTTCCTTCGGGAACAATATCTGCTGGAAGATTGGGTAAAGTATATAGTTTTTGGGTCAAATCGTGCGCCAAAATTTCAGCTTTTTCAGATAAATCTTTGCTTTTATCTTTCAGTAGCACCGTCTTTTCTTTAAGAATTGCTGCTTTTGATTTTTCTCCGCTTTTCATCAGTTCGCCAATATCTTTGGATAATTTGTTGGCTTCTGATAAAATGTTATCCAACTCGACTTGAGTGCTTCGTCGTTTTTCGTCAAGTTGCACTATTTCGGCTACAATGGCTGTGGCATCGATATGTCTTTTGGCCAAAGCTTTGATTACTTTTTGTTGGTTTTCTCTGATGAATGCGATTTGTAACATACTCTGATTTGTTGTTGCGCTTGCGTTATTGCTAAGATTTAAAGCTACAAATTTAATCAAATGTTTTGAATGTAAGTGTTTCGTGTTTCGAAATGCCATTTCTAAAAAAATACAGCAATCAATTGCTAAAAACGCATTACACTTAACCTAAATAGGTAATTTGTATTATATTTGAGCAAAAATATTGCGCATAATGAAAACTTATTATTTATTATTACTTTTTTTGTTGAGTCACATGCTATTGGCGCAAAAACAAAAAAGTGAGGTCAATGAAATCGCTGAATCCGAAATGAAAGCCGCTTCATCGGTTCTGAATTTTGTGGTCAATCCGAATACTTTAAATTATGACGTTACTTATCAGAAATTAGAGCTCACTGTAGACCCTTCGGTTTATTACATAACAGGAAAAGTAACCGCTACTTTTACTGCTTTGTCACCGATGTCAACCATTACTTTCGATTTGACCAATCAATTGGATGTTAGCTCGGTAACTAAAGACAACCTTTCTCTTAGCTTTATACAAAATAACAGTAACGAAGTTGTGATTACTTTTCAAAATGTGATTCCTGCGGGGACTTCGGCTACGGTTGTTATTGATTATGCGGGGGAGCCTGCATCTGGCGAAAGTGCTTTTGAAACCAATAGTCACAATGGAACACCTGTTTTATGGACCCTTTCTCAACCTTATGGTAGTCAAGATTGGTGGCCTTGCAAACAAGATTTGAATGACAAAATCGATAGTATTGACGTTTATATTACTGCTCCATCACAATATGTAAGTGTTTCTAATGGTTTGGAAGTAGATGCAGTAATTAATTTAAATGGTTCTAAAACCACCCATTTTCATCACGGATATCCTATTCCTGCTTATTTGGTGGCAATTGCAGTTACCAATTATAGCATTTTTACACAACAAGCTGGAACCGCACCCAATGCATTTCCGATTGTAAATTATATTTATCCAGAGAATTTATCCAGTGCACAAAACAGTTTGTCGGTTACTTTGCCGATTATGAATTTTTTCGAACAAATTTTAGAACCCTATCCTTATTCCGATGAAAAATATGGTCATGCCCAATTTGGCTGGAGCGGCGGCATGGAGCATACAACAGTTTCATTTATGGGCGGATTTAGTAGAGGGTTGATAGCGCACGAATTGGCACATCAATGGTTTGGCGATAAAATCACCTGCGGCACGTGGAAAGACATTTGGCTCAACGAAGGTTTTGCAACTTATTTGGCCTCGTTGGTAATTCAACATTTAGACGGAAATACTGCATTTATTAATGATAAAGACAGTAAGATTAACTTTATCACATCGCAAACAGGAGGCGCACTTTACTTGACGGAATCAGAAACCAATAGTGTTAGCCGTATTTTTAGCAGTCGATTGAGTTACAATAAAGGAGCGATGGTTTTAAATATGTTGCGTTTTAAAATGGGTGACACCGCTTTTTTTCAAGGATTACAAAATTATTTGGCCGACCCAAATTTGGCCTTTAAATATGCTGTAACAAGTGATTTACAAAGCCATTTGGAAGCGGTTTATGGACAAAGTTTGACTGGGTTTTTTAATGACTGGGTTTACAAGCAAGGCTACCCATCTTATGCTATTACGGTACAGAATTTGGCTGCTGGACAAGTAGCGTTTTTTATCAACCAAACGCAATCGCATTCGTCGGTTGACTTTTTTGAAATGCCGGTTCCTATAAGGGTTTTTGGCGCTGGAGGAGAACAATTGGATTTGGTTTTGAACAATACGACAAACAATCAAACTATAGTACAAAATGTGCCTTTTGCAGTTACGGCAGTGCTCTTCGATCCGACCAAAGAGCTTATTTCAAATGGTAACACCATTGCTTTAGGCTTACAAAATATCGAATTGAATTCGGTTGTTTTGTATCCAAATCCTGCTTCAAAAGAATTGACCTTAAAAATTCCGACAAATGTTGAAATTAAAAAAACTGATTTTTATAATGCTTTAGGACAAAAAATTAATACCACAACGACGGCTACAAATTGGGACATTTCGGCCTTATCCGAAGGGGTTTACTTTATGGAAGTGATGACTAATTTTGGAAAGAAACAAATTCAGTTTGTTAAAAAATAATCATTCGATTGCCTTAACTTTTGAAACCGTAAATACAATAAAAAGCCAAAGGATACCAATGAATCCATAGGCGTTACTAATTTACCCGTAAACGGCATAATAACCAATTGCCTATTGGAAACGCAAACAAAATGGCGCCGAACTCGCCTTCGCTGCGTTGAAAAGTGTTTTAATATCAAGAATTCAACTTTTGCAAGTAGCAAACGTCAATCCCATGGCAAAATAAAACGAAGCAACTGCCCATCTTATTCGCTATAAAAAGGAAGCCTTGCCATTTTATAGGACTATATAAACTTTTCTTTTGGATTGAACCGCGCTATAAATTTAAGATCTATCAATTGATTTGCGTTTTTTGATTGCCTATGTAAAACATATTTTTTAGTCGTTGATCACCACTGCCTTTTTAGTCGCATTGCTTTGGAGTGCAGCTTCGATAATTTTCATGACTTTTATGCCGTCTTGAGCACTAACGGGCTCAGGTTTATTGTCGATAATTGAAAAGTACAATTCGTCAAAAAAGGCATAATAATTTCCCGAAAGCGAAGTGCTATTTTCACGCACCATTTTTCCTTCAATTTCAGTATGCAAAAGACCTTGATTTTCTATTAATTCGGTGCCCCAAGCAGTCAAATTCGGAATTTTTCCAAGTTTCAAGTCGGCTTCCTGCACATCGCCCCGTGGTTTTAAAAACGAACCTTTTTTTCCGTGCAACACATAAGCGGGAAGGGCTTCTCGAATAAAAAAACCTGATTTCAAGCGGACGCGAAAATTATCATAATACATCAAAATATCAAAACAATCATCTACGAGCGAATGGCTGCGCGTCATTCTAATATCTGCAAAAATGGCATTTGGAAAACCAAATAAGTACAAAGCCTGATCGATTAAATGTGGTCCCAGATCTTTTAGAATTCCCGCGCCGGCATTGACGGTTTCTTTATGAGATTTGGCACTCAAGTTAGGATTATAGCGATCAAAGTGAAATTCGGCTTCGACAATTTCGCCCAAAACACCTTTTTCAAAAATACTTTTTACAGTTTTGAAATCGCTATCCCAACGGCGGTTTTGAAACACAGCCAATTTTAAATGTAATTTTTTGGCCAAATCGTGCAATTCTTGGGCTTCGACAACGGTTGTTGTAAATGCTTTTTCGACCAAAGTATGCTTTCCGGCAAGCAACGCTTTTTTAGCATACTCAAAATGAGTGTGAACAGGCGTATTTACAATAACCAAATCTATATTGTCTTTGAGCAAATCATCAAGATTATCATAACTTTTGGTGTTGGAATAATCCTGTTGTATCGCTTTTTGACTTCGTTCCCAAGCACCGACAAGTTCAAAACCTTCATGAATTTGAAGAAAAGGCGCATGAAAAACTTTACCGGACATTCCATAAGACAAAAGTGCGGTGTTGATTTTTTTCATGTGGCAAATTTATAGCAGGTCGCATGAAGTAAAAATACAAAAACTTACAATTAACAAACATTTAAAAGTCTGTCACATTTAAAACGTTAATAAATAAACAGAAAACATTACTTTTGTGGCAAATTATTGAAACCGAAACTAAAAAATGGAAATATTTATCAAGTTATCACAGTTTTTATTGAGCTTGTCTTTACTTATTATATTGCACGAATTGGGTCACTTTATACCCGCTAAATTATTCAAAACCAGAGTCGAAAAATTTTACCTCTTTTTTGACGTCAAATTCTCATTATTAAAGAAAAAAATTGGCGAAACAGAGTATGGAATTGGTTGGTTGCCATTGGGCGGTTATGTAAAAATATCAGGAATGATTGATGAAAGCATGGACACCGAAGCGATGGCATTGCCGCCACAACCTTGGGAATTTCGTTCGAAACCCGCTTGGCAGCGTTTGATTATCATGTTGGGAGGCGTAACTGTAAATTTTATTTTGGCATTTTTGATTTATATCGGAATTGCTTTTGCTTATGGCGAATTGTACATCAATAACTCCGATGTAAAAGACGGTGTTTGGGTCGTAAATCCTGTTTTTGAAAAAATTGGATTAAAAACCGGAGATAAAATTATCGCGGTAGATGGCATGAAGGCCGGTAAATTTAACGATTTGAACGAAAAAATCATGTTGGGTAAAACCATCGATATTGAGCGAAACGGCACAATTCAAAAAATAAATTTGCCCGTTAATTTTATAGATCAATTGACAAAAAGTGATAAAATGTCGATTGTTGAGTTGCGATTGCCATTTGTTGTCACTGGTGTTGAAGCGACCTCTTTGAATAAAGCAGCAATTCAACCAAAAGATATTATCATAAATTTCAATGGAAAACCCACTGCTTATGCAGACGAAGTGCTTGCTGAAGTTAAAAACTTAAAAGGTAAAACAGTTCCAGCTATTGTCAAAAGAGATGAAAAAGAAATTCCAATTTTACTAAAAGTTAGTGATAGCGCAAAAATGGGGATTGGATATACTTTTAGGCTTCCTGTTGATAACATCGAAAAGTTAGGTTTATACAAAATAAACAGACAAACTTATGGTTTTTTCGAATCGATTCCAGTGGGTTTACAAAAAGGCGTTGATCGATTGGTTGGTTATGGCAAACAACTTAAAGTAATTTTCAGTCCAGAAACAGGCGCCTACAAGTCGGTTGGAGGTTTTTATGCCATCTTTAATATTTTTCCAGCCTTTTGGAGTTGGGAAGTGTTTTGGAACATTACAGCACTGCTTTCGATTATGCTTGGTGTGATGAACTTATTGCCTATTCCAGCTCTCGATGGTGGACACGTTATGTTTTTACTGTATGAAATGATCAGCGGCAAAAAACCGAGTGATAAATTTTTGGAAAGAGCCCAAATGGTTGGTTTCTTTTTACTTATCGGATTGGTACTTTTTGCTAATGGAAACGATATTTATAAAGCCATCGTAGGCAAATAAAAAAAAAACAAATTTTCTTTGAAAATATTTGTGAGAAATAAATTTCGCACTATCTTTGCACCGCTTTAAAAGGCAATATGCCTTCCTCCTTAGCTCAGTTGGTTAGAGCATCTGACTGTTAATCAGAGGGTCCTTGGTTCGAGCCCAAGAGGGGGAGCAAAACAAAACCCGATACGAAAGTGTCGGGTTTTTTGTGTCTATCTATCTGTCCGTTAGTATTTTCATCTTTATCTTTTTTTTGGTATCTTTGGTATGC
>CANKZI010000004.1 GCA_947488595.1 Flavobacteriaceae bacterium
TCCTTTTGATGATTTTGAAGAAACGATACAGTATCTAATTGATGCCAAGTACGGACAGCAAGTCAGCATATTTACTAATGATGCCGACGAATTGGCGGCTTTGATAGATCCATTGGTAAACCAAGTGAGTCGTCTCAATATTAATAGCCAATCTCAACGTGGTCCCGATGTTTTTCCGTTTACAGGCCGAAAAGACAGTGCCGAAGGAACTTTGTCTGTATCTGACGCGATCCGTTCGTTTTCAATTCGTTCTTTGGTTGCTTTTAAAATGAATGAATCCAATAAAGTATTGATAAATGAAATTGTAAATGAAGATAAATCTAATTTTATAAGTACCAAGTTTATATTTTAAATTTTGATTTGATATTTTATAGTTATTAAGTTTATATTTAATACAATTATTTGATAACGAAATCAGAAATAGCAAACAGCATATCGATTCAATTGATTTGCTGTTTTTTTTATTTCAATATTTTCTATTTTACATAATATAAATTATAGTTCAAATTGAATTTGAGAATATTAAAATTTAGGGAGATTTGTAATTTTTAACTTCAATAGATTAATACTTAATTCCGAAAGGCTTCAAATTATAAAAAATAATGAAAATTTATTATATAATAAATAATGCTATCTTTTTTTGGTCAAATCATTTTTGTTCTGAAGATAATAATTGGCAACCCATTTCTCAATCAATTCGTCTTTCGTCAAATGATGAAAAACATTTTTAATTTTTTCTTTTAAATCCGTCGCGATTGCATGATTGGGTTTGGTTTTGAAAATTTGTTTGGCCAATAAATAAGCATTATTTTCTTCAAGACTTACCGTATTTGGTTTTTGAAACGGCGTAAATTCTATGCCCAAAGCTATTTCAAAATTGGCTATTTCGGCAACTTCTTCTTCCTGTAAAACGGTTAACGAAAGTCCGCTGCCTCCCGCTCGAGCTGTTCTTCCGCTGCGATGAACGTAAGTTTCATAAACATCTGGAAGGTGATAATTGACAACATAACGAATCGCGGCCACATCAATGCCGCGTGCTGCCAAATCGGTAGCAACCAAAATGTTAATATGTCCTTCACGGAATTGCGCCATAATTCGATCCCGAATCGGTTGTGTCAGACTGCCGTGAATGGCTCCTGATGAAAAACGGTTGATGGCTAAATTTTTAGCCAATTTGTTTACTGCTGCTTTGGTTTTACAAAAAATAATGCCGCGTTCTCCTTCTTTTGAGGATAAAAAATGCATCAAAACATCTAGTTTTTCAATAGGATCGACCACAATGTATTGGTGATTGATGCTCGAATTTCCCACTGTTTCCATATCAACATGCACTTGAACTACATTTTTAGACATGTAATTTTGTACCAATTGCTTTATTGTACCCGGTAAAGTTGCCGAAAACAGCCAAGTTCTTCTGTTTTTTGGAAGCTCGCTAATAATGGCATCTAAACTTTCTTTTAAGATGGTCACCATTTCGTCTGCTT
Source organism: Flavobacteriaceae bacterium (assembly GCA_947488595.1). GTDB lineage: Bacteria > Bacteroidota > Bacteroidia > Flavobacteriales > Flavobacteriaceae > Flavobacterium. Next base: position 1,485 of record CANKZI010000004.1, read on the forward strand.
CGTCTAAAACAAGATGTTTGGCTTGACTAATATCGACGGTCTTTCGTTGTATCAAATCGATCAAACGCCCAGGCGTTGCAACCACAATATGGTTTGTTTTTTGCAATTGCTCGATTTGTGGTTTAATGGGAATTCCACCGCAAATTGAAGCGATGGACAATTCGGGTAAGTATTTTGCAAAGGCCAATAATTGGTCGAATATCTGATGTCCTAACTCACGTGTAGGAACCAATATAACACTTTGAATTTTAGTATTTTTAACATCAATCAATTGAAGTAATGGTAATCCAAAAGCTGCTGTTTTTCCGGTGCCTGTTTTTGCCAATCCAACAAAGTCATTTTCGTTTTTAAGCAAAATCGGAATTGCTTTTTCTTGAATTTCGGTTGGTACCAAAATATTCAAATCAGAAAGTGCTTTTATAATTGGTTCTTGAATGCCTAAATCGGTGAATTGTTGTGACATGTTTGTGCTTTTTTTTCAATTTTTTGATGAGAAAAACGACTGCCCTAGCCCGGATAGCAGCAGAAATCCTTTTTATTGCATGTTGACTTTTAACGTTTATTTCGCGAATTTATAAAGCAATAAAAAGATTGGAGCGGATAGCCGGATTAGCTTCTAGTGAAAATCAATCGTCTTCATTCATTATTTTTTCGCGGTACTTTTTACCTATCATCAGTGTGAGTTTGAGCTTGTAGTCTTCGACCAACCATTCGCGGTAATTTTTGCTACAATGGCTCAAACAGTTTGAATATTTTCGGATTCGGTACTCAATATCATCGTGCAATTCTTTTGATAACGCGCGCGCTTGATTGAGTTCTTCGGTATTATCGACAGACATGGCGGCATGTTGGTCAATCGATTTGTCGAGTACCACTTTTGAGCGCAAATTTTGTGCAATGGCTTGTCGGTGTTCTTCGTCAACATCAAAATCGATATTTTCGGTTTTAGCAAATTTGGCCCTTAATTCGGGTGGCATTTTGTATTTGAAATGTGTTTCGATTTCGATATCGTCGCGTAAATTTTCTAAATAAAATTCGGGTGATTTGAAAATATGTTGCCAATTAACTGGTTCACTCCAAAGTCCGAATCGGGCCGCATTATTACCCAAATCGATTACGCTAAAAGTGTCTTTATTGTCGAGTTTTCGAGAGCCACGACCAATCATTTGGTAATACAAAGTCAGTGATTTTGTGGCGCGATTGAGGATGATTGACTCGACTGTTGGCTCGTCAAAGCCGGTGGTTAAAATGCCTACAGAAGTTAAAATGGCATCAGGCGTTTTTTTGAACCAATTTAAAATATCCTTCCTTTCCGCTGGATTGCTTGTATTGTCAAGATGTCGTATCGGATAACCTGCATTTTTAAAAGTTTCGAAAACGTAGAGCGAAGTATTGATTCCGTTATTGAAAATCAAGGTTTTTTTACCTAAAGATTTTTCGGCATAGGCATGAAGCAGTTTTTCTTGCATGACCATATTTGAATACAAGTCATCGGAAGATTTTACGGTATAATCGCCGTTGATTCCGACCTTTAGCGAAGTCAAGCCCACATCATAACTGTAAGTAATGGCTTTTGCCAGAAAACCTTTCTCAATGAGCGATGCAATGGTGTCGCCAACAATGAGTTCGTCATAGTTTTCGTTCATTGGCAACTTAATATTTGAACTTAAAGGTGTTGCAGTTACGCCTAAAATAAAGGCATTTTTGAACGAGCCTAATAATTTACGGAACGAATTATAATGTGCTTCATCGATAATTACCAGGCCAACATTATCGATGTGAAGAATCTCATCGTTCAAACGATTTTTTAGTGTTTCGACCATCGCAACAAAGCAAGAATAATCGCCTTGGTCCGGCAATTCTTTAATTTTGCTGTTGATGATTTTGTTTTTTACGTCAAAACCTTTTAACATTTTAGAGGTCTGCTTGCACAATTCGATACGGTGTGTGAGCACCACCACTTTTTTATCGTTTTTGGAGAGATAACGGCGAACGATTTCTGAGAAAATCACTGTTTTTCCGCCTCCCGTAGGCAGTTGGTACAACAATCGGTAATTGAAAGCTGTATTATCCATGCGTTCAAAAATCGCGTCAATGTCGCCTTTTTGGTAACCGTAGAGCTCTTTTTTTTCTTCGATTTCTAGTTCTAATTCTTTATTTGGCATTGACTTTTGTCTAGGTAATTTTGTGATTTTTGCAAAAGTACACCTAAAAAAAGGTTATATGGTTAATAAAAAGAAAAATAGTTCTTATTTATGAATCAACATCGTCTTGGTCATAGAGCGGTGTTACAATTCTTTCGAAAGCATGAACATTTTCCCAATGCTGAAGGTTCGTTTGATCATAAATACTAAATATGCGTTGTTTAAAATCGGTAACCATTCCGTTGACAATTACAAAATGAACGGCCTGATGAAAAGCGATTTGAATGCTTTTGTAAAACGAAACGTATTTCATTTCGCGTTTTGCAGAATATTTTTGAGCAGTTTCGATGGTGAAAAACATCACATCGGCAACAGCAAAGCCATCGACGCCTAAAGCTATAAAGTGCTTGATGTACTTTTGCGCGACAGAACGACGGAGTTTAGGGCGTTTGGATTTTATAGGAAAATATTCATTTGCAATTTTGATTTTGGCTTCTTGCACCAATTTGTCTTCTTTCGGATTGAAAACAAAATCATAATAGACTTTTACTTCGCTGAACTTGTCATACAATTCGACCAATTGTTCGGCTACCTGTTCCTTTGTCAAGTCTTCGAGGTATTTTTTTAAATTGCGTTTGCTCATTTTAGGATAATAATTTCCAAAAGTAAGTTAGTTTTTAGATTATTACTGATTTAGAATTCTTAAATTTGGCATTTAACAAAAAATAATGTCAGAACCTATTCATACAAGTCCAGTCGAAAAATGGGTTATTAATCCGGTCGGTCGTTTTATTGGAAAATCGACTACTGGTGGTATTGTATTATTTGTATCAGCCATGTTGGCTATTTTTATTGCCAATTCGCCTTGGGCAGATTGGTACCATCATATTTGGGAACATCGTTTAGGATTTGCTATCAACGACAGTATTTATCTTGACAAATCGTTGCATCATTGGATTAATGACGGATTGATGGCCGTTTTCTTTTTTGTAGTTGGTTTAGAACTCAAACGCGAAATCATTGGTGGAGAACTTTCTAACCCTAGAAAAGCGCTTCTACCAATTGCCGCTGCATTTGGAGGGATGGTTTTTCCTGCTATAATTTATCTGCTATTTAATTCAAGTGGTGCTGCACATGCAGGTTGGGGAATCCCGATGGCGACTGATATTGCATTTGCGTTGGGTGTTTTGTATTTGTTGGGTGATAAAATTCCGACCTCACTAAAAGTTTTTTTAACTGCTTTGGCTATAGCCGATGATTTAGGTGCCGTTTTGGTTATTGCGTTTTTTTATACATCGTCGATTTCTATTGTCAATTTAAGTATTGCATTGGCTTTTTTGTTGTTTTTGTATCTTGCCAATAAAGCGGGCGTTCGCAATACTTTATTTTACGGAATAGTTGGTATTAGCGGCGTTTGGCTTTTCTTTTTATTGTCGGGCGTTCATGCAACGATTGCCGCAGTTTTACTGGCATTTACAATTCCAGCCGATGTAAAAGTCGATGAAGGTCATTTTATCAGCAAAATGAAAAAATACTTAAACCAATTTAACAATGCAGAAGGTAATGACAAGCCGACCTTGACTTCGGAGCAGTTGCATTTGCTAAAAGAAATGCGAATTCTTTCTAAACAGGCGATGACACCATTACAACGATTGGAGCACCGTTTGCATCCCATGGTCACATTTATTATCATGCCTGTTTTTGCATTTGCCAATGCGGGAGTAACTTTTAACAATAGTATTGCAAGTGAAATGTTAAGTCCAGTCGCTTTGGGTGTAATTTTAGGATTAGTAATCGGAAAAGTAATTGGTGTTGTTGGTGTTTCGCTGCTTTTGATTCAACTCAAAATTGCCAATTTGCCAAACGGAATGAACCAACGGCACTTGATTGGCGTTGGATTTTTGGCGTCAATTGGTTTTACCATGTCGCTATTTGTTACAAGTCTCGCTTTTGAAGACAAAACCTTTATGCTACAAGCAAAAATTGGTATATTTGCCGCTTCGTTTGTGGGCGGAATTTTAGGTTATCTTGTACTCAATAAAAAAACGAATTAAAATAACATATATATCTTAAAATCAATATTTTATAATGAATAAAATTTTTAAAATTGTTGCTATATTAGAGGGCGTCTCTTACCTCCTACTTTTTGCCAATATGCTTTTAATAAAACCCAACAATATATCGCTGTACAAAACACTTTTGTTTCCTATTGGAATGGCACATGGATTGCTTTTTATGTCTTATATTATTTTAGCAATACTATTAAAATTTGATGAAAATTGGGATTGGAAAAAATTTATTATCATTCTCATCGCATCAATTCTCCCGTTTGGAACTTTTTATGTAGAAAAAAAATACCTATAAAAAATGCACAATATAGTAGATAATATTTTTGAATGGGCATATCAATTAATGAGATCTTGGCATTTTGATGATACTTTTGCGGCCTATTTCAGTTTGTTTATTAATATTTTTTTACTCGTTGTTTTTTCATACATCATCTACTTGCTTTTTCGATTTGTTTTAGTTTCCACCATGGCGATAATAGCAAAAAAAACCAAAACCAAATTTGATGACCTGTTAGTTTCTAACAAAACGGCCAAGTACATTGCACATCTTATTCCGCTGCTATTTATTTATAAAGTTGTTCCGATTATTTTAGAAGACTTTGACTATTGGCAATCCATTTTCGGGAAACTAATCGGTATTTACATTGTTTTTTTGGTTTTATTGATTATCCGTACAGTTTTTAATGCCTTAAAAGACCATCTTAAACTAATTCCGCGCTACAGCGACAAACCCATCGACAGTTACATTCAAGTGATTATGATTGTGTTATGGACTTTTGGAGTTGTAACCATAATTATGCTTTTATTCAACACCACGATTTATGCATTGTTAGGAACGTTTGGCGCTATTTCGGCGATTATTCTATTAATTTTTAGAGATACGATTTTAGGGTTTGTTGCCAGTATTCAAGTTTCAGTAAATGATATGGTACGAATTGGCGATTGGATCACGATGGATAAATTTGGTGCCGATGGAGATGTTATCGAAATCAACTTGGCGACTGTAAAAGTGCGCAATTTTGATAATACAACCACTACCATTCCGACTTACAGTTTGATTTCTGATTCCTTTAGAAACTGGCGTGGCATGTTGGATTCGCCAGGACGTCGCATCAAAAGGCATATTTTGGTAAAAGCCAGCAGCATTCGGTTTTTAAAGAATGAAGAATTACTTGAACTCAAAAAAATACAATTGATTAACAATTATATCGACCAACGTCAAAATGATATTGAAAAATACAATAAAAGTAATACTATCGATAAATCATTGCTACTCAATGGCAGGAACATGACCAATTTTGGTTTGTTCAGAAAGTACATTACACAATACCTGTCAAATTATCCTGGTTTAAATACCAATATGATTTTGCTTTGCCGACAATTACAACCTACGCCTCATGGGATTCCTCTAGAAATCTATACATTTTCGAATGACCAAAGATTTGAAAATTACGAATACATAATGGCAGATATTTTTGATCACATTTTTGCAGCTGTTCCCTATTTTGATTTGGCGATTTTTGAAATGCTTTCCAATAATGAAAGCTTAGAAAAGCAATAGTTTTTAAAAACCATGACTTTCTATTTTACGTTTGTATTTTAAATTGCAAGAAAATTTTTAAAAATTGCTGATTGTTTGATACATTTGAGCTTTAAAAAGAAAACTATGAAAAAAAGACTACTTTTTTTACTTATCACCTCTTCCCTATTGGCACAAAACACAAAAAAAGTGGCCACTACCATTTTGGATTTACAACGCAATAACACGCAATTTGCTAGTCATAGTATCTTTAAAATTAATCCCAATTTTGAAAATACGGACTATAAAAAAAGTGTTTCAGACGCCACAATAGTAAAGCTTGATCTTGAAAAAGTCAATCAAATCGTACTTCAAAAATCCGATTATATTGCACTCGAAATTCCGTATTTGTCATCCACAATCACTGTTTTGTTATATAAAGTCGAAACGCAAACTCAAGATTTTCAAATCGATACAGATAAAACTAAAAATGTACCTTTTGAAAAAGGCGTTCATTATCGTGGCATCATCAATAACGATAGCAATTCATTAGTGTCTTTTAATTTTTACAAAAACCAAATGAATGGTGTCATTTCCAACAAACAATACAATAATTTGGTGATCGGAAAATTAATTTCGCCAAACAATATCAACGATTATATTATTTATTCGGATAAAAATTTAAAACAACCAAAATCTTTTGAATGCGCAACGCCAGATGTTTTGCCAGAAGTATTGCCAAATCAAAATCTAAATCAAAATCGTGCAGCAAGCCTTACTGATAGATGTGTAACCATGTATTTTGAAATCGATTATGACTTATATATCGCTAACGGAAGTGATGTTGCGCAGACCAATATTTGGATGAATTCGGTTTTTAATAATGTGCAAACCATCTACAGCAACGATGACATTGACATTGCAATAAAATCAATATTTGTATGGACAACACCAGACCCCTATTTTGGTAATTTTTCTTATGATTATTTGAATCAGTTTCACAATTTACGTCCTGTATTTAATGGTGATTTAGGTCAGTTAATTGCCATTAATAGCGGTGGTTTAGGCGGTGTAGCCGAAACAATTAATGGACTTTGCTCTGGCAATAATCACAGTTTTTCTGATGTTTTTTTTGAATTCAATTCTGTTCCAGATTATTCTTGGACAATCATGGTTGTTTCGCACGAATTCGGACATTTACTTGGTTCGCCGCATACGCACGGTTGTTATTGGAATGGCAATAATACACCGATTGACGGTTGCGGACCAACTTACAATATTCAAATCAGCGAGGGCGATTGTGAAATTGCAGACATTCCAACCGAACAAGAAGGCGGAACAATAATGAGTTATTGTCATTTGCTTGAATTCGTCGGAATCAACTTTGCTAGTGGTTTTGGACCTCAGCCTGCAGCTTTAATTGCACAAACGGTCGATGCTTCTACTTGTCTTAGCACCGATTGCATCAATACTTGCATCAGTTTTGTTTCGAATGTTCAAATTGATTCAAGTACATTGAGCTCGGCTACGATTTCGTGGAATGATGATAGCAACAATACTTCTTGGCAAGTTGCAGCGGCTACCGCTCCTTTTGAACCCGAAAATTGGATCACAACCACCCAAAATCCTTATACTTTTAACGACCTTGCTCCTAACAGTTATTACAGATTTTTAGTGCGTCATTTTTGTGATGCACCAATGATAGCAACAGCTTTAGAAACCAATGTTTTGCCAATACAAAACGATGATTTTTGTGCTGGGAAGCCTTTTTTAGATGCTGGTGGCGCCGATTTTAACTACCAAGATAACGAAAACTGGATTCGTACGATCGCACCAATTAATCCGCTTAATAAAATAAAAGTGGTTTTTAATAGTATAGATATCGAATTTGATTATGATTTCTTATACATTTTTAACGGAAACGATACCGATAGTCCCGAGATGACCAATGGCGGAATAACAGGAACCGATGTTGTTGGTCCTTTTGAATCAACTGCAGCGTCGGGTGCTTTGACATTTCAGTTTATATCCGATGGTTATGTTACCACTCCAGGATGGAATGCCAATTTTAGTTGTTTGAATCTGAGCACAAATGAATCAGATTTTGTAGATTTTTCTTACTATCCAAATCCCGTTACTAATGCAATTGCAATACAATCTAAAAATGAAATCCAAAAAATCGCCATTTTTAGCATAGACGGCAAATTGCTTTATCAAAATAATAAAAAACAAATGTCTGCAAATGTAGATTTGTCGAATTATGCCGCTGGAACTTATATTTTTAAAGTACAATTCGAAAACAAACCAGTTACTTTCAAAATTGTAAAACAATAAATAAGAATATGTATGACATAAAAAAAAAGGTACGCATGACGTACCTTTTTTTATGTTAAAACAATCAATAAAGACTATTTTTTACTTTTTTTCTCTTTCAATTCTTTGAACAATTCGATGCTGGCACCACCAACCCAATACGTTACAAATCCAACCAAAAAAAACATAAGCCAAAAACCAATAGTCAAAATGGTCAGAAAAAGAATAAAGCCTAAATACTGTGAGAAGTCAAACATGTTTTCGGATATTAATGAATTCAGTTACAAATGTAAGTGTATTATTTTTTCTTACCAATAAAAACCAAATCAATTTTTATAAAATCCTAAATTATATGTATTTTTGACTGCTTTTTGAAGGAGCATGAACCTGCATTTGCCTTTATCTTTTTTGTTAGAAAGACCAATTTTCAATCCAGTGCAATCTAACAAACAAAAAAGGATATCGGCGCATTCAGGGCTAGGTATTTTCAGTAACAACAATAACTAAAATTCAAATAAAAAACCAAATACGATGCAATACAGAATAGAAAAAGATACCATGGGCGAAGTACAAGTACCAGCCGATAAATATTGGGGCGCACAAACAGAACGATCTCGAAATAATTTTAAAATTGGACCATCGGCCTCCATGCCAAACGAAATTATTCAAGGTTTTGCTTATCTAAAAAAAGCCGCGGCTTATGCCAATTGCGATTTGGGCGTATTGTCTACAGAAAAACGCGATGCCATTGCGCAAGTCTGCGACGAAATTCTTGACGGGCAACTCGACGATCAATTTCCGCTAGTCATTTGGCAAACTGGATCAGGAACACAAAGCAATATGAATGTCAACGAAGTAATTGCCAATCGTGCACAAGTTTTGGCTGGTTATAAAATTGGTGAAGGAGAACCAATTGTAAAAGCCAATGACGATGCCAATAAATCCCAATCTTCAAACGATACTTTCCCAACCGGAATGCATATTGCCGCATACAAATCGGTAGTAGAAGTTACAATTCCAAATGTCGAAAAACTTCGCGATACCTTACAAGCTAAGGCAATCGAATTCAATACTGTAGTTAAAATCGGCCGTACCCATCTTATGGACGCTACACCTTTGACGCTTGGGCAAGAAATTTCAGGCTATGTAGCACAATTGAACTATGGACTCAAAGCACTAAAAGGCACTTTATCACATTTGTCACAAGTAGCCCTTGGCGGAACGGCAGTAGGAACAGGATTAAATACACCCGAAGGTTATGATGTTAAAGTAGCCCAATACATTGCACAATTCACTGGTCAACCTTTTGTTACCGCACCTAATAAATTCGAGGCTTTGGCATCACACGATGCAATTGTCGAGTCGCATGGTGCATTAAAACAATTGGCTGTGGCATTGAATAAAATTGCCAATGATATTCGAATGTTGGCTTCTGGACCACGTTCTGGAATAGGCGAAATCTTGATTCCCGAAAACGAACCAGGTTCTTCAATCATGCCCGGAAAAGTGAATCCAACGCAGTGCGAAGCTTTAACTATGGTTTGCGCTCAAGTGATTGGAAACGACATGGCCATTGCAATTGGTGGCATGCAAGGACATTATGAACTCAATGTTTTTAAACCTATGATGGCAGCTAACTTTTTGCAATCTGCAAGATTATTGGGTGATGCTTGTCAGTCTTTTGATGAACATTGTGCCCAGGGTATCGAACCTAACTACAAGCGCATCAAAGAATTGGTAGACAATTCATTGATGTTGGTAACAGCTTTAAATACTAAAATAGGATATTATAAATCTGCCGAAATTGCGCAAACTGCGCACAAAAATGGAACAACATTAAAAGAAGAAGCAGTACGTTTGGGTTATGTTACTGCCGAAGATTTTGATGCGTGGGTAAAACCAGAAGACATGGTGGGCAATTTAAAATAATTAATTTGCACCAAAAGTATTAACTACAAATTATATTTTTTTGCCATCTATAAAGCTTAAAAAGAGGTATCAATCTTGATAAATCTTTTTAAGCCGCGGCAAATTAAAACCAACGCTTCCTTTTAAAATAATAAACCATGCAGACTACCACAATAAACATGCTGCCCAAGACTACAAAATAACCACTATGGGTTCTCAGTTCTGGCATGTTGTCAAAATTCATCCCATAAATGCCAACAATAAAAGTCAAAGGCATAAAAATTACCGAAAAAATGGTCAGCGTTTTCATAATCTGATTCATCTTTTGTGCTTGAGAAGAATAAAAAATGCTAGAGGCACTTTCTAAATTATTGATATCATATTCAATTTGCTCCAAAATTTCCAAACTTTTTTGATGCAAACGGGCAAAAAAAACATAATTGGCTTTTTCGATACCATCAAATTCATCTTCATTTCGGATTTCTTTCAACGTAAATAAAGCATCACGAAGCGGAATTACGGCTCGCTTAAGGTAATTGAGATTTTCACGTTGTTTTTCTATACGCTCTAATAGTTCTGATTTATGATTATTTTTTGCTTCTATCAACAACAATTCGATATTGGTTTCATAACTTTCTATTGTAATAAAAAAGTTTTCCATCACGGCGTCTAATAAAATATACAGCAAATAATCATTTTTCTTTTTCCTAACAATCCCGCCACCTGTTCGAATGCGTTCGCGAATGTGTGTAAAGTAATCACTTTTTCGCTCTTGAAAAGAAACCAACAACTGATCTTTTAGCAAAAAACTAATTTGCTCAATCCGAAGTAAATCGCTATTTTCTTCTTGAAGAATCGATTTAATGCTAAAAAACAAAATATCATCCAAATCATCAATTCGGGTGCGCCTTGCTACATTGAGAATATCGCCAACAACAAAATTATCAATCCCTAATACCTCACCCAATTGCTTCATCAATTCTACATTGTGCAAGCCATGAATATTGAGCCATTTGACATCCGTTTCTTGCAAGGGATCAGTAACTTCTTTTTGAATTCTTTCGACGCCTACATTTTTATACTCTTCATAACCTTCTTGGTCATACACAAAAAGTTGCATTTCAATCGGTGCTGTTTTATGAATACCCGTGTATTCAAAATAATTGGGTTGAACTCTTCGGACTTTTTTATATTTTATTCTTCTCAAAATATAGGTTTTAAAATCATTCAATATTGTAATATGATAATCCAATTCATAGTGCTAAAGTGACCGCTTCCTTTTCAAAAACAACAGACAGTTCTGCAAGTTTTGGATCCAAAATGGCAACTTCAAAATTTTTAAATATTGCTTTCAAATTAATTGTAATAAATCGTCCTCCTGTTTACGAAAGTAAATTTAAATTACGTACAACTTTAATTTTTTTACAAATCGGATTTCAACATCATCTTTTGAAATTGCGTCGCTCCATCTTTATTATTAATGAAGTTCAATAGTTCGTATTCGTATTTCTTAACATAAAAATTGCTTATAAAGATAGGAGTTTTTAAATTTCCATTTTACATTTACAAAAAAATCTAGGATGCAAATTTTACTTACCAATATAAAAGAATTACTTCAAGTCCGCGAAATAGGCATCGATAAAGTTGCTGGACACCATATGGCGGTACTTCCTACAATCAAAAATGCATTTTTATGGATAGAAGATGATTGTATAAAAGATTTTGGTCCAATGGAAAATTGTCCGGAAACAGGTTTTGATAAAAAAATCAACTGCGAAGGTCGAATGGTATTACCTTCTTGGTGTGACAGTCATACCCATATTGTTTATGCGGGCAATAGGGACCAAGAGTTTGTTGACCGCATCAACGGATTAAGTTATGAAGCGATTGCAGCTCGAGGTGGTGGCATCTTAAATTCTGCTAAAAAACTCAACGCAACTTCAGAAGAAACTATTTACGAACAATCCAAATCACGTCTTGAAGAAGTCATGCGCTTGGGAACTGGCGCTATCGAAATAAAATCGGGTTATGGATTGACTGTTGAAGGTGAACTTAAAATGCTTCGTGTTATCCAACGTTTGAAGCAAAACTATCCGATTACAATTAAAGCTACTTTTTTAGGAGCGCACGCTTTTCCGACCGAATACAGGCAAAATAATGAGGCTTACATTGATTTGATTATTAACGAAATGTTACCTCAAATTACTACCGAAAATTTGGCTGATTATATTGACGTTTTTTTAGAAAGCAATTATTTTTCAGTCGAACAAACTGAGAAAATTATGATTGCTGGTAAAAAACATGGCCTTACGCCAAAAATTCATGTCAATCAATTTACCGCAATAAACGGAATTGCATCTTGTGTTAAGCACGAAGCGCTCTCTGTAGATCACCTCGAAATTGTTACCGACGAGGATATTGAAGTTCTAAAAAATACGATTACGATGCCAGTTGCTTTGCCTACTTGCTCCTTTTTTATAAGCATTCCCTACACGCCCGCTCGAAAAATCATAGACGCGGGATTACCTATTGCGCTTGCAACCGATTTTAATCCGGGAACAACGCCATCAGGCAACATGAATTTTGTAGTTGCAACTGCTTGTATCAAAATGAAAATGACACCTGAAGAAGCCATAAATGCCGCAACAATAAACGGTGCTTATGCGATGGGACTTTCAGAAACACATGGCAGTATCACCATTGGTAAAAAAGCCAATTTAATTATTACAAAACCAATCCATTCTTTTTATCAAATTCCTTATGCATTTGGAAGTAATTTAATTCAAGATGTAATGATTAACGGCGAAATAATTTCATAAAAAAAGAGCCCGCTAAATAACGAACTCTTTTCTATTTTTGAATTAACAATTAACAAACACCTATTTTAAATTAAAACTTGTTTTAGATACTAATTCGCCCTTGTCAAAAATGTTGACAAAATAAGCGCCTTTTTCAAAATCTTTACCCTTCCCATCAAGAAATTCACAAATATCAACCGCTTTATTATCATAAGCTACAGCGGTTGTAAAGCTGTAAGTCAATGACATATCTCCAAAAGATTCTGTTTTCTTTTCGCCCAAAACATTGTTTTTATTATCAATGATTTGAACATAATATACTTTTTCACCCGATTTGGCTATCGCGTTTGCCGCAATTGCAAAACAAACTTTTAGTTTATCAGCGCGACTCGCTTTTTCAGTTTCAATCTGTTTGCCAGAACTTTTTTCTTTGATTGCTTGTGTTCTTAAATTCATAATCACAAGTTTCGAGCCTTTTTCTACGGTTTTGGCTAAATTTTCATTTTGTGTAACCAAAGTATCATTGAATTTCTTTTGTTCACCTAGTACAACAATTGTACTGTCACGTTGCAAAGTCAAAACTTCGTTGTCTTTTTTCAAAGTTTCATTTTCGGCAATCAACTTTTTCATGTTGGTTTGCAATTGGCGGTATTGTTCGCGGTATTTGAGCAGTGAAGCAGAATCACCTTTCGACTTTTTTAAATCTGCTATCAAATTAACCACTTTTTCTCTTTCGGCAATTAAATCATCCGATAAGGTGGTTTTATCTTCAATGGCTTTGTCATAAATTGTTTTTTGAATGGCCAATGAATCCAGTAAACTGTCTTTTTCAGATTTTACACCTGACATTTCAGTTTGAAGCGTTTTGGCATCTGTAGTCATTTTGAAAATGTAAGCCAAACTACCTGCTAATAAAAGGGCCAAAACCACTACTATCGCTTTTAAACTTGAATTACTTTTTTGATTTTCCATAGTATTAATTTTTGTTGTAAAAAATTATTAACATTTGATTACGATATTATGCTGACAAAATTAAAATTTTATTGGGTGTTCACAATCTAATTAACGTAAGTTTATACTTTTATAGTATTTTTGAAATATATTTTTTTAGAATTGAAAAGCTTTTACCTTTCACGGTATCCGATTTGGCAAAAATTACCAATTTTAGAAGTGGGGAAATAAAATTTGGCGAAAAAATGTACACGATTCCAAAAGGAATTGATACTGAAAGTTTTATGAAAAGTTGTGAAGCGCCTTATGTGTTATTTGGAATTCCCGAAGATATTGGTATTCGGGCCAATTTTGGGCGTCCTGGAGCTGCATCGGCTTGGGAAAGCACCATAAGAAGTATTGCCAATATTCAGCACAACCGCTTTTGCAAAGGCAGTAAAATTCTGGTTTTAGGAACTCTGGATACCAAAGAGGAAATGGAATCGGTTAAAAATCTCAATTTCAATATGACCGATGACCGTGTGAAATTGAGTCAAATGGTCGAGAAAATTGACAAAGAAGTCGCTCATATTATTTTTACGATTGTAAAAGCCGGAAAAATTCCTATTGTTATTGGTGGTGGTCATAACAATGCATACGGCAATATCAAAGGAACTGCTTTGGCAAAAGGAAAACCAATTAATGCGATTAATTTTGATGCCCATTCGGATTTTAGAATTCTCGAAGGACGTCATAGTGGCAATGGTTTTTCGTATGCGTTTGAAGAAGGTTTTTTAAAAAAATATTTCGTTTTTGGCTTACACGAAAGTTATACGTCTAAAATTGTTTTGGATATTATGAAAAAGATTGACGACCGTGTGCGATATAATACGTATGATGAAGTTAAAATCAGAAAACAAAAAAACTTTGATCAAGAGCTATTTCAAGCACTTAATTTTATTAAAAATGATAGTTTCGGAATCGAAATCGATTTGGATGCTCTTCCTAACATTGCAAGTAGCGCCATGACCATGAGTGGGTACTCTGTTGAAGAATTGCGTTTATTTGTGAGTTATTTTGCTGACAGCAACAATGCGGCTTACCTTCATATTTGCGAAGGAGCGCCGGATTTGGGTGAAGAAAAAAACAACCATTTGATCGGAAAATTAATTGGTTATTTGGTAACCGATTTTATTAAAGCCAATTACAAAGAAGTATAAAAGTGGCCATCATAAATAATTCCAAAGCAATTCTTTCAAAATAATATAAATTCCCATCGCCAAGATGAACCATCCAAAACTGCGTTTCAATTGGGTGCTATCGATTTTTTTTGCCAAAGACAATCCGATAAAAATCCCAATGACGGCTGCAGTTACAAACTTCACAAGTAGTTTCCAATCCATGATTTGACCACTTTGCAAATCGCCTGCAAAACCTATTAACGATTGAATGGCAACAATAAATAATGAAGTAGCTATAGCGCTTTTTACGGGTGTTTTGGTCAGAATAATCAAACTTGGCACCATTAGAAATCCTCCTCCGGCACCAACTAATCCTGCAATGATTCCGATTGACAATCCTAGCAGTCCAAGTGTAGAATAATTAAATCTGACAGCGATCAATTCAGTATTTTCTTTTTGAGGTTGCAGCATCGTGAAAGCAGCAGCAATCATTAATATCGCAAATAAAACAATCAAAGCCAATGATTTTGTGACAATAAAATTGCCAAAAGTTGTCATGTTTTCAGGAATAGCGGGTACTAAAAATAATCTGGTCAGAAAAACGGAAACGATAGATGGAACTCCAAAAATCAGCACTTTTTGGTAATCGATATTCTTATCTAAAATATTTTTTACACTGCCAATCATCGATGTTGTACCAACAATAAAAAGCGAATACGCAGTTGCTGTAACTGGTGTAATCGCCATGACATAAACCAAAATCGGAATGGTTAAAATGGCACCACCACTTCCCATCAATCCTAATGTAATACCTACAATGACGGCTAGAAAATAGCCCACAAATAAATTCAAATCCATGTTCATTTTGTAATGGAAACGATAAAAATAGTGTTTTATAAAATATAATCACTAACAAATTGTTTAGTGTTCAAGTTGCACTATAATATTTGTAGTTATTAATTGAGCTTATTTATAAAACAAGAATGCGGTTTTTTGATAAGAAAAATATTTATCACTACAACAAAAGTACAACAGTCAAAAAACCACTTAATTGAGCACAAAAGAGAAGTGATTTGAAAGCGAATTATCTTTAAAATTAATAAAGCAATAATTCTTTCAACGTTGTTTCAAATCTTGCTTTTGGCAAATATTGGTCTTCCAAAGCTTTTGTAAACGGAATTGGACTGTCTAAACTCGCCACACGTTTTACTGGAGCATCCAAAAATTCGAAGCAATTTTCCATGATCAAAGCTGAAATATCACTAGCAACTCCGCCAAACATTGAATCTTCTTGATAGATTATGACTTTACCAGTTTTTTTAACCGAAGTAAAAATTGCTTCCGTATCCAATGGTTGCAAAGTTCTTAAATCCAATAAATCAGCAGAAATTGTTGGGTTTTCTGTTAAAGTTGCTAATGCCCAATGCACCGCAGCTCCAAAAGCAATAATGGTAACTTGATTGCCTTCTTGTAATAGGCTAGCTTTACCGAAAGGCAATGTATAATAATCGGAAGGCACATCTTGATAAACGCTTCGGTACAATTGTTTGTGTTCAAAAAATAAAACGGGATTTGGATCGTTGATCGCAGTATTTAGCAAACCTTTGGCATCATATGGAAATGCTGGATAAACCACTTTTAGACCGGGTGTTTTGGTAAACCAAGCTTCATTGGTTTGCGAATGAAAAGGGCCCGCTTGTGTGCCGCCGCCACAAGGCATTCTAACCACTACATCGGCATTTTCGAGCCAACGATAATGCGATTTTGCTAATAAATTCACAATTGGATTGAATCCTGTTGAGACGAAATCGGCAAATTGCATTTCGACAATCGCTTTGTAACCATTGATAGACAAACCCATGCCGGCTGCAACAACAGCACTTTCGCATATTGGTGTATTGATGACACGTTCTTTGCCAAATTGTGCAACAAACCCATCTGTAATTTTGAAAGCGCCGCCATATTCGGCAATATCTTGCCCCATGATAACCAAGTTGTCATGTCGCTCCATCGATTGTTTTAAACTACTAGAAATGGCGTCAATAAGTCGTATTTTTTCAGTATTTAAATTCGCGTTAACTGACTCAAAATTATATGGTTTGTAAACATCATTTAACTCTTCTTCGTAAGTCGCAACAATTTCGGGTTCTGCATTTGCGAGCACCAAACTTTCCTCTATTTCGGCTTTAATTTCGGCTCTTAAATTTGCGTCAAAATCGTCAGAAAGTATATCGTTTACTTTTAAAAATTGACGGTAATTGTCAACTGGATCTTTAATTGCCCATAAATCCATTAATTCTTGTGGTACATATTTGGTTCCACTCGCCTCTTCATGTCCGCGCATTCTGAAGGTTTTGAATTCCAATAAAATAGGTCGCGGATTATTGATCATGGATGCTTTCAATTCGGACAACAAATTGTATACTTCCAATATATTATTACCATCTACAATATGACTTTCCATGCCATAACCAACGCCTTTATCTGCCAAGTTTTCGCAACGGTACTGCTCGTTTGTAGGAGTTGAAAGTCCGTAACCGTTGTTTTCAATTACGAACAAAACAGGCAATTCCCAAACAGAAGCAATATTTAAAGCTTCGTGAAAATCTCCTTCGGAAGTAGCGCCTTCACCAGTAAAAACAGCTGTTATTTTTCCGTTTTTACGAAGTTTATTGGCTAATGCGATTCCGTCGGCAACACCCAATTGGGGTCCGAGATGGGATATCATTCCGATAATCTTATACTCTTGCGTACCAAAATGAAAAGAGCGGTCGCGGCCTTTGGTAAAACCATTGGCTTTACCTTGCCATTGGGAAAATAGACGGTACAAGGGAATATTTCTGCCCGTAAATACACCTAAGTTGCGGTGCATGGGTAAGATGTATTCGTCTTTGTCGAGAACAGCAGTGACACCAACTGAAATGGCTTCTTGACCGATTCCTGAAAACCATTTGGAGACTTTTCCTTGACGGATAAGCACCAGCATTTTTTCTTCAATCAACCTTGGTTTTAGGATTCTTTTGTATAAGTCGAGTAGCTTTTCGTCGGTCAGGCTTTTTCTGTCGAAATTCATTTTGTTTTTCTTAGTTGTGTTGCAAAAATATAAAAAAAGGAATGTTTGATGATTTCTTTTTGCGAATTTATTTATCTTATTTCAATTTAAACGAAGATTTGATAATTATGGACAAAATGTTGGTTAAAAAGCGACTGCCCTAGCCCAGATTGCAATGATAATCCTTTGATGGCGGTTTTCGCCATTCAAAGATTGTAATGGAAAGCTGGAAAAAGCTTCAAGAAAAAATGCGGATTGTTGATAACTTTTAAAAATTGGAAATGAAAATTATCTTTACATTTGTTTTATAAAGGATTTTTCCTTT
Source organism: Flavobacteriaceae bacterium (assembly GCA_947488595.1). Taxonomy (GTDB): domain Bacteria; phylum Bacteroidota; class Bacteroidia; order Flavobacteriales; family Flavobacteriaceae; genus Flavobacterium. The sequence continues at coordinate 19,724 of CANKZI010000004.1, forward strand.
TAAAGTTATTAACAAAATATTTTAGAGATGCAGAACATTCCAAGTGTTGACTTGCGTGATTTCCTTTCGGATGACCCGAAACGTAAACAAAAATTTGTAAATGAAATCGGAAAAGCTTTTGAAGATATTGGATTTGTGGCCTTAAAAGGTCATTTTTTGGATGAGCAACTGGTGGTTGAATTGTACGGTGAAATTAAGAATTTCTTTGCGTTGCCATTGGAAACCAAATACAGTTATGAAATTCCGGGGATTGGTGGTCAACGTGGTTATGTTTCTTTTGGAAAAGAACATGCCAAAGGCAAAAAAGAGGGTGATTTGAAGGAGTTTTGGCATTTTGGGCAATATGTAGACAAAGGCTCCAAATACGCAGCTGAGTATCCTGATAATGTTAATGTTAAAGAGTTGCCAAAGTTCAATACCGCTGGAAAACAAGCCTATCAAATGTTGGAGAAAACAGGTATTTATGTGCTTCGAGCTTTGGCATTACATTTGGGATTGGACGAGTTTTATTTTGATCAATATGGATATGAAGGGAATTCAATATTGCGTCCGATTCACTATCCACCAATTACGGCTGAACCAGAAAATGCAATTCGCGCTGCGGCGCATGGCGATATTAATTTGATTACGCTTTTGATGGGTGCGCAAGGCAAAGGTTTACAGGTTCAAAATCACGATGGAGAATGGATTGACGCTATAGCAGAACCTGATGAATTGGTAATAAATGTTGGCGATATGTTGTCACGTCATACGAACAATAAGCTGAAGTCCACAATCCATCAAGTAGTCAATCCACCTCGAGAATTGTGGGGCACTTCGAGGTATTCGATTCCGTTTTTCATGCATCCAGTGAGCGATATGCGTTTGGATGTTCTAAAAAATTGTATTGATGCTGAAAATCCTAAAAAATATGAGGACATTTCGGCAGGTGAATTTTTGTATGAAAGGTTGGTCGATTTGGGATTGATTAAGAAATAATTTAATAACATTCAGTTAAAAAAGACATTGAGTTCGCTTGATGTCTTTTTGATTTTGTGTGTATCAATAAATTGATATTGAAAAACACAATAGATATTAAGAATAATAGCTTTTTTGAGTTCCTGTTTTTAAATTTAAAAATTTAATTGACTCAAGCATAAAAACTTTTCTGTTTTACCTTAGCATTTTAAAAAATAATCTTCGAAAAATATGGACTTACAAGACCAACTAAAAAACCTTTTTCCCAATCATGAAACGCTTCCGCAAGACGAAGAGCAAGAAATCCAACATGAATTGTATATTCAAAAGGATCCTTTAATTTGCAAATACGAAAAGCGAAAAGGAAAAGCAACCACGATTATCGAAGGTTATGAAGGTACGGATGAAGATTTTAAAATACTAGCCAAAGCCATTAAAACAAAATTAAGCGTTGGCGGTACATTCAAAGAAAATTCCATTATTATCCAAGGGGATTATCGAGACAAAATAATGCTTTTTTTAAAAGAAAAAGGTTTTAAAGTAAAACGGGTTGGCGGATAATTTAGTGGACGTTTTGTGAAATTGTACATTTAATATTCAAATTTAAACCATAAAAAAATCAAATAATATAAAATGATTGCATCATCAGAATTAATACTAAACCCAGACGGAAGTGTGTACCACCTTAATCTAAAACCGCAACATATTGCGCACAACATCATTTTTGTAGGAGATCAAAATAGGGTTGAAAAAATAACGCAAAGTTTTGACAGCATTGAATATACTACGCAAAAAAGAGAATTTAAAACCCAAACCGGGACTTACAAAGGCAAAAGAATTACCGTAATTTCTACTGGAATTGGACCCGATAACATTGATATCGTCATGAACGAATTGGATGCTTTGGTCAATATTGATTTAAAAACCAGATTGCCAAAAGAGTCAATGACTGCGCTCAATATTATCCGCATTGGCACATCAGGTGCTTTGCAAGCCGATATTCCTTGCGATAGCTTTGTGATGTCAAAATTCGGATTGGGCTTAGACAACATGCTCCGCTCCTATTTGATTGATAAAGTGTCAAATTTAGATATCGAAGCCGCGTTTATAAAACACACTGCGTGGGATTTGCGAAAGGGAAAACCATATGCGATTGCTTGCTCGGAAAAGCTTGAGAAAATTTTAGAAAGCGATAAAATGCACAAAGGAATTACAGCTACAGCAGGCGGATTTTATGGGCCACAAGGTCGGATTTTACGTTTGCAGATTCAAGATGCAAAATTGAATAGTAAGATGGATAATTTTGAATTTGAAAATCAAAAAATAACCAATCTTGAGATGGAAACCGCGGCTATTTATGGACTTTCGGCACTTTTAGGACATCAAGCAATTTCGTTAAATGCAATTATTGCCAATCGGGCTTTGGGTACTTTTAGCAAAGATCCATACAAAGCAGTCGACGAATTGATTGTTTACACTTTAGAAAAATTGACGCAATTAGACAACTAGATTTTTTATCTCAAAAAGGATAATTTATCGTATTTAGAAATTATGACTATAATTTTAGAAACCGAAAGATTGATTTTTGCTACCGAAGCATCAATTGGGTTGTTGGATTATGGTTTTTAAGCCATGAAAGTTGATGTAATAAATATTTATATATGCGCAAATTTACACGTCAGATCATGTTTAACAATAAATCGGAATGCAATTCAAAAAGGAATTTTTAACTACTGAACAAGAACCTTGGAATTGGTTTGCTGAACCAGATGACACTCATTAGTAAATATCCTAATTTATTCAATTCACGCCATTCTAAAAAATATTACAACTACCTTTGGCTCTTATAACAATCGATAATGAAAATTATTCTTACTGGTGCAACTGGCGTTTTGGGTTCTCATATAATGTATGAAATATTAGAACATTTCATCACCCAAAAAATCGACGGAAAACTATTTTTAATAACGCGAAATAAAGGAAAAAGTTCTGCTCAAAACCGAATTAACGAATTGCTATCAAGCACTTATACTCCTAAAATATTAAAAGACAAAGGGCTTAAAGTGCTTCATAATTATTTAGAAATTATCTCTACTGATTTATCTGATATTACAACTTCTTTTTCTGATAAAATTAAAGATACCTATTTTATTCATTCGGCCGGTTATGTCAATTTGTCAACTGATGAAGACCAAAAACAAAAAATTTTTGATGAGAATGCCCAAATTACCAAAGCCATTTTCAGTACTTTTCATCCATTTATAAAAAAATTTATCTACATCAGCACCGCTTTTTCTTCAGGTGTAAGAACCGGATTAATTGATAATGATTTTCATAATTTAGATTTTGAGCCTGAACATCGCAATGCCTATGAAGATGCCAAGTTCCATTCGGAAAATTTTGTCATTCAACAATGCAAAACACTAGATTTACCCTTTCAAATATTGCGTCCCAGTGTAATTGGCGGAAAAATGTTGGGAACCGAAAGCAATTATTTTATACCGAAGTTTATGGTTTTTTATCTTTTGGCAAAGTTTTTCCATTTCATAGCACAACGCAAAAATGAACAACAAAATATACGTTTTGTCATTAATGAAACAACAGGATTGAATATCATTCCGGTTGATTATGTTGCCAAAATCATTGTCAATACCTTTCAAAGAGACGATATCCAACAGTTAAATATTGTCAATGACAAAAGTTTTAACATCGTCAAAGGATTAGAATTAATAATGAAGGAAGTGGGTTATAACAATTTTAGTTTTGTTCAGCATTCCCTTGATTTTAAATACAAAAATAGCATCGAAAAGATGTATTATGAAAGTATTGGAAAACACTTGGAACCTTATTTAACAACCCCTGAAAGTGAATATGACACTACTTTACTGAACGCTATTCTCGAAATTCCGAAACTCGATAATGAAGCTTTTACAAACATGATTCGTTATGCAAAATTGCACGATTTTAAAGATATTAATGTTTAATTTGGCATTGCTCAAATCAAATTACTATGAAAACAATAAAAATTGCTGGTGTTCCAGAACATTTTAATTTGCCTTGGCATTTGGCTATACAAAATAATGCATTCAATAATGCCGGAATTGATTTAAAATGGACCGACGTACCCGAAGGTACTGGCAAAATGTGCGAAATGCTTCGCGACGGCACAACCGATATGGCCGTGATTTTGACCGAAGGCATTATCAAAGATATTGTTGCGGGAAATTCATCAAAGATTGTCCAAATTTATGTTGAATCACCTTTAATTTGGGGGATTCACGTCGCAGCAAACTCAAAATACCAGACTGTTCAAGATTTACAAAATACCAAAATTGCCATTTCGCGTTTGGGCTCTGGATCGCAATTGATGGCTTATGTAAACGCTGACAATCAAGGCTGGACAACCGACAATTTGACCTTTGAAATTGTCAACAATATTGATGGTGCAGTTGCCGCTTTGACCAACAAATCAGCCGATTATTTCATGTGGGAGCGTTTCATGACAAAGCCTTTGGTCGACGCTGGCATTTTTCGAAAAATTGCCGATTGCCCAACACCATGGCCCTGTTTTGTAATTGCAGTCCGCAACGAAATTATTGAAAGCGATGCATCACCAATTACAACTATTTTGGAAATCATCAATGCAACTACAAGCACTTTTAAAAATACCGACAATATCGAAAGTATTTTGGCTCAAAAGTACAATCTAAAACAAACCGATACCAATGAATGGTTAGCACTTACCCAATGGTCACAAAGCCAATTGTCCGAAGAAACGTTAAACAAAATTCAAAATCAACTGTTTGACATCGGAATTATTGATAAAAAAGGTATTTTTGCTAGTATGATTGCAGGCTGATATTTGCCGCATGAAACAAAATGACAAACCTAAACAATAGCAGATTTCATCAAATAAAAAGCAAACTTCAGGTAAAAAAACCTTGGGATAATGTGATTATTTCGGTCTTAAATGTCTTGATTGCTATTCCTATTTTTATCATCACTCACCAAAATACCGTCGATCCAAATTGGTATTTTCATACTGATAGAATACTACTTTTTTTGCTTATTGTAACCATAATTCATCTAATTTTAAGCGCTTTACGAACCATCATTATCGTTTGCATTTTTTTGTACTTGATTGCCTTGGTTTACGGAAGTATATTTGGGAATTACGGATTTTCAGCAGTTGCCGAAGACTACCGATCCATGATGTACACCATGGCAGATGACCCCAATCCGCAAGATGTAATTATTGCAAAATTGTTGCCTTTCCCAAACAAATCAAAGATTCTAAATGCAGTGGATTATGACAATTCAAAGGTTCGGAATTTTGCGCTTTTGGCCACAACCAAACATTTTAAGGACCTCAAAGGCTACTACAAATACCGCACAACTGTGCAATGTTTTGCCGTTTTTAAAGAAATAAAAGACCGTTGGAATTATGTCAACGATCCAAAAGGTCGCGAATATATTGCCAATGCAAGCGAATCTTTACAGCATTTTTCTGGCGATTGCGACGATCACGCCATACTAATGGCGGCTTGCGTGCGTGCCATAGGCGGCACACCACGTTTGATTCACACCGGAGATCACATTTACCCCGAAATGTTGATTGGCAACAAAAGCGATTTTGAAGCCATCAATTATCTCATCAAAGAAGTGCTTTTTGTGTCCGAAAGCAAAAACAAAGTCCTGCATTATCACATCGATGAACGCGCTCAAATCTGGCTGAACCTCGATTATACGGCGCGCTATCCAGGCGGCCCATTCCTATCCGAAGAAATTCTAGGTGCTTTAACGCTCAATTGATTTTTGAAGCACCAACTTCATTTTTCATAGCTGCAGCCGTCCCGCTTTCCGCTACAATCTTTTTGTTTTTAAAAGCAAAAACAAAAAGGATTTCTGCTTCAATCGGGGCTAATCAATAACTTCTTAATTACAAAAGAACATTAAAAAAAACAATCACCAATCAATCTCCTTTTGGTTGCTCGATTTTAAATACGCATTCGCAGAACTAAAATGTTTATTTCCAAACCATTTTCCTTGATTGGCACTCATTGGTGACGGATGTCCAGTTTGCAAAATTAAATGCTTTTTGCCATCAATAAGTATTGCTTTTTTCTGAGCGAAATTCCCCCAAAGTAAAAAAACCACCTGCGCTTTTTCGGCACTAATTTTCTCGATAACCGCGTCGGTAAAAATTGTCCAATTAAAACTTTTATGGCTGTTAGGACGGTCTTTTTCGACAGTTAATGTCGCGTTTAGCAGCAAGACACCTTGTTTGGCCCATCGCAACAAATTGCCAGAATTAGGTATAAAAACGCTTTGAAAATCATCATTAATTTCCCTGAAAATATTGCGCAACGAAGGCGGAATTTTAACTCCGTCATTCACCGAAAAACACAGTCCATTGGCTTCTCCTTCGCCATGATAGGGATCTTGACCAATAATAACTACTTTCAAATCTTCAAACAAACATCGATTAAAGGCCTCGAAAATCAAATCTTTTGGAGGAAAACAAGTTGCGGTTTTGTAGGCATTGTCAACCAATAGTAACAAATCTTGAAAATAAGGTTTTTCAATTGTTGATAATAAAATAGTTTGCCAATCATCGTTTAAATTATTAGGTTTTACCATCATTTTTTTTGAGTTCAAAGTAGAATATGAAAATAGCGCTTAACAATTATTGCGATGTATCAAATTCAAAAATAATAAGTCAAAGCTATCAATATTTGAGATGATTTAAATGTTAAAATTAACAATTTTATACTTTAACCAAATATCTTTTCTATTTTTAGTAAAAATTTATTATAAATAAAAATGAAGAAAATTTTACTGTTTTTCCTTTTAAACATTACCATTAACAATGTAACTGCCCAAGAATATTTTCCAAATAACGAAAGCATTCAAAACAAAAACACCAATTTTATAGCTTTTACCAATGCAAAAATTTTTGTAACACCAACACAAATTATCGAAAATGGTACTTTATTAATTCAAAATGGCAAAGTTGTAAATGTTGGTAACACGATTTCGATTCCAAAAAACGCGACCGTTATTCCGCTTGACGGTAAATCAATTTATCCATCATTCATCGATATTTATACCAATTTCGGAATTGAAAAGCCCAAAAGTATAGGATATGATAGCAATCCGCTTTATGATACCAAACGCCAAGGTTATTATTGGAACGAACACATCAGATCGGAAGTAAACGCTTATGAAAACTTTAAATATGATGATGCAAAAGCCGAAGCGTTTTTAAAAGCAGGTTTTGGTGTCGTTGGCGCCAATATTCAAGACGGAATCGCACAAGGTACTGGTATTTTAGTGGCTTTGAATTCAAATGAAAAAAGCACTCGTTTGCTGTCTGATAAAATCACCAATCATTTTGCCTTTTCAAGAAGTGTGACTTCAAACCAATCTTATCCAAGTTCGTTAATGGGAATGATCGCCCTTTTGCGCCAAATGTATTTGGATTTAAACTGGTACAAAAATGGTAATGCTACTACCAAAGATTTGTCATTGGAAGCATTGATCAAGAACGAAAAATTAGTCCAGATTTTTAATGCCGAAGACAAATTAAATGCTTTAAGAGTGGCAAAATTAGGCAATGAATTTGGTTTAAATTATATCATAAAAGGCAGTGGTAATGAATTTGAAAGAATAGCTGAAATAAAAAATAGCAATTCTAAATTTATTATTCCAATCAATTTTCCGCAACCTTATGATGTTGGCGACCCTTATTTGGCCAATCAAATGGAATTGACCGATTTGCGATTTTGGAACCAAGCGCCAACCAACCTCAAAATATTATCAGATAACGGAATTGTATTTGCATTGACAACCGATAAGTTGAAAAAAATAGAAGATTTCAGAACCAATCTTTTAAAAGCGATACTTTACGGATTCGACAGTACCAAAGCATTGGAGGCGTTGACCATGGTTCCTGCAACTTTGCTAGGAAAAAGTAACGAAATTGGCAGTTTAAAAACAGGTCGTTTTGCTAATTTTATTATTACTTCTGGACCCATTTTTGACGAAAAAACAATACTTTTTGAAAATTGGACACAAGGCAATAAATTTGTAATCAATGACATTTCCATAAAAGATATTCGTGGCGATTATGATGTAATTAGTAACAACCAAAATTACAAATGGAAAGTTACTGGCGAAATCACTACACCACAATCTGAATTGACTACTGCTGATGGCAAAAAACTCAATACAAAAATGTCCTTAATCAACAATTGGGTTTCGGTTATTGTAAAACCTGCAGATTCATCTAAAACCAATTTTACACGTTGGACGGCTTTTCTACAAAACACCAATCAGTTTTCGGGTAAAGCGGTTTTGTTTAATGGCGCAGAAGCTACTTGGACGGCTACAAAAACTGCTCCATTTGTAAAAGCAATCGATTCATCTGAAGCAAAAAGAACCAACAAAATAGTTCCTATTAAGTTTCCAAATGTGGCCTATGGTTATGCGCAAAAACCAATGCAGCAAAACCTTTTATTCAAAAATGCAACAGTTTGGACCAACGAGAAAGAAGGAATTATAGCAACGACCGATGTTTTAATAAAAAACGGAAAAATCGCTTCAATCGGAAAAGATATTGCTGATGCAAATGCCTTAATTATCGATGCCAAAGGCAAACATTTGACGAGTGGCATTATCGACGAACATTCGCACATTGCACTTACAAACGGCGTGAACGAAGGAGGTCATAATTCGAGTGCCGAGGTGTCGCTTCAAGATGTAGTAAATCCAGAAGACACCAATATATATAGGAATTTAGCGGGTGGTGTAACCACTTCACAATTGTTACACGGTTCGGCGAATCCAATTGGTGGTCAATCAGCAATTGTCAAATGGAAATGGGGACTTTCGGCCGACGAAATGTTATATAAAAACCAACCTAAATTCATCAAATTTGCATTGGGCGAAAATGTAAAACAAACCAATTGGGGTATCAACAATCCAACGCGTTTTCCACAAACAAGAATGGGTGTTGAACAAGTCTTCATCGATTATTTTGAACGGGCCAAAGCGTACGATGCAAACTGGAAAAAATACAATTCCAATCCCAAAAAAGATAAGTCAAAAGCGCCAAGAGTGGATATAGAATTACAAACATTAGCAGAAATTTTGAACAAAGAACGCTTTATAACTTGTCATTCTTATATTCAGTCCGAAATTTTAATGCTGATGCAAGTTGCCGAAAAATTCAATTTTAAAGTCAATACTTTTACCCATATTTTAGAAGGTTATAAAGTTGCCAATGAGATGAAAAAACACGGTGTTGGCGCATCCACTTTTTCGGATTGGTGGGCATATAAATATGAAGTCAACGATGCCATTCCGTATAACGGTGCTATTATGCACAATCAAGGTGTCGTCGTAGCTTATAATTCTGATGATGCCGAAATGTCACGAAGATTGAATCAAGAAGCAGCAAAAGCAGCTAAATATGGCGGTGTTTCCGAAGAAGATGCTTGGAAATTTGTGACTTTAAATCCCGCTAAATTATTGCATATTGATGATAAAGTCGGAAGCATCAAAGTAGGTAAAGATGCTGATGTTGTGCTTTGGAATGACAATCCTTTGTCTGTTTATGCAAAAGTAGAAAAAACGGTTATTGAAGGCGTTGTTTATTTTGATTTACAAAAAGACATTGCACAAAGGGCAACAATTGCTGCAGAAAAAAACGAACTAATAGGACAATTGCTACAAGAAAAAAATAGCGGTATGATTACGCAAGAGCCAAAAAAAGCAGTCAAAAAAGAATACCATTGTGATACTTTAGAACTCCATTAAAATGAAAAATATTTCCCTTTTTATTTTTGTACTTATCATATCGATAACTACAAAAGCACAGCAAACGCCCGCACAAAAACAAACTAGATCCATTCTTATCCTAAATGGAACTGCGCATTTGGGCAACGGAAAAATTATCGAAAACAGCGCAATCGGATTTAAAGATGGCAAAATTACTATGGTAGCCGATGCCAAATTAATCAAACTAGCAAATAACGATTTTGATATCACCATCGACGCTACTGGCAAACATGTTTATCCTGGTTTCATTGCGCCCAATTCAACTTTAGGAATGGTTGAAATTGATGCAGTAAAAGCATCGGATGACGAAGATGAAATTGGTTCTTTGAATCCAAATGTTCGCAGTATTATTGCTTATAATACCGAGTCAAGAGTGATCGAAACCGTACGTCCTAATGGGATTCTGATGGCGCAAATCACGCCGCGTGGTGGAAGAATTTCGGGTACTTCATCTATTGTACAACTAGATGCTTGGAACTGGCAAGATGCCCTCATCAAAGAAAATGATGGTGTACATCTTAATTTTCCATATACTTTTAGTCGCAGCAATTGGTGGGAAGGTCCAGTAATGATAGAACCCAATAAAGAATATTCAAAACAAAAGGAAGAAATCGCTAATTTCTTATCGAATGCCAAAGCCTATTTAGGCGATAACGCTAACGCTAGAAATTTGGTGCTCGAAACTGCGAAAGGATTGTTTGATGGTACACAAACGCTTTTTATTCATGCCAACGAAGAAAAACAAATTATTGATGCCATTGAATTATCGAAAGAATATGGCATTCAAAAAATGGTAATTGTTGGCGGTTTTGAAGCTTATAAAATTTCGGATTTATTGCTTAAAAATAATATTGGTATTTTGCTACGTCGGGTGCATGATATGCCTACAAATGAAGACCAAGACATTGATTTGCCTTACAAAATGGCAAAGATATTAACTGATAAAGGCGTTGTGGTAGGATTAGAAAATAGCGGTGAAATGGAACGTATGAATACCCGAAACCTTCCTTTTCTAGCTGGAACATGCGCGGCATATGGTTTGGATAAAGAAATTGCTTTACAGTTGATTACTTCAAATACGGCTAAATTATTGGGTATTGACAATCAATGTGGCACCTTGGAGCAAGGAAAAGATGCTACTTTATTCATTTCTGATGGCGATGCTTTGGACATGCGAACCAACAAATTATCAAAGGCTTTCATACAAGGAAGAGACGTCAATTTGGCTACACACCAAAGTGAATTGAATGACAGATACAAAGATAAATACAATCAGAAATAAAAATTTACGGGAATTTTTAATGTCATTTTAAGCAATGCATCAGAAGTAAATATTCAATAAGTTACGTGAGAATTTGAACCGATGCACCTCTATGGTGAGGCAATTGAAAAAGCAATAAAATTAATCAGAGACATGTTCATATTTACCGATAATTGACTCATTTTAGTCGAAAAGTAATTGTTGGGTACCAAAGTCGAATACCTTTCGATTCCTTATCCGAATATTATTAAAATTTCTAAAGAACGTGCAGGATTATTGGATTTGAATGCCAAATTAAAAATTTGGATTAAAGATTTAGAACTGCAAATAAAGAAGCAATTCGGAAAAGGCGGCAACAACATCAATGAAGTTTATAAAATTTTGAGCCAACATATTTTGAAATAATCTTTTCAAAAAATAAGCCGCAAATCCTCCATATAAAATTGGAAAATCTGCGGCTTTCTTTTGTTTATTATTTTATTTCTTAAAATTAGCGATTCCGGTTTTTAGCCAAGATTCATAAAGTGCAACATCCGGTTCATAACTTGTTGTTGGTGTCGAAGTATTCAAACTATTGCCTTCCAAGTCAGTTAAAACATACAATGGCTGCGTGTTAGTTTGGTATTTAGAAATCATAAAATCAGTCCACTTATCGCCTACTGTTTCGATTTTTGAACCAGTTGTTTTAGATACAAATTGCTCGCTTACTGGTAGTTTAATCGCCTCATCAACGTATAAGGAAATCAGTACAACCTCATTATTTAAAATTGGTAAAACTCTTTTATCTGACCAAACATTGTTTTCCATTTTACGACAATTGACGCATGCACGTCCAGTAAAATCAAGCAGAATTGGTTTTTTTACTGATTTAGCGTAAGCAAGACCTTTGTCATAATCTTCAAAAGTTATGATACCATGTGGACCACTATGTGCAAACTCGGGTAATGCAATACTACTATTTCCTTGAGAATTTCCTACACCAAACGGACTTTCACTGTACTCCATTGGCGGCGGAAAAGCGCTGATAATTTTCAATGGAGCTCCCCAAAGTCCCGGAATAAGATAAATCGTAAACATCAAAATAAATAATCCTAAAAATAATCTTCCAACCGAAATAAAAGGCAACGGACTGTCATGAGGTAAAGTTATTTTTCCTAATAAATACAATGCCAAAACACCAAAAATGGCGATCCAAATTGCTAAAAACACTTCGCGTTCGAGCAAGTGCAATTGCAATACCAGATCGGCATTGGACAAAAATTTGAAAGCCAAAGCCAATTCTAAAAATCCTAAAAATACTTTAACTGTATTGAGCCAACCACCAGATTTTGGTAATGAATTCAGCCATCCTGGAAATAAAGCAAATAGCATAAAAGGTAAAGCCAATGCCAACGAAAATCCAAGCATGCCTACAATTGGACCAATCCCGCCTTTCGAAGCAGCCTCAAACAAAAGCGTTCCAACAATGGGTCCCGTACACGAAAAAGAGACAATTGCTAATGCTAATGCCATAAAAAGTATGCCTACGATTCCGCCTTTATCGGCTTGTTTGTCCACTTTATTCGCCCAAGAATAAGGCAGTACGATTTCGAAAGCACCCAAAAAGGAAGCTGCAAAAAAGACCAGTAAAAAGAAAAATATAATATTGAACCAAACATTTGTAGCAAGTGCATTGAGCGCATCAGCACCAAAAACTGCAGTAACAATAGAGCCTAATGCCACATAAATAATTATAATTGAAACGCCATAAGTAATAGCATTTCTAACTCCTGCTGCTTTATTTTTACTTTGTTTTGTAAAAAAACTAACTGTCATTGGAATTAAAGGAAACACACACGGTGTTAATAACGCTGCAAATCCTGAGAGAAAAGCAATGAAAAAAATTGACCATAATCCTTTGTCGTCGCCTTGTTCATTTTTTGGTTTTTCAGTTGGGGTTATTGTCACTTTTGGACTCACATTCTCTTTTATACTATCTCTTGCAACAGCTTTTGTAGTATCAACTCCTATCGGTGAAGCAACAATTGCCGTTTCTGATGCGGTCATTTTTGGAATTATAAACTCAAAATCTTTGTCTTCATTAATGCATTTTTCTTCACAAACTTGGTAAGAAACATTGACATCAATTTTTGAAACCGATTTGCCTGTGATTTTTACTTTTTGTTTTAAAACTACTTTCTTTTCGAAATAAATTTCATCAACACCAAAAACATCATTAAAAGCCCTTTTTGTTTTACTTTCTGAAGTCGTTCCAATCAATGTATATTGACTTTTCTGATTTTTAAAATCCAACAATAATGGCAACGGGCCACCGTCTGGTGTAAACTGTGAATACACATGCCAACCATTGTCGATTGTACCTTCGAAAACCAGATTAAATTCGGTATCATTGAGCTTCTCGGTAGTAGTTTTCCATTTTACTGGCGCTATTAATTGCGCATTTGCATTGAAAAATGCTAAAAATCCAAGCAATAAAAAAAAGATCTTCTTCATTATAAGAGTGTTATTTGTAAAATATTTTGTGTTGTATTTTCTGTTTTAAAACGTTCGTCTTGACGCATTCCAATTACCCAAATAATTTCAGTTTTGGAACATAAAAGCCAGACCTTTTCTTTTTCGACTAATGATAATTTTTCGTCCTTAAAAAATTTACTAATTTTTTTCGACAGACCAATCATTCCCAATGGCTGAAAAAAATCGCCTGTTTTTGGTTTCCGAATTACCAATGGAAAATCCAATTTTTTTTCGTCAACAAATATAGTTGTATTTGAAACATCAGAAATGTCACTTACTTTGGAAAACGATAATTTTAAGGGAAAATTAACTTGCATTTGATTTTCTTGAATCCAATATTCGGTTGCATCTTTTATTTCTAGAGGGCTCAAAATCAAATGACTTCGGTCTTTTAACAATCGAAAACCAGTAGAAAAAACTTGTTTTCCGGATTGACTTTCAACCAAATCATAAATGTCATTCCAAGCCTTAAAACCAAAAGGTTGTAGCCATTGGTAGAGGTATGCTTTATAATTTGGCAAAACTTTTAATTTATCCAAATCAATATTTTTCTGATTGCTTTCTTCTGTAACCACTTGCTGGTACACCATTATTGCTGCATCATTAACTAAACTTTGCGATTGTTGCAATTGTTGCAATGTGGTTTCGAAAGCACTCAAAAAACCAGGATTCAAGTCTTTTAGTACAGGAACAATTCGATGTCGAACTTTATTTCTCAAATATTTATCCGACAAATTACTGCTGTCTTCTCGCCACTGAATTTCGTTTGCGTTTGCATAAGTCTCGATTTCTTTTCTTGAAAATGACAAAAGTGGCCTAATAATTTTGTTGTTCTGTGACGGAATTCCAGTCAAGCCATTCAATCCCGTTCCGCGCGAAAAGTTAATTATAAATGTTTCTAAATTATCGTCGGCGTGGTGTGCCGTTAAAATATAATCAAAGTTTTCTTGTTCCAATAGTTCATAAAACCATTGATAACGCAATTCACGGGCAGCAACTTGTGTTGACAATTGGTAATCTTTGGCAAATGATTGGGTGTCAAAACGGGTTAAAAAAAATGGAATGTTATTTTTATCGGCGAAATTTTTCACAAAGTCTGCATCGGCATCGCTTTCTTCTCCACGCAATTGAAAATTACAATGCGCTATACCAATCTGCAATGACAATTGATGGCACAACGAAGCCAAAACCATACTGTCCAAACCGCCGCTCACTGCGAGGAGTAATTTTTTTTCGTTGAGAAACGGAAAATTGTTGGACAAATGTTGTTGTAATTCCGAAAGCATCTTCAAATATACTAAATTTTGTGTTTTGTTAACTTAAAACAGCCAACATGGCTTTTGCTTTTAGCCAACATTCAGCATATTCTTTTTCGGGTTCCGATAGTGAAGTGATGGCACTGCCAACAGAAAATGAAACATATTTCTTTTGTTCGTTGTACAAAATACTTCGGATAACCACATTAAAATCGAAATCGCCTTCGGGGGTAAAATACCCAACAGCACCGCTATACAATCCGCGTTTGGTGACTTCTAAATCTTCGATAATTTGCATCGCCGAAATTTTGGGCGCACCTGTCATGCTACCCATCGGAAAAGTGGTTTTTAGAACATCTACTGCCGAAAATTGCGAATCCAATTCAGAACTTACAGTCGAAATCATATGATGCACTTGAGAAAACGAATAAATTCCACACAATTCGGTCACAGTAACCGAGCCTTTTCTAGCAGTACGAGACAAATCGTTGCGGACCAAATCGACAATCATCACATTTTCTGAACGTTCTTTGGCATCATTGAAAAGCTTCTCTTTGGCACACTCGTCTTCAATTGCCTCAGAAAAACGTTTGCAAGTTCCTTTAATAGGTTGCGAAATAATAGTACTTCCCTTCTTTTTCAGATAACGTTCAGGTGAAGCAGACAGTAAATAGTGATGTGCAGTTTTTAAAAATACGGCAAAAGGAGGTTGTGCTATCGCATTCAATTTCCAATATTGTTCTAAAGGATTTATTGTGGCATTATTGGCATAAAATTCCATACAAAAATTGGCCTCATAAATGGCACCAAGTTGAATGTGCTCTTGCATTTTTTTGACTTTCAAAATATAATTTTCGGCGTCAATACGCTGACAAATTTCAAAATCATGTTGCTCTTCGCTTGCAACAATCAAATTCAAATCGGAAATTACTTCAAAATCTTCTGTAATTTCATCATCACAAAGCTTCAAATAATGCATTTCAAGTACAGTGTCTTTGAGTAAAAATAATTTTTTAGGCTGAAAAAAATACAAATCAGAAAATTGAATTTCGTCAGTTTTTTCTGAAACTAAAGCTTCGGTATCATTTTTTAAATCATAAGACAAATAGCCAAAAAGCCAATCTTTGGTCGTTTGTTGATATTGCTGTAAATCATCAAAAGCATTTCTGTAATCGGTTTTTATGGAGGTAAAAGCATCAACGGCGAGAACGGCATCGAAATCTGAATAAGCTTGCTTGTAATTGTTGCTATCCAAAAATACAACTTCGCGAAACTGCTGTGCCCATTGCAAAAGTTGCTGTTTGAAAAGTAAAGGATTGGTAATCGAATAAGAAATTGTAGTTCTCAAAAAAATAGGTTTAGAAATCCAAATTTACAAATAATTTATGTTTAGAATAACAATCACAGGTCGGATTAATTACAAAAAAAAGTTCTAGAATGAAAGATTTAATATTTGTTCGGTTAGATAAATTTTAAGTTTTTAAAGTAATATCGATTGCTTGAAGTTATTTCCTAAAGTTATGCAATTATTCGTCAAAATTTTATAACTAAGAAGTACATTCTAATTTGATCTTTTGTTTCTGAATTTATTTAGCATAATTTTAGGCCAATTTATTGCCCAAAGTGTTAAATTTAGTGATTCTAAAAATACCAACTTGAACAAATACATCAAAAAAAGTCTTAAAATAGTTGCTTGGATATTGGGTTCAATCTTCTTGTTATTGCTGTTGTTGGTATTTTTTATTCAAGTTCCTTATGTGCAAAATAAACTCAAAAACAAGGCGGTAAATTATCTAGAAACCAAAATTGGCACTGATGTAAATATTGGTCGAATCGAGATTGGATTTCCAAAAAAAATCATAATTGAAGACCTTTATCTTGAAAGCCAACAAAAAGATACTTTGCTCTTTGGAAAAAAAATAGCTGTAAATATTAGCCTTTTAAAATTATTGAGCAATAAAGTAGAAATCAATTCGGTTGATTTGAACGGAATTACCATGAAAGTTTATCGGAGTAAAAAGGCAGTTTTCAATTTTGATTATATTATCGCAGCATTAGACAACGGTAAGCCAAAAGATATAACAGAAAAACCAATGCAATTTGCTATTGATAAAATCAATCTGGATAACATCAATTTGCGTTTTGATGATGCTATTAGCAATTATAATATTCAGGTTCAATTGACACATTTTGATACAAGAATCAAAAAATTTGATCTTGATAAAATGGCTGTTGAAGTACCTAAGATGCAGCTGCACGGCTTGACTTTAAACCTTGAACAGAATGCTTTATTGGAAGAAATCACGACAAAAACAGTTCAGAAAACAGATTCAATTGCTCGTGTTAAACCAAATTTTGACATCAAATTAGGAACAATCGCTTTGTCGAAAATCAAAATCAATTACAGCGATAAAAAGACCAAAAACGAAAGCGCCCTCCAACTTAAAAAACTACTAATCGATTTCGAAACTACTGATTTTTCGCAGCAGTTGATTGCAATCAATAGTATTGAATTACAAGACGCAACTGCGCATTTAAAAATTGGAAAATCGATTCAAAAAGCTTCACCTACTCCAACAATTGCTGCTGCTGCAAACCAATGGAAAGTCAATCTAAAGACTATTGATTTAAAAAATATTGCATTTGCTTACGACGACCATAATGCCAAAACCATTTCAAAAGGAATTGATTATCAGCATTTGGATATTAAAAATTTAAACTTAGAAGCAAGAGATTTTCGTTATCAAACGGATGCAATCAGCGGAAGTATCAATGCTTTTGCAGTGACCGAAAAAAGCGGTCTCGTTGTAACATCACTTCAAACAAATTTTGGCTATGGACCACAAGGCACTTTTCTTAAAAATTTTACACTGAAAACACCACAAACCGTAATCCGAAATGAAATTATTGCCAATTATCCTTCGCTAGCCCAAGTAAAAAATGATTTAGGCAATTTGGCTATTGCTACCAATTTGTCTAACACAGCAATTGCTTTCAGTGATATTTTGCTTTTTGCGCCAGATTTGGCAAAGTCACCTCCGTTTAAAGACCGACCGAATGCAATAATTTATCTGAATGGAAAAATCAATGGCCGACTCAATAATATGGTGGTTCCGAATATAGAAATCAGCGGGATTGGGAATACAAAATTGGCCGCTAGCGGAAAAATTCTAGGATTGCCCGATATGAAAAAGGCAACTTTCGATATTGTGATTCGTGAATTTCGCTCCAGCGCTAAAGATATAAATGATTTGCTTCCAGAAGGAACAGTTCCAAACCACTTGCAATTGCCATCAAAAATAGCGCTAAAAGGCATTTTTAAAGGTAGTATACAAAATTTTAATACCAATTTGATTTTGAATTCCAGTCTAGGTAATGCTAGGATAAAAGGAAGTTTTGACCAGCGCAATAAAAATCGAGAAAAATATGATGCCATTGCTGAGTTGGATAATTTTGATATTGGACAATTGATACAAAACAATTCGCTCGGAAAAGTGAGTTTTAAAGCTACAATTAAAGGTGTTGGACTTGATCCAAAAACAGCAAATGCGTTTTTAGATGGTACTTTAAAGAAAGGAAAATTTAATAATTATACTTATCAATATTTAGCTGTAAAAGGGAATATTGCCAAAGGAGTATTTGATGTTTTTGCTAAAATAAATGATCCCAATCTTGGCTGCGACATGTTGGCGGAAGGCAGTTTTAATGGCAAGTATCCCGAGGTAAAAATGAAGCTTAACATTGATATTGCGGATTTAGCTAAACTTAATCTTCATGCTGGACCACTTAAATTGCGAGGGAAAATAGATGCTGATATTGCATCACTCGACGCCGACTATTTGAATGGAAGCATCAATGCATATCATTTTGTAATTGCCAACGAAAAGGAGCAATTCCAAATGGATTCGGTGCGTATCATCGCTTTGGCTACATCCGAAAAAAGCAGCTTAGAAATCAAATCTCAATTTTTGAAAGCGAATATCGAGGGACAATACCAACTCCCCAAAATAGCCATTGCAGTGACCAATTCATTGTCAAAATATTATGACGCCAACCTGTCATCCAAGGAAGAAATTACCACGCCTCAACAATTTGTTTTTAATATTACCGTCGACAATGATCCAATTTTAGCCAAAATTATTCCGAAAATCACAAGATTAGAGCCCCTCAATATTAGCGGTAGATACAATAGTATTAACGATAGCATTGTTTTGAATGCCAGTATTCCGAGATTTATTTTTGGAACCAATACAATTTCCAATGCCATCATCAAAATAGATAAAATAGACAATGCCTTGGTGTATAAGGCAGTCATTGATGAGATACAAAGTGACCAATTTCGATTGCCACATTCTAGTCTCGAAGGCACTATCGCCAAAAATACGATTGCTTATAATTTGAATTTAAAAGATACCAAAAACAAAGACCATTATAGTGTTGCGGGCACATTTCAAACCAAAGACGCCACTGCAGAAATGCGTTTGTTGCCAGAATCGTTGTTACTCAACTATGAACCTTGGCTTATTGCAGACAACAATGTCATTCGTTTTGAAGACCAAGGCATTTTTGCAGATAATTTTGAACTTAAAAATGAACAGAGTGCCATTACAATTCAATCGCATTCAACAGCGGCAGATGCACCGCTTGCTATCGATTTTAAATCATTTGAAATTGAAACCATTACAAAAATGTTCGAAAAGGAAAACTTCGTTTTTGGAGGAACGGTCAATGGCAACGTTTTACTTAAAAATTTAATGACCATGCCCATTTTTACATCTGATTTAAATATTGAAAATTTTAGTTTTAAGAAAGATACTATTGGCGCAATAAACATCAAAGTGAACAATGAAATCGAACCTATTTATGCAGCAAAAGTAACAATCACTGGAAAAGAAAATCAAGTCAATTTGGAGGGCTTTTATCGCAATGACAACAGCAGTTTTGATATGCATTTAGACTTGCAGCGATTAAATATGATTAGTATTGCACCTTTTTCTGCTGGCAATATCACAAAAAGTAGTGGCTATTTGTCTGGGAATTTTAAACTTACAGGAACCATCGATCAACCAAAAATCATAGGCGATTTACAGTTTCACGATGTTGGATTTACGGTTACCAAAGTCAATTCACCATTCAAATCGATGAATGACCGCATTAGTTTTACAAAGGAAGGCATTGTATTTCCACAATTTTCACTTTCCGATGCGCAAGACAATGTAATTTCACTAAAAGGCAATATTTATACGCCTAACTATAAAGATTTTGCCTTTGATCTTACTATCAATGCGGATAATTTTAGGGTTATGAATTCTAGTACAAAAGACAATGCCACCTATTATGGGCAATTGTTTTTGAATGCCCGACTAAATATCAAAGGCGACCTTAATAAGCCTGTTGTTGATGGGACAGTAAAAATCAATGACGCGACAAAATTTACTGTCGAATTGCCTCAGAATGATCCGTCGATAGCAGATCGCGAAGGTATTATTGAGTTCATAGACAAAGACAATTTGCAACTTACGGAAAAATTGATAATTCAAAAAGATTCGTTAAGCAGAAGCACTATTAAAGGAATGAATGTTGCAGTTAATATCGAAATCGACAAAGAGGCCGAGTTGACCATAATAATTGACAAGGGCAATGGTGATTTTGTAAAAGTAAAAGGCGAAGCAAAACTTTCTGGGGGTATTGACGAATCTGGAAAAACCACACTAACTGGTCGTTATGAGTTAAAAGAAGGTGCATATGAAATGACATTTAATTTTCTAAAACGAAAATTCGACATCCAATCAGGCAGTTCTATTGTGTGGACAGGCGAACCAACATCTGCAGACATTAACATCACTGCGGTTTATAAAAGCGATACTGCGCCAATTGATTTGCTTGAAGACCAATTGGGCAATCTTTCTCAAAGTCAAAAAAATACCTATAAGCAAAAACTTCCTTTTGAGACTTTGTTGAAACTAAACGGCAATTTATTAAAACCAGATATTACTTTTGACATCACTTTACCCGAAGGCAATTATGGTGTTGCTTCGGATATATTAACGACAACTAGAGCAAAATTAGCGCAATTGCGACAAGAACCTTCGGAGCTTAACAAACAGGTTTTTGCGATTTTATTATTAAATCGGTTTGTTGGCGAAAATCCATTTGCGAGTGAATCCGGAACCAGTTCAAGTTCATTGGCGCGTCAAAGTGTGAGCAAAATTTTATCGGAACAACTCAATGATTTGGCTGGCAATTTAATCAATGGTGTCGAAATCGATTTTGATCTTGAATCAACCGATGATTACAGTTCTGGTATAAGACAAGACAAAACTGATCTTTCGGTTGCAGTTTCCAAAAAACTGCTAAACGACAGACTAAAAGTCACTGTTGGAAGTAGTTTTGGTTTGGAAGGTGAAGCGCAAGCCAATCAACGTACCAATAACATCGCAGGCGATATTGCGGCCGATTATCAATTATCAAAAGACGGCAAGTACCTAATTCGTGGCTACCGCAAAAATGAATACCAAGTCGCACTACAAGGACAGATTGTAGAAACGGGATTGGCGTTTATTATCACGATGGATTATAACAAATTTCGTGAACTTTTTCACCTCTCGAAAGCAGAAAAGCAAATGAAAAGCCAGGCTAAAAAGAAAAAAAAAGAAGCCAAAGCACAAAAAGGACATCAAAATCAAACGGAAACCGAAAAAAAATAATATGAAACGCAAATTGATTTATTATTTTATTTTCATTTTGCTGTATATCACTTGGTCGTGCAGCAATACCAAATATTTGCCCGAAGGGGAATTGTTATACACTGAAGGAAAAGTTAAATTAAATGATTCTTTACTATCAAAAAAAGAACGCAAAAATATTCAAAACGAATTACAGGTTTTATTACGTCCAAAACCTAATACAAGTATCTTGGGATTGCGCCCCAAATTACTAATTTACAATTGGGTAGGAAAACCAAAAAAAGAGAAAGGTTTTAGGCATTGGTTGCGCACAAAAGTGGGTGAAGCGCCAGTGCTTTTTAGTGATGTTGATTTGGATTTTAATGCAGGCGTTATAGAAAATTACAGTCAAAACAATGGTTATTTTAAAACCATTGTCGCTCCCGATTCAACTAAAAATGGCAAAAGAGTAAAGGCAATTTATACCATCCAATCTGGAAAACAATTTACAATTAGAAAAGTAGTTTTTCCGCAAGATTCGAGTGCCATTAATCAATCGGTTTTTGCCACACAAGATAAAACGCTTTTAAAACCGGGTGCTCCTTATAAACTCGAAGAAATTAAATTAGAACGGGAACGCATTGATACGCGACTCAAAGAACAAGGCTATTATTTTTTCAATCCAGACTATCTCAAAGTGCAAGTTGACAGCACCGTCGGCAAATACCAAGTCGATTTGTTCATAAAAATAAAAGACGAAACACCCGAAAAAGCCAAAAAAGTTTTCCGCATTAATAATATTTTAATCTATCCCAATTACTCGTTACGCAAACAAGAGCGCGATAGCACTACAGGCGACTCAAGTCACATTGTGCAATACAAAGATTTCATTATTGACGATGAAGAAAAATTATTCATTCCACGAATTTTTGATCGTACGTTATATTTTGAAAAACATGACCTATATAACCGCACGAATCATAATCTATCGCTCAATCGATTGGTCAATTTGGGTACATTCAAATTTGTAAAAAACCAATTCAAAATTGCGCCAAATAATGATAATGCCTTAGATGCTTATTATTATTTAACACCATTTACCAAAAAATCGATTCGTGTCGAAGTTTTGGCAAAAACCAATTCGGCAAATTATAGCGGAACCGAACTGAACATTAATTGGAGCAACCGAAACACGTTTAAAGGTGCCGAATTATTGACCATTTCTGCCTTTGGTGGTTTTGAAGTGCAAGTTTCTGGACAAAATAATGGTTACAATGTTTATCGGTACGGTCTCGAATCAAGTTTGGTTTGGCCCCGCTTAATAGCACCAATTAAGCTAAAATCGTCAAGCGGATTTGTTCCAAAAACAAAAGCCACAATAGGTTATGAATTTCAAAACAGGACGCAACTTTACACATTAAGTGCTTTTAAAAGCGCTTTTGGTTATATGTGGAAAGAGAACATTCGCAAAGAACACCAGTTTAATATTTCCGAAATCAACTATGTCATTCCGATTCAAATTACGCAACTGTACCAAGACCAAATCGATCAAAATCCCTCACTGGGAAAAGTAGTTGAAAAACAATTGATTGTTGGTTCGAACTATTCTTATACCTACACCAATACGATGCAAAACAATAAAAAAAACACCATTTATTACAAAGGGACTTTTGATTTGGCGGGCAATGTAGCAGGTTTGCTTTCGGGTGCCAATGTAAAAAAAGGCGATACCACCAAAGTTTTTGGCGTTCCATTTAGTCAATTTATAAAAATGGAACATGATTTTAGACATTATACAAAATTTGGCAATAATGCACAATTGGCGAGT
The DNA here is from genome assembly GCA_947488595.1 of Flavobacteriaceae bacterium. Taxonomy (GTDB): domain Bacteria; phylum Bacteroidota; class Bacteroidia; order Flavobacteriales; family Flavobacteriaceae; genus Flavobacterium. The sequence continues at coordinate 43,046 of CANKZI010000004.1, forward strand.
CGCATCATTCTTGGCATGGGTTACAGTTATGGCAACGCAACCGCAATGCCTTATGCAAAACAATTCTTTATTGGTGGAACCACTAGTTTAAGAGCATTTCGAGCGCGTTCACTTGGACCCGGAACCTACAATGGCGCAGCTGAAACAAATATTTTTCTGCCCGATCAATCGGGTGATATCAAACTCGAACTGAATACAGAATACCGCGCCAAACTATTTAATATTGTGCATGGCGCGCTCTTTGTTGATGCTGGAAACATTTGGTTGCTGAACAAAGATATTGACAAAAATGGAGCCGAATTTTCAAAAGACTTTATCGAGCAAATCGCTGTCGGAACTGGTGTTGGGTTGCGATTTGATATTAAATTTTTAGTACTCCGAACCGATTTTGCGTTTCCGATTCGCAAACCTTACTTACCCGAAGGACAACGTTGGGTTTTAGACCAAGTCCGTTTTGGAAGCGGCACTTGGCGAAAAGAAAATTTAATTTTCAATTTGGCTATTGGTTATCCGTTTTAAAGGTTGAAATACTAATGTAAATTGTCCAATTACTATAAATTGTAATTATTTCAAAACGCTTTGATTTTTTTGGGCGTGCCCCCATCAACTGCGCACAACTTAAAAAAACACACTTTAATGATGGGGTCGGGCCATCTGCTTCAAGTCCTCGTTCCTGCGGGCTTTCCGCTGCTTTCCCTCACGCAGCAATTCCAACCAAATGAAGCAAAACATTAAAACAACAATCATTACTTTTCGCAAAGATTTTTCCGATGATATTTGCAAAACGATGTGCCAATTACTGGTTTAGAATAGTTTAAAGAAGCAAGCTTTTTTTGTCAATAAATTGATAAAAATCTTTGCATTGCTTTTCTAATTGAACGATAATTTTAAGGAACTTTATCGACCGAAATGGATAAACAATTACTGTTACAAATTGCTTTAAACAAAAAAAGCCCCGAATTACTTCGAGACTTTTGCCTTTTGGGTGAATGACCGGGTTCGAACCGGCGACCCTCGGTACCACAAACCGATGCTCTAACCAGCTGAGCTACAATCACCATTTGTTAGCGGATGCAAATATATTATAAAACTTTGCTTTTACAAAGAAAAAAAATAAAAAATTATATCAAATCACTTAAACTATTGACTGCCAAATGCCTTTCAACCGTAAATCCTTCGGCATAATCGGTACCAATGAGTCGCCCTAAATCTTGACTGCGATAATGAATACTTTCGAGAAAATTTTTAGTCGCAATTGGTGTCACTGGACCTTCTTCATTTGGATTGTAAAACTGTGAACCGTAAGACAAAATGGCGGCGGTTTTTTTGGTTTCAAATCCAGTGATGTCGACCACAAAATCGGGAACTACGTTTTTCCATTGAATAAAATGGTACACCAATTTTGGTCGCCAATGCAACTGTTTTTCGCCATTCAACGAGGTTTCAATTTTTAATAATCCAGATAAAAAACAAGCATCACTAACCAATTTACTTGCTTTTCCGTGATCAATATGTCGGTCATCAATTGCATTACAAATAACTATTTCTGGACGGTATTTTCTGATTATCTTAATCACTTCCAATTGGTGCGCTTCGTCATTTACAAAAAATCCGTCACGCATCAATAGGTTTTCTCTAACAGCGATTCCTAATATTTTTGCTGCTGCTGCTGCTTCACTATCTCTAATTGCTGCTGAACCTCTAGTACCTAGTTCACCGCGTGTCAAATCGATGATACCGACTTTTTTGCCCAAGCTGACTTCTTTGGCGATTGTACCACCACAACCCAATTCAACATCGTCTGGATGGGCGCCAAAAGCAAGGATATCTAATTTCATTTTTAGTTTATTTAAAAATTATTCTTATTGCAATAAGGTAATTTAATTTAAAGTGCCCTTTTCATTGTCATCGATTTGTTGACTGTTTCTGCATATTCGTTTTTTGGAATGCTGTCTTTTGTCACGCCGCAGCCAACAAACAATTCGACTGCATTATTTAAAATTTTCATACACCGCAAATTAACAAACAAATCAGATGATTCTGTTTTAAATGTTGCTAAATTTATATTCAATTCACCCAAAAACCCAGAATAATACTCGCGTTCTTCTGCTTCATTTTTTAAAATAAAAGCTTTTGCACTTGCTTTTGGCAAACCACCCACTGCTGGTGTCGGATGCAAAGCTTGGAGCACTTCTTTAAGGTTGTATTTGGATAACAAACGTGCCGAAATATCTGTCTTAATGTGCCATAAATTGCCTGCTTGCGCTGAATAAGGTTTAGAAATATTGACATTAAAAACGAAATCAGCCAATTGACTGGAGATAAAATCAGTGACCAATTGCTGTTCATTTTTTTCTTTTTCTTCCCAAACTACTGATTCTAAACTATTAAAAATTTGGGTTCCTGCCAAAGCTACTGTAGCAATTTGATCCTCGTTCACTTTTAGCAGTTGTTCTGGTGTTGCGCCCATCCACATCCCAATTTTGGGGTGAAAAAAACAATAATTAAATGCCGACGGATAATACGCAATCAATTTTTTGAAAACCATTTCAGTATCCAAATTACTGGTTTTTATTGTTTCTTTTCTCGAAACCACAACTTTTTGAAATGCACCCGATTGTATAGCGATTACTGCTTTTTCGACCAAATTTTCAAAGCCAATTTGGTGTACTTCATCTGTAACAAAATCATTGTTATTGTTTACATAAAAATCACCTGCAGTTTTCTTTTCAACATAAACATTCGATTGGTTTTGAGGAATAATCGGAATAATATCTCCGTCAAAAGGAGCAAAAACAAAACCTTTTTCTTCAAAATTTTCAACCAAATAAAGCACATCATTCTTTTGAAATAAACCAATAATATGATCTGAATTGGGTTTGCAAAACAGAACAAAAGGTAAATTTTGCTGTATTTGATTTTTGGTTTTGGTAAATAAATCTTCCATTTTAGCGTCTTGGCAAAACCATATTGGTGAGCTTACAAAGCGAAATTAATCTATTTTTTTCGTCGGTAATTTTAATTTCCCACAAATGAATACTACCCCCTCTATGAATAATTCGGGCGGTTCCTGTAACCGTGCCTTCGCGTTTGCTTCTTAAATGATTGGCAGCAATCTCAATACCGCGCACTTCTTGTTTTTCGGGATTGATAAACATGAGCGATGCCGCACTACCAACGCTTTCGGCCAAAGCCACCGTTGCGCCGCCATGGAGCAAACCCATTGGTTGATGAACGCCAGCGTTTACAGGCATCGTCGCTTCCAAGAAATCTTCACCTGCGTCTGTATAAGTAATTCCTAAAGTTTCCATTAAAGTATTTTTGGACCAATCATTACACAATTGAAGTACTTTTTCTCTGTCAAATGCCATAGTTTTTTTTGTAAAAATAGGAATTTTAAAGAATAGATTGCCGCCATTACACTATAATCTGTTTGTATTCGTTATTTTAAATTTATTTGTTAGCCGAAAATTGAAATTTTCAAATTTTCAAATTAATAACTACTTTTACCAAAATTCGAAAAACCAATGCGTACCACCCTATTTTTAATTTTTATCGGAATAATGATTGCTTTTAGCGCTTGTAGAAGCGATTTTAATTTTGAGTCAAGTACAGGAAATCTAGGTTTTTCAAGAGATACCGTTTATTTGGATACTGTCTTTACTGATATTGGATCAAGCACTTATACTTTAAAAGTTTACAATAAAAGCGATAATAATATTTCGATTCCAAAAGTACAGTTGGCCAAAGGAGCTGCTTCAAAATACCGTATGACTGTTGATGGAATGACTGGTTTAGACGCAGATAATAATGGTTTTGGAGATGGTAAAATCTTTGATAATGTCGAGCTTTTGGCCAAAGACAGTCTGTTTATTTTTATTGAAACAACGGCTAATATTGCCGATGCCAATCCAACCGATTTTTTATATACCGATCAAATTCAATTTGGTTCGGGCAGCAATTTGCAAAAAGTCGAATTGGTAACGCTGATTCAAGATGCCTATTTTATTTTTCCGAAACGCAACGAAGGCATTTACGAAGGCGTAGATTTTGGTTTTGACGAGAATGAAAATGTCACACAAGTACGAGGACGCAATTTGGAAGCTGAGCATCCTGATAATGGTAATGAATTTGAATGGAACGATGACAAGCCTTATGTCGTTTATGGATATGCAGCAGTTCCTACAGATAAAACGCTCAATATCAACGCAGGTGCTCGTGTTCATTTTCATGCCGAATCGGGTATGATTGTGCAAGATGGTGCCACCTTAAATATCAACGGACTAAAATCGGATACCGAAGCGTTAGAAAAAGAAGTGATTTTTGAAGGTGACCGATTGGAGCCTTTTTATGCCGATGTCCCAGGACAATGGGGCTTTGTTTATTTGCGTCAAGGCAGTAGCGCAACTATCGATCATCTTACGCTCAAAAATGCGAGTGTGGGATTGTATGTGCTCAACAATACTGGTACTATAAAAATCAAAAACACACAAATTTATGATTGCTCTAATGTGGGTATTTTTGCCATTGCAGCCAATATTACAGGTTTTAATGTTGCAATTAACACAGCTGGACAAGCCACTTTTGCTGGAACTGTTGGTGGCAATTATGATTTTACGCACTGTACTTTCAATAACAATTGGGCAAGTTCAAGTCAAGTTGCCGTTTTGCTGAATGATTATTTGGAAGAAAATGATGTAGAAGTGGCTTCCAACACACTAAATGCCAATTTCAAAAATTGTATTATTTATGGTTCAACAAGTGTATCGTTGCTATTTGACAATTCAAGATCCGATTTTAATACAATTTTTGACCATTGTCTTATCAAATTCAATGATAGCGGTACTACTTTAGCTGGTAATGAATTGTATAATTTCATTCGAGATGAACAAAATGGCAATATCAAAAACCAAAATCCTAAATTTTTTGATATCCAGAATAATAACTTGAATATCGACGAAACATCGGCAGCAAAAGGAAAAGGTAAGTTTAGTTTTTCTGATGGAACTTTAGACTTAAATGGTTTTCCAAGAATAATAGAACCTTCAGATATTGGCGCTTATAATTTTAGTGTCATTCCAGAAGACTAAATTTAAGTTTATTTGCACTAAACCGATGATTATAAACAAATTCTCTGATTTTTAATATAATTTATTGGTCTATCGAATATGAATTTATGAATATATCAAACCAAGGCTATTGTTATCGATAGCCTTTTTTTGTTGCATACGATACAATAAACCTGTTTTCCTTAAAGACACAAAAATGTCAAATATTCACAACAATTAAAATCTCCATTTTTTTTGTAGCTCAAGCTTATTAACCTAAATTTGCACAACTACAAAACACAACACTATGATTTCTTTTTTCGGGAATAAAAGCAATATTATCTTTGCAGTTCAAACTGAAAACGAACTTTCAACAATTACAATCTCTAAATTAAACTGGCTTTTTGGCAACACCAATAAAATAGAAAAATCGATTATCGAAGATTTTTTCGTCGGTCCTCGTGCTGCTATGATTACCCCGTGGAGCACCAATGCAGTCGAGATTACTCAAAATATGGGAATTCTTGGTATCATTCGTATAGAAGAATTCCATCAAGTTGATGCCAATTTCTTGGATTTTGATCCGATGTTAACTCAAAAATATGAAGGTTTAAACCAAACTATTTTCAATGTCAATATCCAACCTGAACCAATCATCGCAATTGACGATATTGCCACTTACAACCAAAAAGAAGGTTTGGCACTCAGCCAAGAAGAAGTTGATTATTTAGAAAATTTATCGATAAAATTAAATAGAAAACTAACCGATTCTGAGGTTTTTGGTTTTTCACAAGTCAATTCAGAACATTGCCGACACAAGATTTTCAATGGAACATTTGTCATTGATGGTGTCGAAAAAGACAGTTCTTTATTCAAAATGATTAAGAAAACTTCGGCTGAAAATCCAAACGGAATTGTTTCTGCCTACAAAGACAATGTGGCTTTTGTCAAAGGACCAAAAGTGCAGCAATTTGCACCAAAATCTGCCGACAAACCTGATTTTTACGAAACCAAAGATTTTGATTCCGTTATTTCGCTTAAAGCCGAAACACATAATTTTCCGACTACAGTCGAACCATTTAATGGTGCAGCAACAGGCTCTGGCGGTGAAATTCGTGACCGATTGGCTGGTGGTCAGGGTTCTTTACCGTTGGCAGGAACAGCAGTTTACATGACTTCGTATTCGCGCTTATCAGAAAAAAAACACGATTGGGAAAACGGAATGCAAGAGCGAAAATGGTTGTACCAAAAGCCAATGGATATTTTAATAAAAGCGTCTAATGGTGCTTCTGATTTTGGAAACAAGTTTGGACAACCTTTAATCACGGGTTCAATTTTAACTTTTGAACACGAAGAAGCACAAAGAAAATTAGGGTACGACAAAGTTATCATGCAAGCAGGTGGCATTGGCTTTGGAAAATTAGACCAGGCCATTAAGAAAAAACCTGCTGCTGGCGATAAAATTGTGATTTTGGGAGGCGAAAATTATAGAATCGGAATGGGTGGCGCTGCGGTTTCATCTGCCGATACTGGTGCTTTTAGTTCTGGAATAGAATTGAACGCCATCCAACGTTCCAATCCAGAAATGCAAAAACGAGCTGCCAACGCGATTCGTGCTTTTGTAGAAAGCGACAACAATACAATCATTTCTATTCATGACCATGGCGCTGGCGGCCACCTGAATTGTTTGTCAGAATTGATTGAAGAAACCGGTGGTGCAATCGATTTGGACCAATTACCAGTTGGTGATCCAACACTTTCTGCTAAAGAGATTATTGGCAACGAATCGCAAGAACGCATGGGATTGGTTATTGGTAAAGAAAATATCGAATTGCTTCAAAAAATTGCCGACCGAGAACGAGCACCAATGTACCAGGTGGGCGACGTTACCAACAACCATCGTTTTACTTTTGAATCCAAAACAACTGGTGCCAAACCCATGGATTTTGCTTTAGAAGATATGTTTGGAAGCGCACCAAAAGTAATTATGAACGATAAAAATATCGTACGTAATTATAATGAAATCGCTTATAATCAAAACAATATACACGATTACCTCAATCAAATTTTAAAATTAGAAGCAGTTGGCTGTAAAGATTGGCTGACCAATAAGGTGGATCGTTGTGTGGGCGGGAAAGTCGCAAAACAACAATGTGTTGGTCCGTTGCAATTGCCTTTGAACAATGTAGGTGTGATGGCTTTGGATTATTTAGGAAAAGAAGGCGTAGCAACTTCAATTGGTCATGCGCCAATTAGTGCTTTGATTGATCCCGTTGCAGGAAGCCGCAATGCCATTGGCGAAGCATTATCCAATATTATTTTTGCACCAATAAAAGATGGAATCAAAGGCGTTTCATTGTCGGCCAATTGGATGTGGGCATGCAAAAATGAAGGTGAAGACGCGCGCTTGTATCAAGCTGTAAAAGGTTGCTCCGATTTTGCAATTGAATTGGGTATCAATATTCCAACTGGAAAAGATTCGCTTTCGATGAAACAAAAATATCCTGACGGCGAGGTTATTGCGCCAGGGACCGTAATCATTTCTGCTGGTGGCAATTGTTCCGACATAACTAAAGTTATTGAACCGGTTTTGCAACATGGCGGTGGCTCGATTTATTATATCAATCTTTCACAAGATAAGTTCAAGCTTGGCGGTACTTCTTTTGCACAAGTTTTAAATACAATTGGTAACGAAACACCAACAATAAAAGATGCAAATTTCTTTAAAAACGCTTTTAATACAATTCAAAAATTAATTTTAGACGATCATATTGTTGCTGGACATGATATTGGAAGTGGAGGGTTGATTACAACTTTATTAGAATTGTGTTTTTCAAATCACCATTTAGGTGCCAAAATTTCGTTAGCTGCTTTTGAAGAAAAAGATATGGTGAAGATTTTATTTTCTGAAAACATCGGATTGGTACTTCAGTCAAACGAAGATACTGTTTTTGAAAAAGCACTAAATGGAATTGAATTTTTTAAAATAGGAACCGTTACTAATTCCGGGTCATTAGTCATTGATAGTTTAACTTTTGATATTGCGACTTTAAGAAAAACTTGGTTTGAAACCTCCTTCCTACTCGACCAAAAACAATCCAAAAATAACAAGGCACAAGAAAGATTGGATCATTTTGACCAACACCTTTTACAATACCAGTTTCCAAATCATTTTGTAGGTGATAAACCAATTGTCGATTTTTCGAAACCACGTCCAAAAGCAGCCATTATTCGAGAAAAGGGTAGCAATTCAGAGCGTGAAATGGCAAACGCCATGTACTTGGCTGGATTTGATGTCAAAGATGTGCACATGACCGATTTGATTTCGGGACGTGAAAATTTAGAAGACATTCAGTTTATTGGCGCGGTTGGCGGATTTTCTAATTCAGATGTTTTGGGATCTGCTAAAGGTTGGGCCGGAGCTTTTTTATACAACGAAAAAGCAAAAACAGCTTTGGATAATTTCTTCAAACGAAAAGACACACTTTCGGTCGGAATTTGCAATGGTTGTCAGTTGTTTATGGAATTGGAAGTCATCAATCCAGAACACGAAATACACGGAAAAATGTTGCACAATGACAGTCAAAAACACGAAAGTATTTTTACTTCGGTAATTATCCAAGATAATAATTCGGTTATGTTAAAAACATTAGCCGGAAGCACCTTAGGTGTTTGGGTTTCTCATGGCGAAGGAAAATTTAATTTACCTATGCCCGAAGAAAATTACAACATCGTTTCTAAATATGCGTATGAAAGTTATCCTGCCAATCCAAATGGTTCTGACTACAATACTGCGATGCTATGTGATACAACAGGCCGTCATTTGGTTATGATGCCGCACATAGAGCGTTCAACTTTTCCATGGAATTGGGCTTATTATCCAAAAGATCGAGATGATAAAGTATCGCCTTGGTTAGAAGCATTTGTCAATGCTCGGATTTGGGTGGAACAATTTTAATTTATGAAAAAATGTACAAAACCACAATTTTTTTTAAATGTAAAGTATCAGAACACTTCAGTTTTGCATGAATGATGATTGACAAATCCTAAACTAAGATTTTTAAACAAGGAAAATACTATTTCTTATAATGCTTTCTGTATTTTGGATAAGTGATTGCTCCAATAACTACAATTGCTACAATACTTTGCCAAATCCAGCTCAATGACTTTGCTTCGCCGCTAGCGTAGGAATGCAATCCAGTAAGGTGAAAATTCACTCCGTAATAGGTGAACAAAATCGATAAAAAAGCAAACATACTCATCAAATTAAAAATCCACTTGTTGCGCATAGCAGGAACAAATCGCATGTGAATCACAAATGCATAAACCATAATACTGATCAAAGCCCAAGTTTCTTTTGGATCCCAACCCCAATAACGTCCCCAACTTTCGTTGGCCCATTGTCCGCCTAGAAAATTTCCAATGGTCAACATAACCAATCCAATAGTCAAAGCCATTTCGTTGATATAGGTGATTTCTTGAATATTCAAATTCATTTTTTCTTTGTTCTTTTCGTTCGTAAAAAACATCAAAAGCAGGGCTACGAAACCTAAAATCATGCCCAACGCAAAGGGTCCATAACTGGCTACAATTACAGCAACGTGAATCATCAACCAATAAGAATTTAAAACTGGAACCAAATTCGCAATTTCTGGATCAACCCAATTGGCATAGGCCGCCATCAAAATAATTGAAGTAACAAATGCCGAAGCTGCGACTGTGAGTTTTGATTTTTTATCGAAAGCCAAGCCAAAAAACATCGTTGCCCAAGCCACATAAACAATGGCTTCATAAGCATTACTCCATGGCGCATGGCCCGAAATATACCAACGTGAAATCAATCCAATGGTATGCAAAACAAACAACACGACGATGACTATATGCATGAAATTTACTAAAAACTTAATGATTTTGCCTTCTTTAAAAATGCGCAAAATCACAAAAAACAGCATTATAATTCCGGAGAAAAGATATAAAAAGAATAGATTTTTAAAAATATTGAGTTTGTTGTACAATATTTCAGAAGAAATTTTGTCTTCGCTTGGCATTACTTTTTCGCCGTATTTTTTTTGAAATTTTTTAATGCCGTCAAGGTAAAAATCGGCATCTTTATAATTATTTTTTAAAGCAGCATTTGAAAGGGAATTGAAATAAATCGGAAAAATTTGTCTCGTAAAAATTGAATCCATTCCCTTTAATCCTGCACTTCCCAGCTCAGGATAGGAAACCCATTTGTTATTTTTGTCATTAGGAATCGGGAAAATTTTGAGAATACTTCCAAAAAGTGCCGAATTCATCAAATTGACTTTTTTATCAGTTTCAACGAAATCTTTTTCAAACTGATTGGGATTCGCCGCTTTATAAGCTTGGTCAAGGTATTTGGACAATTTGTAGTTCCCTTTTTCATCAAAAAAGTTTATAAAACGGGCAAATTTTTGTCCTGCTGGAATACCAATAATTTTTCGGATACTATCATTTCCTTTATTGATATAAATCAAAGGCACTTCATACCATACATTGGGAAATTGTGACATCGATAGAAATACTTGATCGGCATTCATCTCTTTGTACTTATCTGAATGGCTTACTTTTCGGAGCAATTCAGATGAAAAAGTATTTACAGGTTTCATGCGCCCGCCAGCATCTTGAATGATAATTCTTCCAAATTGTTTGGCGTGATTTTCATTTACTTTATATTTTTCGAGCAAAGAATCTATCGCTTTTTCTGTCGGTGCTTGGACTTTGTGGGTTTGAGAGAAACCATTTAAGGCAAACAATACCAACATAATAGTTGTTAATTTGGCTTTTTTTGACTGTACATTCTTAAGTTTTCGTTTGATATCTGCAAAACGAGAATGCTTGGTAAACATAATTGCCATCATTCCGAAAAACAACATAAAATAACCAATGTAGGTAATATTTGTTCCCCAAAAATCGTGATTTACAGACAGGACAGTACCTTTTTCATCTTCATCAAATGATGCTTGAAAAAGCCGGTAACCTTTGTAATCTAAAATATTATTCATAAAAATCCGAGCATCAAATTTTTCTTTACCATCAAGAACGGTAACTTTACTTTCGAAAGAAGAATAGCTTTTTTCGGTTCCAGGATATTTTTGGGCTATAAAATCATTGAGTTGAACATTAAAAGGTGTTGTATAAACTTTACTGCCAAAGAAAAGCGTATATTCCAAACTGCCTAATTTAAAAGACTGCGGTTCACCCATTTTTCCTTTAGAGCCAATCAAAGTAACTACTTTTTCTTTGCCTTCGGCCAAGACTTTTACAATCAAAACATCATCGGTTTTCTTATCGAGATAATCGTTATTCGAAATATATTCTTGTACACCTTCAATTGCTGGATCCGGAAAAACAAATTGTGCACCGCCCATATTATATAACGAACGCATCATCAATGGTTCTTGCACATCTTTTGTAACAGTGCCTTTAAACTGGTCCGCCATACGCATAAAATCGCCATCAAAAGGCGACTGAATCGAATAAATATTATCTTCAATTTTGATATTAATCGCGCCTTGTGTAAACTTATTCAATGAAAAAAGTACATTGTGAATATTAACAACTTCGCCCGATTTTAAAAAATGTTCATGACGCTCTCCTCCACCCGATTCTACCATTTTTAAATACAAATCACCGCCTTTTTGTTTTTTAATTCCTGGTTTTCCGTTCATTATATACTCAACATATTGAACTTCAAACGGGATATTGTCAAAATTATCTTTTATCGAAAAATGGTTATTCGTAACTGGCGAAACTAATAGAGGCTTTTCTTTGGTTTTTCGTTTCATACCGCCTTTAAATTCGCCATCAACAAATAAAGTAAGATAGGTTTTATCTGAAAAAATTTGATTTGATGTAGCATTTTCACGGATTGGCATCACACCTTCAAAACTAATATAACGCGTAATAAAGGCACCAACAAGAATAAAGATGAAAGACAAATGCAAAATCAAAGTTGCCCATTTTTCTTTTTTATACAATTGATATCGCCTGATATTGCCCAAAAAATTAATCAGAAAAAACAAATGAATTGCCTCAAACCACCATGCATTATAAACCAAAATTCTAGCAGTATCGGTGTTGTATGCGCTTTCTATAAAAGTACCCGCTCCCATCGCAACAGCATAAAAAACAAATAAAAAAGCCATTAAACGTGTCGAAAAAAAGAAGGAGGCCAAAAGCGAAAGTATCTTATTATCCATTAGGGTGGAATTTGATTTTTAGTGGTGCAAAAATACGTAAAAATGTTAGGAATTTAGAATTTATAATGTTCCACTATTCTTAAAAAAAAGATAAAAATTTATTTGCCCTTTTGCAGAAATTAAAATCATTTTTTGAATAAATTAGCCAAATGATTACTATCACAATTTTAGGTGCTGGAAATGTAGCGCAACATTTGATAAATGCCTTTGCAACGGCCGAAAATTTGTCGGTTGTTCAAGTCTATTCAAGACAAAAAAATAACACATTAGTCTTGCCAGAATTGGTTAAAATTACCAATGATCTCAATGATTTAATTGCAGCTGATGTATATATTATTGCCGTTTCAGATCATGCAATAGCCGAAGTTGCATCGGAATTACCTTTTAAAAACCGCTTGGTTGTGCATACTTCCGGTAGTGTCGCTTTGGACGCTTTGGACGATGGTAATCGAAAAGGCGTTTTTTATCCGTTACAGACTTTTACGAAAAATAAAGCGATTGATTTTAGCAACATTCCGATTTGTCTGGAAGCACAATTTAGTGCCGATTATCAGTTGTTGGAGCAAGTGGCCAAAGCACTTTCGAATTTTGTTTTTGCAATCAATTCGGAGCAGCGCAAAACCTTGCATGTAGCAGCCGTTTTTGTAAATAATTTTGTGAACGAATTATACCGAATAGGAAGCGAAATTTGTGAAGAAAACCAAATTCCGTTTGAAATACTACAACCACTTATTAAAGAAACGGCCGAAAAAATAATGAGTCTTTCACCTAATGAAGCACAAACAGGTCCTGCAAAAAGAGTTGATCTTAAAACCATTAGTGCCCATTTGGATTTTATATCCGATGGCAATCAAAAGACAATTTATGAAGTATTAACCCAATCAATTTTACAAAATGCCAAAAAGTTATAAAGAAATAATGAATACCATCACCACTTTTATTTTGGATGTAGATGGTGTGCTTACAGACAGTTCGGTGCACATCACACCCACGGGCGATATGCTTCGGATTATGAATATTCGTGACGGATTTGCAATGAAAGCGGCTATCGAAAGTGGATACAATGTTTGTATTATTTCTGGTGGAAGCAATGAAGGTGTGCGCATCAGGTTACGAAATTTGGGTTTGACCGATATTTATTTGGCGTCTTCTAACAAAGTTGAAACTTTTAAAGAATATACCGAATTATACCAAATTAATACTGAACAAGTACTTTATATGGGCGATGACATTCCGGATTATCATGTCATGAAATTGGTCGGATTACCAACTTGTCCGCAAGATGCAAGCCCCGAAATTAAAGCCATTTCAAATTATATTTCACACAAAAATGGCGGGAAAGGTGCCGTTAGAGATGTTATAGAACAAGTAATGCGTGTACAAGGAAAATGGAATATTTATTTTGACGGAAAACATGATTAGTAGCTAGAATTCGCGCAGTAAAAGGCGGTAATCGGTCAATAAAAAAAACGTATCTTTGCGCCTCAATTAAAGATAATGAGATTACACAGAAATTTAGTTTACACTACTATTGATTCACTGAATGCGATATTTAATGAAGGTGAATATGCCGATAAAGTGGTGGCTAGAGCATTAAAAAAAGACAAACGCTGGGGGAGCACTGACCGAAAATTTGTAGCCGAAACCATTTATGAAATCGTTCGTTGGAAAAGATTATATACCGAAATTGCAGGCGTAAAAGAACCATTTGATCGCGACGAATTGTGGCGGATTTTTGCGGTCTGGGCAGTATTGCGAGGCTATCCTATTCCGGATTGGAAGCAGTTGGAAGGTACACCAGAACGCAAAATAAAAGGCCGTTTTGACGAACTTTCAAAAATTAGAACTTTCAAAGAATCGATTCCAGATTGGATGGACGAATTGGGCTTAAAAGAGCTTGGAGAAGCCATTTGGTCCAAAGAAATCACAGCACAAAACCAACCCGCAAAAGTAATCTTAAGAGTCAATACCCTCAAAACCACCAAAGAGAAATTGCGTGCGATTTTAATGGATTTGGACATAGAGACTGATTTTTTAAAAGACCAACCTGATGCTTTGGTTTTAAAAGAGCGCGCCAATGTATTTTTGACAGACGCTTTTAAAGATGGTTTTTTTGAAGTGCAAGATGCCAATTCACAACTCGTTGCCGCATTTCTTGACGTTCAACCTGGCATGCGCGTTGTTGATACCTGTGCTGGTGCTGGAGGCAAAACATTGCATTTGGCTTCATTAATGGAAAACAAAGGGCAATTGATTGCGATGGATTTGTATGAAAGTAAGTTAAAACAGCTGAAATTGCGCGCCAAAAGAAACGGTGCTTTTAATATTGAATACCGTATTATCGATTCAACCAAAGTCATCAAAAAATTGCAAGAAAAAGCAGATCGCGTTTTGATTGACGCGCCTTGTAGCGGATTGGGCGTTTTAAAAAGAAATCCTGATGCCAAATGGAAATTGCAACCTGAATTTATTGAGAATATCAAAAAAATCCAAGCCGAAGTTTTAGAAAGCTATTCTAGAATTGTAAAACCCGGTGGCAAATTGGTGTATGCTACTTGCTCGATTTTGCCCTCTGAAAATCAGGAACAAGTTAAGCGTTTCTTAAGCACAGACAACGGTAAAAACTTTACTTTTGTTAAAGATGCAAAAATCTTAGCATCCGATTCTGGCTTTGATGGCTTTTACATGGCTTTATTAGAACGAAAAAAAAACTAAAATGACAATGAAAAATTATTACCTACTGCTATTGCTATTGTTTTCTGTAATTCTCATAGCACAGCCACCAGCTAATTATTATAATTCCGCGAACGGTTTTACAGGTTATGCGTTGAAAACGAAACTGAAAGTTATTATTAAAACCGGACATAACGACGAAGGATATCCCTCGCTTTGGAGTTTGTATGGAAATACAGCTTTTAGAGATAACATCTATGAAAATGACAATACGATTTTAGATATTTATTCAGAAAATCCGACTGGAAATGATCCTTACGAATTTACTTATTCGTCAAACCAATGTGGCGAATATGCTAATGAAGGCGATTGTTACAACAGAGAACATCTGGTTCCACAAGCCTATTTTGACAATGTAGCTATTCCAAATGGTGAGGTAAATCCAAAACACGATCCGCATCATGTAATTCCAACCGACGGAAAAGTGAATGGTGTAAGAGACAATTTTCCTTTTGGGAAAGTCAATAACGCTAGCTATACAACTGGAAATGGTTCTCAAAAAGGCAGCAATCTTAATTCGGGTTATTCTGCTGGTTACAGCGGTACTGTTTTTGAGCCAATAGACGAGTTTAAAGGTGATGTAGCCCGTGCACTTTTGTATTTTGCAACACGTTACGAAGACCAGATGGATGAATTTTATAACAGTGCAACTGTACAATCGAAAGCTATGTTTGACGGTTCAATCAATCATGTTTTTTCGCCTACTTTTTTAAACATTTTACTAACTTGGAATACCATTGATCCCGTTAGTACCAAAGAAATGGCAAGAAACAATGCCATTTATAATTATCAAGGAAACCGCAATCCATTTGTAGATAACAATAGTTATGTTACTGCAATTTGGGGATTACCGCTTGGTATTAGTACTATTGATGTTTTTTCGGAAGTTGCTGTTTATCCAAATCCTTCCAATAATCATATGTTAAATGTTCATACAACCGCCGCTATTGATGTAATTCATTTGATTGCTATAAATGGACAATTGCTACAACAAATCAAAAATCCCATTTTAGAGAACGGTACTTATACTTTAACAAATCTGCCACAAGGATTTTATTTTTTAAAATTGACTTCACAAAACCAATCAATTACCAAGAAAGTAATTGTAAACTAAGAGTGTTTTAATCTAATATAAAAAGCCATCAAATTAAAAATAACTTGATGGCTTTTTTTTGAGTTTTAAGTAAAAAATTACTTCGGCATTAAAACCGTATCAACGGCATGAATCACTCCGTTTGAAGCAGCAACATCAGCTAATATCACTGTTGAAGTTCCTCCTTTTGCATCGGTCAAAATGACTTTTCCATCTTTTAGACTCAATGTTAAATTTTCGCCTTGAACTGTTTTTACAGTAAACTTCCCTTTTGAATTGTTAATTGCTTCAATAACTGCGGCAGCTTCAAATTTACCTGAAACAACATGATAGGTCAAAACTGCGGTAAGTTTGTCTAAACTCTCAGGCTTTAATAATGTTTAAACTGTTCCTGCAGGTAATTTTTCGAAAGCGGCATTTGTTGGAGCAAAAACCGTGAAAGGTCCAGCACCACTTAATGTTTCAACCAAATTCGCAGCTTTGACAGCGGCTACAAGTGTCGAAAAATCCGGATTTGCAGCAGCTACTCCAACAATATTTGGCGCAGTTTCAACTACTTCTTCTTTGATGGTATCCATCGTTTCAACATTTTCTGAAGCCTCGATAGCTTCCTTCTTTTTGCCATCATTACAAGATGATACTACCAATCCTACAACTAATGAAGCGACCACTGTTTTTACTAATTTCATAACTAATTTATTTAAGTTGATTTATAATCTTTTAAAATTACAGCTAAATCTGCTGTATTTCATAAAATTAACAAGGAATTAAACAAATATTGGGTTTTAAAAAAAAACAGATTAAAACGAAAAAACTCCAATGCAATTAATACATTGGAGTCTTAACTATTTTAGAAGTTATTATAAAAACTTAATCGTTCATCGAGATCAAAAATTCCTCATTATTTCTGGTTTTTTTGAATCGGTCGTTAATAAAATCCATTGCTTCTACTGGATTCATATCAGATAAATATTTACGCATGATCCACATTCTATGTAAAGTTCTTTCATCCAAAAGCATGTCGTCTCGTCGTGTGCTTGAAGAAGTCAAATCGATAGCTGGGAAAATACGTTTGTTGGCAATTTTTCTGTCCAATTGCAATTCCATATTACCCGTTCCTTTGAATTCTTCAAAAATAACCTCGTCCATTTTAGAACCTGTTTCGGTTAGAGCAGTGGCAATTATGCTTAAAGAACCACCATTTTCTACATTCCGTGCAGCGCCAAAAAAGCGTTTTGGTTTTTGCAAAGCGTTGGCATCAACTCCACCACTCAATACTTTTCCGGAAGCAGGTTGCACCGTGTTGTAAGCCCTTGCCAATCGCGTAATCGAATCTAATAAAATCACAACATCATGACCACACTCGACCAAACGTTTTGCTTTTTCGAGTACAATATTGGCGATTTTAACGTGTTCTTGTGGTTCTCTATCAAAAGTCGATGCAATCACTTCGCCGCGCACATTGCGTTGCATATCGGTAACTTCTTCTGGACGTTCATCAATCAATAAAACAATTAAATATACTTCGGGATGATTGGCAGCAATGGCATTAGCAATGTCTTTAAGCAACATCGTTTTACCTGTTTTTGGTTGTGCAACAATCATTCCGCGTTGTCCTTTTCCTATTGGCGAAAACAAATCGATAATTCTGGTAGAAATTGAGCTTCCTTTTTCGGCCAATTTAAATTTTTCTGACGGGAAAACAGGTGTCAAATGTTCAAACGAAACACGATCACGAACGACTTGTGGATCATGTCCATTGATTTTTAGTACACGAACCAACGGAAAGAACTTTTCACCTTCTTTTGGTGGACGTACCACGCCTTTGACCGTATCTCCTGTTTTAAGTCCAAACAATCGGATTTGAGAGGTAGATAAGTAAATATCATCGGGCGAAGCCAAATAATTGTAATCAGATGAACGCAAAAAGCCGTAACCATCAGGCATCATTTCGAGAACGCCTTCGCTCTCTATAATACCATCAAACTCAAAATCGGCATCGCGAAAGTTATTTTTCTTATTCTTGAAATTCGGATTTTGATTTCCGTTAGCATTACCATTACCGTTATTATTTCCGTTTTGATTCGGATTTTGATTCGGATTGCCCTGCTGGTTTGGATTTTGTTTGTGCTGATTTGGATTGACCGGCTTGGCCGTTTTATCAATTATAACTGTATGCTCATCAACGATTTGTTCCGTTGCAGGTTGGATTATCTCGTTCGTATTGTCGGTTTTGCTTTCCAGTTTTTCTTTCTGAATCGCATTGTTGACTTTATTTTCGTATTTGGCTTTGTTGAACTTGATTACTTTGCGTTCTTTTTGAATAGGCAAAGGTTTCGGAATTTCATTATTATTGGTTTCTGGAACCTCGGCAATCACATTTTCTTCAAATAAAGTAACCTGAGGTGCTGCTGCAATTTTAGAAGATGAAACTTCAATAAAAGGCTTAGGTGCATCGGATTTCATTATTTTAGGTTGCTTTTCGGTAACCATTCGTATCCGTTTTGACTTGATATCATTGGATTCAACCGCTACTACGTCGTTTTTTTCGAAATTGGCTGCAGCCGTCTGGTTGGCAAGAATTTGTTCTATCAACACTTCTTTTTTAACGCCATTGAATTTTATTGTTTTAGCCAATTTAGCTATGTCCTGAAGCTCAGTAAGCTTCATTCCTTTTAATACAGAACTATCAAACATGAATGTTATTTGAATTTAATTGTTTGGAAAGTGATAAGAATGGTATTGCAATTTTTAGGAAAATGAATTGTCCGCAGAATGAAGTACTTACGGTTTAGCAGTGCAATAATACGAATAAATTTCATTGATACAATAGTATTTATTAAAAAGAAAATATATTTTTGTAAAAGAAATTAAAGCAATGCTACAAAGAATACAAACCATTTACTTGATATTGGCACTAATTACGACTGGCATTTTGCCCTTCGTTTTTCCTTTGTGGACATTTGAAAGTAAAAGTTTTTATTTTATGCAAGATTTAATTTTTGCAGCATTGTTTGGATTGACCACAACACTTTCGTTGGTATCGATTTTTTTATTCAAAAAAAGACAAAATCAGTTTGTCTTGGGCAGACTGAATATCATATTGAATTTAATTTTATTAGGATTATTTGTATATCGTTCACTAAATTTATCTGGAGAAACTGTTACGGTTTCGGAGAAAGGTATTGGAATGTTCCTCCCAATTGTTGCTATCGTTTTTTTGGTCTTGGCCAATAAAGCCATCAAAAAGGATGAAGATCTCGTAAAATCTGTTGATCGGTTGAGATAAACCTATAAACTTAGTTTATTAGTGCGAAGAAAAGTCTGGATGAAAATCTGGACTTTTTTTGTTAGCCATCAATCCTAACGTTTGCCAATTTCTATGATTTCCAAATCCTTAATTTGTGTACCATCAATAACAAATCTAAGCATGGTGCGCAACTGATGAAAGCCACTAATACCAGCCGCACCAGGATTCATGTGCAAAAAATTTAGCTTTTTATCAAACATGACTTTTAAAATATGCGAATGACCACAAATGAATAATTGTGGCGGATTTTGTATCAACTCAGTTTTAATATTCGTATTGTATTTTCCGGGATAACCACCAATGTGCGTCATCCAAACTGTAACTCTTTCGCACTGAAATCGCTGGTGCAACGGAAACTCCATTCGCGCTTTATCGTCGTCAATATTGCCGTAAACCGCGCGCAAAGGCTTTATTTTTTTGATGGCATCAGTCACCAACAAATCACCAATATCACCTGCATGCCAAACTTCGTCTGCCCAATCCGCATATTTCAAAATTGTTGCGTCAATATGACTGTGTGTGTCCGAAAGTAAAAGAATTTTTGTCATCTTATAAATAAAGCAAAGTTACTCGATTTATAAAATTTATCGCAACATACCGCGAAATTAAGCAAACTTTAAACCACATTATTTATGCCTCTTTTAAAAACCTTTGTACCTTTGCTTTTTACAATCTTAGTACACAAAAAATCTTGCGCTATTTTATTCAGCTTTCTTATAACGGCACCAATTATCACGGCTGGCAATCCCAACCCAACGCTATTACCGTACAAGAAACTTTAGAAAATGCGCTATCGGTTATCTTCAATTCAAAAGTCGAGTTAATGGGTGCAGGTCGCACTGATACTGGTGTTCATGCGCAACAAATGTTCGCTCATTTTGACTTTGACCCTGAAATAGATGTTCAAAATACCATCCATAAACTCAATTCTTATCTTCCCAATACGATAGCAATTGTCAACATTCATGATGTTCACGATACCGCACATGCGCGTTTTGATGCCAAAAAAAGAACTTACCAATACCATATCAACACCACTAAAAATGTTTTTTTAGAAGAAAAAAGTTGGTATTACCATCAAGCTTTAGATGTAAGTTTAATGAATGAAGCTGCAAAAATATTAATGCTCCACAACGATTTTCAGTGTTTTTCAAAAGTCCATACCGATGTCAATACTTTTAACTGTAAAATAACCGAAGCCTTTTGGAAAGAAGCTGATGAAAAACTTATTTTTACCATTTCGGCTGATCGCTTTTTGCGCAACATGGTTCGGGCTATCGTTGGCACTTTAGTTTATGTCGGATTAAAAAAAATTACGTTAACCGATTTTAATGCGATAATTGAGAGCAAAGACCGCGGCAAAGCGGGATTTTCGGTCCCCGCCCACGGTTTGTATTTGATAAATATTGAATATGATTACCTTAAATTAACCAATAAATAATGGTGTATTTTGGCGCAACGCTGAATCCCAACTCATTTATAAAATGAAAGCAAAAGTATTTGATACCAAAGTTTTTAAACGCATTATGGTTTACACCAAACCTTATAAATGGCGGTTCAATGGTGTAATTGTATGGGCGATTTCATTATCGCTTTTTGCTGCATTACGACCATATTTGCTCAAAGAAACTGTCGATGATTATATTCAAACCAAAGATGAGTTAGGTTTGTTAATTGCCGTCACTGTTATGGGAATCGTATTGTTGCTAGAAGTTTTTTCGCAATTTTATTTCGTTTATTGGGCCAACTGGCTCGGTCAAGACATTGTTAAAGACATTCGCATTAAACTCTTCGGTCACATTTTGAGTTTCCGAATGAAATATTTCGACCATGCACCCGTAGGTCAATTGGTAACACGCACTGTTTCAGACATCGAAGCCATCGCCAAAATATTCAGTCAAGGTTTATTTATGATCTTAAGCGACTTGTCAAAAATGCTCGTGGTTTTAATTTTTATGTTTTATATGAACTGGAAATTGACCTGGATTGTCATCATCGCCATGCCAATTTTGCTTTATTTTACAAGAATTTTTCAAAAGAAAATGCAAGTGGCTTTTGAAGAAGTACGCACCCAAATTGCCAATATGAATACTTTTGTGCAAGAACGCGTTACCGGAATGAAAATTGTGCAGCTTTTTACGCGCGAAGCCATCGAAGCCGAAAAGTTTAGCGAAATCAATGACAAACATAACAAAGCTTGGATAAAAACCGTTTGGTACAACTCTATATTTTTTCCCATTGCCGATATTATTTCATCGCTAACACTCGGATTCATTGTTTGGTATGGCGGAATCAAAATTTTAGGTGGCGATAATTTTACGACTTTCGGCGATTTGTTTTCTTACACCATGTTCATCGGTATGCTTTTTAATCCATTGCGACAAATTGCAGATAAATTCAATGAGATGCAAATGGGAATGATTGCTGCCAATCGCGTTTTTGATATTTTAGATACCAGCGACCATATCCAAGACAAAGGCAATTTGGTTGCGCCAATTTTTGACGGTGCAATACAATTCAAAGCCGTTCATTTTGGCTATATTCCAGAAGAAGAAGTCATAAAAGGCATCGATTTGCAGGTCAATCCGGGCGAAACCGTTGCGATAGTTGGGGCAACCGGTGCCGGAAAATCAACCATTATCAACCTGCTCAATCGGTTTTACGAAATCAACAGTGGCACCATTTGTATCGATGGCGAAAACATCAATAATTATACTTTAGAATCGCTTCGGCACCAAATTGCTGTAGTTTTACAAGAGGTTTTTTTGTTTGCCGATACCGTTTATAACAACATCACACTTTACAATCCCAGAGTGTCTCGCGAACAGGTAGTAAAAGCGGCTAAAGAAATTGGCGTGCATGATTTTATTATGAGTTTACCCGGTGGTTTTGACTATAATGTAAAAGAACGCGGCGCCATGTTATCATCGGGACAACGCCAATTGATCGCGTTTTTGCGCGCCTATGTCAGCAATCCAAGTATCTTGATTCTCGACGAAGCCACGTCTTCAATCGACAGTTATTCTGAAGAACTGATTCAAAATGCTACCCAAACCATTACAAAAGGACGGACTTCGATTGTCATCGCGCACCGCTTGGCAACCATTGTCAACGCCGATAAAATTGTTGTTATGGATAAAGGTAAAATTGTGGAGCAAGGCACACATTACGAGTTGTTGAACTTAGAAATGGGTTACTACAAAAACCTGTATTATTCTCAATATTTAATCGAAAATTAGTTTTTTTTGAAGCCGATCCAACTATCCGCGACAAGATTTTTTAATAAGTT
Organism: Flavobacteriaceae bacterium; assembly: GCA_947488595.1. Classification (GTDB taxonomy): domain Bacteria; phylum Bacteroidota; class Bacteroidia; order Flavobacteriales; family Flavobacteriaceae; genus Flavobacterium. The sequence goes on from CANKZI010000004.1 coordinate 65,742, forward strand.
GTTTTTTTATACCACAAAAAAGTAGCTTCTATTGTCGCTCTTTTTTGTCCATAAAAAATACAATTTATTTTCAAAATGCTTGCTGCTGCTATTCGGGCTAGACCAATTTCATAATCACTAATATTGGAATTAGATTCCTTGCAGGAAAACAAATAAATACTTAATTTCGCTACCAAAGAATCATCATAAATAAACCAAAATGAAATACGATATTATTGTTTTAGGAAGTGGTCCTGGGGGCTACGTAACCGCAATTCGCGCCTCACAATTGGGATTTAAAGTAGCCGTTATCGAAAAGGAAAGTTTGGGTGGCGTATGTCTTAATTGGGGCTGCATTCCAACCAAAGCACTTTTAAAATCGGCACAAGTTTTTGACTACCTCAAACATGCTGCAGATTATGGCTTGACCGTAACCGACTTTGATAAAGACTTTTCGGCCGTTGTCAAACGTTCCCGAAATGTAGCCGCCGACATGAGCAAAGGCGTACAGTTCTTAATGAAGAAAAATAAAATCGATGTTATTGATGGCTTTGGAAAATTAAAACCAGGCAAAAAAATCGACGTTACCGACAAGGATAATAAAGTAACTGAATACAGCGCAGATCATATTATTATTGCAACTGGCGCACGTTCCCGCGAATTGCCTAATTTACCTCAAGATGACGTAAAAGTAATTGGTTACCGAAAAGCAATGACTTTACCAACACAACCAAAATCGATGATAATTGTAGGATCTGGTGCTATTGGTGTTGAGTTTGCTCATTTTTATAATGCCATGGGAACCGATGTTACGATAGTCGAATTCATGCCCAACATTGTCCCTGTTGAAGACGAAGACATTTCTAAACAAATGGAACGTTCGATGAAAAAAGCAGGCGTAAAAATCATGACATCGTCTTCTGTTGAAAAAATTGATACTTCTGGAACTGGCGTAAAAGCATTTGTAAAAACGACCAAAGGCGAAGAAGTTCTGGAAGCCGATATTTTACTTTCCGCAGTAGGCATAAAAACCAATATCGAAAATATTGGACTTGAAGAAGTTGGCATCGCTGTTGATAAAGATAAAATTTTAGTGAATGCGTATAGCCAAACCAACATCCCTGGTTATTATGCTATTGGTGATGTTACACCAGGACAAGCATTGGCACACGTGGCTTCAGCGGAAGGCATTAATTGCGTCGAAAAAATTGCTGGATTGCATGTTGATCCTATCGATTATGGCAATGTTCCTGGTTGTACTTATGCGACACCCGAAATTGCTTCTGTTGGTTTGACCGAAAAACAAGCCAGAGAAAAAGGATACGAACTCAAAATCGGAAAATTCCCATTTTCGGCCTCCGGAAAAGCAAAAGCATCGGGAACGCCAGACGGATTTGTAAAAGTAATTTTTGATGCCAAATACGGCGAATGGTTGGGTTGCCACATGATTGGTGCCGGTGTTACCGACATGATTGCGGAAGCTGTCGTAGCTCGAAAATTGGAAACCACAGGACACGAAATTCTAAAATCGATTCACCCCCACCCGACCATGAGCGAAGCAGTTATGGAAGCGGTTGCCGATGCCTATGGCGAAGTAATTCATTTGTAAGCAATTGTCATGATATCAATTTAAAACCCCGATTTGAAACTGTCAAATAGGGGTTTTAAATTTTATGAAATAATTCGAAAGGATAGCTGCAATAGCTAATAAATAAAAAATAAGCGAATATTAAGAGAAAGAAACCGAGCATTAAATAGGTACGGTTTAAGGCATTGGATAAAATAAATTTTTATTTGTCAAACAATTTTTTTGTAATGTAAAAAATTATACGTGAAGCAGCCCCAATTGCTAATCCTATCGCGATGCTATTTGAGGAATTACCAAAATCATTTTCATACATAATACCAAACAAGAGTCCGAGAGCCGCGCCAATTCCAATACCATTTCCAACGTTAGTATTTTTAGTTGCTTTCATAATTAGTTTGTAATGTGCTAACGCGAGTTTATTGTTTGATTTTGCTTTGACATTATGTTAGGCCAAAATTATTCATTTTCAATTAATAAATGTAAAAGATAAACCTTTCAAATATGCAAGTGAAATAGATACTTGCATGTTTAATGATTATCTTTTTTTGTTTTAAATAACCTCATAAAACCACATAAAATATTTTTCCTGTAAAATTTTTACAAGCACTGAGAAAAACCAACCTTGAGATTTTTAATTTTTTTTCGAATATTTTCAACGCTAAATCCAAATGAATGGTATAAGAACATTGGATGAAATTAAAAAATTCAATGCTGATATTCCAGTAATTATGCTATCCCAGCAAGACAAAATTGAAGTAGCCGTAAGTTGTATGCACCACAAAGCTTTTGACTATGTGGTCAAAAGTGAAACGGCATTTGTACGACTGCAAAAAATTATTACCACCATTTTTCATTACAAAAAAATGAAAGAAGAATTGGATTGGTATATGGGAAAAATGTAAATGACCTCATAATAATAAAACATTTTAACACAATTATATAAACTTTTTGGAAACATAAAAATGTAATTTTATTGCAAAAAATTATATTATAAAAATGAAAAGTTTCAATCTAAAATCAAATCAAAACAACCCTTACTTTGCAGAACTAAAAGCCATCTATCTATCAGAAAGAGCACTTTCTGCATCATTGCCACAAAAGATAAAAAATGCACCTACAGACGAATTGGCATTGGCTTTAACCAACCATCTTCAGTTTACCATACAACATCTCAAAAGATTAGAAGATATTTTTATTAACATTGGAGAAGCCAGGATCAGTAATTACAATTCAGTAGATTTCCAATTTGATTAATCTGTGAATGATGCAACATAAATTAAAAGTTATGTAATTTAAGAAGTATCACTTTTTCTGAAATTTGATTAATAGTTATTTTAAAAAAAATACAAACTTTTAAACTAAAAAACATGAGTAATCTACTTTACACTATCGCAGTATTTCTTATTATTTTATGGGCTATCGGATATTTTGTCGTCAATCTCGGAAGCATCATTCACATCTTGCTAGTCATAGCCGTAATAGCTATAATTCTTAGACTAATTCAAGGCAGAAGCGTATAATTTTACTGCAATAATTCTAATATTTTCTTTGCTTAAACAAGAATTTTGCTTCGTTAAAATCTCCAGATTATCATTTGAATTTAATTGAACGTGCCCCAGTAAGTCAAAGATTAATTGGGGCATTTTTTATGCAGAGAAAGGTACACTAGTATTTTAAATTATTAAATCAATAAATGTTCAGTGAACCTAATAGATAAGTAAAAACGATGGCTTTTAATTAAGCACTTTTGCATTTTGATTTTAAAATCTTTGAGTTGTTTTTTTGTAATAATTTGCGCCTCCTTTCATTCGAATACTTTGCAAATCCGAAAAAAAATACAATGATAAAAAACAATCTTTTTAAAACATTTTCTAAAATAAAACCTACAACTGAGAATTAATATAATCAGAAATACCAGCCATCTGAGCATCATCTAAATGGGCATAATTTTGCATTTTAACCAAAATTGGTTGCCATTGTTCGGCCGAAAAATCTTTGGGATTGTACAATCCATGGCATTTGCCACAATTATTTTCATAAAGACCTTTACCATCTAATGGCAAAGCAACACCAACTACTTCATTGGTCGAAACAGCAGAAACATTTGGAGGACTTGCTATAGTTTCAACTGTTTTCTTTGATGCGCAACCCCAAATAAATACTACTAAAACTGAAAAAACAATAAATTTTATTTTCATATTATACTTGTTTTGAGTCGTAAATATATGCAAAATCCCAACAGCAAAACCATTGGGATTTTGAATTTATAAAATCAATCAATGCTCAGCATTCCAAAAAAAGAATGCTAAATTGAAAATCGCTTGCTATTTTACTTCCATTAATTCAACATCAAAAATCAAAGTGGCATTTGGCGGAATGGCGCCGCCAGCACCGCGCGAACCGTAGCCCAAATGAGATGGAATTACAAATCTGGCTTTGTCGCCTACTTGAAGTAATTCGATACCTTCGTCCCAACCTTCAATCACTTGCCCTTGTCCCAATCTGAATTCAATTGGCTTTTTTCTAGGATAAGAACTATCAAAAACTTTTCCGTTTTCTAGAGATCCTTCATAATGAACGGCAACCGTTTTTCCAGCTTCCGCTTTTTTTCCATTGCCCTTTTGAATCATTTTGTAACGCAAACCACTTGCTGTTTTTTCAAATCCAGCGGCTAATTTTTCCATTTTTGCTTCGGAAGCTTCTCGTTCTGCCGCTTCTCGTTTGGCACGTGAACCTTCAAAAGTTCTAAAAGCTTCAACGGCATTCCATTGTTGTGCAGCTTCCCCTACTCTAATAATCGCTAAAGTTTCTAACACATCCTCTTGTGCAACGCTATCAACGATTTCTTGACCTTCAACCACATGTCCAAAAACAGTGTGCTTGTTATCGAGCCAATCGGTTGGAATGTGGGTAATATAAAATTGCGAACCATTGGTACCTGGTCCCGAATTGGCCATTGCTAAAACACCTGGTCTATTGTGTTTTAAAGTCGGATGAAACTCATCGTCAAATTTGTATCCTGGTCCACCCGTTCCCGTTCCTTGCGGACAACCACCTTGTATCATAAAATCTGGAATTACCCTGTGGAATTTTAATCCGTCATAAAAAGGTTTGCCCTGCGGAAGTACTTTGTTTTCGAGATTGCCCTCTGCCAATGCTACAAAATTTCCTACTGTTCCCGGAGTTAAATCATGTGTCAATTTTACCACAATTGCCCCTTTGGAGGTGTTGAATTGTGCGTATATTCCGTTTTCCATTTTTTGTTTTTTTTTAATTGAAGTGCAAAATTACGAATTAAATTAGATTATTTGTCAATTACATATTCCGTAGCGCCGGTTGACAAAGAAAATCATTTGTTTGCTTGGGTTTTGCCAAGAAAAAATTGGAAATCCCGAAAGTTATCGCGATGGAAATGGCTTCAAAAATAACTTTGTATCTTTGCATCTAAAAGTTGCTACTTTCAACAAAATGCGAATAGATATAATAACGATTTTACCCGAATTGCTCCGAAGTCCTTTTGAGGCTTCTATTATGAAACGCGCTATTGACAAAGGATTGGTCGAAGTTCATTTTCATAATCTTAGAGATTATACGACCAACAAACAAAAAAGCGTCGATGATTATCCGTTTGGTGGCGGTGCTGGAATGGTAATGACGGTGCAACCGATTGATGCTTGTATTTCGCATTTGAAATCCGAGAGGACGTATGACGAAATTATTTATATGTCGCCTGATGGGGAAACTTTGAACCAAAAAATGGCAAATTCGATGTCACTTTTAGAAAACATTATTATTCTTTGCGGACATTACAAAGGCGTTGACCAAAGGGTTCGCGATCATTTTATTACGAAAGAAATTTCGATTGGCGATTATGTTTTGTCGGGTGGCGAATTGGGCGCTCTGGTTTTATCGGACGCACTAATTCGATTGATTCCGGGCGTTTTGAGTGATGAAACTTCGGCATTAACAGACAGCTTTCAGGATAATTTGTTGTCAGGTCCAATTTATACGCGTCCCGCAGATTATAAAGGATGGAAAGTGCCCGAAGTGTTAACCAGTGGGCATTTTGCGAAAATTGACAAATGGCGAGAGGATATGGCTTTTGAACATACGAAGAACAGAAGACCTGATCTTCTTGATGATTGATGATTAATATATTGTATATAAAAAATTATCAATTATTTATTGTTAATTAATCAATTAATTACTATTTTTGCACTCCATTAGACCAACCTCTGGCGAGATCCGTGATGTTGCTCTGATTTAAAACCATAATTAAAAAAATTATCATGGCAGATTTAATGAAATTCGTTAATGACGAATTGGTTGCAAGAAAAGATTTCCCTGTTTTTGGCGCTGGAGATACAATCACAGTTTTCTACGAAATCAAAGAGGGTGACAAAACAAGAACGCAGTTTTTTAAAGGTGTAGTAATACAAAGAAGAGGTTCAGGCAGTACTGAAACATTTACCATTCGCAAAATGTCAGGTGCAGTTGGTGTTGAACGTATTTTTCCGGTTAATTTACCTGCTTTACAAAAAATTGAAATCAACAAAAAAGGCGCAGTGCGTAGAGCAAGAATTTTCTACTTTAGAGAACTTACTGGTAAAAAAGCAAAAATCAAGGATAAAAGAAGATAATCTACTTTTATTGACATTCTATAAAATCCCATCTCGTAGTGAACAAGATGGGATTTTTTTTTGAATCCCTAATATTACAGCGCTTTTTTGCGAATTTGCTATAATAATGAACTTGAATTATCATATTCTTAATTCAAACGTTTTCGCTTGTACAAATTCAGAAAATCATTCTCGATTGCTTATATTTGCAATCCAAAATTATATTGTAAAACTACAAACATTACCCATGCCAAATAAAGCCAAAATTGTTTATACAATTACCGATGAAGCGCCAATGCTTGCCACTCATTCTTTTTTGCCAATTGTAAAATCGTTCACCGCTCCAGCGGGAATAGTGGTCGAAACCAAAGACATTTCATTAGCAAGTAGGGTTATTTCTAATTTCTCGGAGTATTTTACCGACAATCAAAAAATCAATGATGATTTATCAGAATTAGGATTACTAGCTACTACACCTGAAGCCAATATCATAAAATTACCATATATTTCTGCTTCCATTCCGCAATTAAAAGAAGTAATCAAAGAATTACAAAAACAAGGCTACCATTTACCAGAAATACCAGAAAATGCAATAACCGAAGAAGAGAAAGCGGTAAAAGCAAAATATGCCAAAGTTTTAGGATCGGCTGTGAATCCAGTTTTGCGTGAAGGCAATTCAGACCGACGTGCGCCAAAAGCAGTAAAAAATTATGCCAAGAAACATCCACACAGTATGGGTGTCTGGCAATCGGATTCAAAAACCCATGTCTCAAGCATGACCGAAGGCGATTTTTACGGTAGCGAAAAATCGATTACTTTGCAAAAGGCCAATACTTTTAAAATTGAATTTACCAATAATAAAGGCGTTACAAAGGTATTAAAAGAAAGCGCGCCGCTATTGGATGGAGAAATTATTGACAGTGCCGTTTTTAGTATTACAGCTTTAAAAAAATTCGTTGCTACCGCCATTGCAGATGCAAAAGAAAAAGACGTTTTATTTTCTCTGCATTTAAAAGCGACGATGATGAAAGTTTCTGATCCTATCATTTTTGGCACTGTTGTAGATGTATTTTATGCATCTGTTTTCGAAAAATTTGCCACACTTTTTGCTGAATTAGGTATCAATACCAAAAATGGATTGGGTGATGTTTATGCAAAAATTGCTGGTCGTCCGGAGCAAGTAGCTGTTGAGAACGCAATTAATGAGGTATATAAAAATGGACCATCGTTGGCGATGGTCAATTCGGAAAAAGGAATCACCAACCTTCATATTCCCTCAGATGTGATTGTTGACGCTTCAATGCCTGCGATGATTAGAACTTCGGGACAAATGTGGAATGCCGCTGGAAAAGGACAAGACACCAAAGCAATAATTCCGGATCGCTCGTACGCCGGTGTTTACGTGGCCACAATTGATTTTTGTAAAAAACATGGTGCTTTTGATCCAAAAACCATGGGAAGTGTTCCCAATGTTGGTTTGATGGCACAAGCAGCAGAAGAATATGGCTCTCATAATAAAACTTTTCAAATGACCGAAGACGGAATCGTAAAAGTCATTGGTGCAGACAACGAAGTATTATTAGAACAAGAAGTAAGTAAAGATGATATTTTTAGAATGTGTCAAGCAAAAGACGCTCCGATTCAGGATTGGGTAAAATTGGCCGTTAATAGGGCACGATTGTCTGATACTCCAGCGGTTTTTTGGTTAGACGAAACCAGAGCGCACGACCGTGAGTTAATCAAAAAAGTAACGTTCTGTTTAAATAATTTAGATACTAATGGACTTGATATTCGGATTATGAATCCGATTGAAGCTACCAATTTTTCGTTGGAGAGAATCAAAGCCGGAAAAGATACCATTTCGGTAACCGGAAATGTATTGCGGGATTATTTAACCGATTTGTTTCCGATATTAGAATTGGGAACATCGGCAAAAATGTTATCGATTGTACCTTTAATGAACGGCGGTGGACTTTTTGAAACTGGCGCAGGAGGTTCGGCACCAAAACACATCGAACAATTCATTGAGGAAGGTTATTTGCGATGGGATTCATTAGGCGAATTTTTAGCACTTGGTGTTTCGTTAGAGCATCTGGGACAAACATTACACAATGCAAAAGCATTGGTATTATCAGAAACATTGGATGCTGCGACCGAAAAATTCCTGGATACCGATAAGTCGCCTTCTAGAAAAGTAGGTGAAATTGACAACCGTGGTTCACATTTTTATTTGGCTTTGTACTGGGCACAAGCTTTGGCTGTTCAAGAAAAGGATGCCGAATTGAAGTCGATTTTTACTCCAATAGCAATAGAACTTACCGAAAATGAAACGAAAATAAATCAAGAGCTGATTGGTGCGCAAGGACAACATCAAGCTATCGGAGGTTATTATAAACCGGATTTTAAACTTACCGAAAACGCCATGCGACCAAGTGCTACTCTAAATAAAATTTTGGATAAATTACTTTAAATACAATTAAATTTCATAGAAAAGGCGGCTTAAGGTCGTCTTTTTTTATTTAATATAATTTAACTTTTAATCTGTAACAACTGCCAATCCCAAACGTCCAATTTACGTATCTAAATAAAATTCATGTTCAAAAATATAGTTGCTTTTTTGTTTTTATTTGTTGTATCAATAACGATTTATGGACAAGAAAAGTTTACACTTTCTGGAACCATCTCTCATGCTAACAGTAACGAAACCCTTATAGGTGTCAATGTTTATATTCCGACATTAAAAACTGGAACTGCAACCAACGAATACGGTTTTTATTCGTTGACTTTACCCAAAGGCGAATATGAGGTCGAAATCAGTTACGTTGGTTTCGCAACCATTATCGAAAACATTTCACTTATCGCCGACATCAAGAAAAACTATTTATTAGCCGAAAATGGTGAAGAACTCGAGGAAGTGATTATCACCGAAAAAACAAAATCCAATATCCGAAAACCCGAAATGAGTGTCAATAAACTCTCTATCGAAACCATCAGGCGAATGCCTGTAGTTTTAGGAGAAGTAGATGTGTTAAAATCAATTTTATTGCTTCCAGGTGTTACCAACGCTGGCGAAGGGGCTTCAGGCTTTAATGTTCGTGGTGGTGGTGCCGACCAAAATTTGATTCTTCTTGACGAAGCAACAATATTCAATTCGTCACACGTTTTTGGTTTCTTTTCGGTTTTTAATCCAGATGCAATCAAAGATTTAAAATTGTATAAAGGCGGAATTCCAGCGCGTTTTGGTGGTCGTGCGTCATCAGTTTTGGATATTTATCAAAAAGATGGCAACTCCAAATCGTTTCACATGAACGGCGGTATTGGTTTGATTTCGAGTCGCATTTTAGCCGAAGGTCCTATTGTAAAAGACAAAGGTTCGTTTTTGATTGGCGGTCGTGCTTCGTATGGCCATTTGTTTTTAAAAGTAGCAAACAACGACAACTCGGCCTATTTTTATGATTTAAACACAAAACTCAATTATAAAATTGATAATGACAACAGCCTTTATTTATCGGGTTATTTTGGTCGTGATGTTTTTAAATTGGACGGCAGTTTTACCAATACCTATGGCAACTCAACCCTTAATTTGCGTTGGAACCACTTGTTCACCGATAAACTTTTCTCTAATTTATCTTTGATTTACAGCGATTATTATTACGGACTACAATTGGATTTTATAGGTTTCAAATACGATTCTGGGATTCGCAATTACAATATCAAATATGATTTTAAAAATTACATCACTGATAAAGTAAAAATTAATTACGGTGTGAATGGTATTTACTATGATTTCAATCCTGGTACAATCAATCCAATTGGCACAACTTCTGGAATTAATTACAGACAATTGGACAAAAAGTATGCTTTTGAACCATCAGCCTACATTGAAGCGGAACACCAATTTTCAAGAAAATTCTCAGCCATGTACGGATTGCGTTATAGTATGTTTTATCGTTTAGGCGCTTCGACAGTAAATCTTTATGAAAATAACGAAGCCGTAACTTTTAATAGTGAACAACAAGTCTATGAAAAAGCAACGCCAATTGGAACAAAATACTATAAAAGCAATGAAGTTATCAAATCGTTCGACAATTTTGAGCCGCGATTGGCTTTTTCTTATTCGTTTAACGATACCAAATCGGTCAAATTGAGCTACAACCGCATGACCCAATATTTGCAATTGGTATCCAACACATCATCTCCTACTCCGCTTGATGTTTGGACGCCAAGTGACCAATTCATCAAACCACAAATCGCAGATCAGATTGCGATTGGTTATTTTAGTAATTTTTGCAACGAGGATTTTTCATTAGAAGTAGAATCATTTTATAAGAAAGTAAAAAACCGAATTGATTATATCGATGGTGCCGATTTGATTGCCAACGAAGCGCTTGAACAAGTCATCTTAAATGGCCAATTGCGTGCTTATGGCGTTGAATTTTTATTCAGAAAAAATACAGGTAAACTCAACGGATGGATTTCTTATACTTTATCAAAATCAGAACAGCAAACACCAGGAAGAAATGCTAACGAAAGTGGAATCAATAATGGCAATTGGTACAATTCGGCTTATGACAAATTGCACAATATAGCTGTTACTAGTGGTTACGAACTGAATCAGAAATGGTCATTTGGTGCCAATTTTGCGCTTCAAAGCGGTCAACCGGCGACCTATCCTACTGGGCAATACCAATACTTAGATATTACGATTCCAAGCTACGGACAAAGAAATGTAAACCGTTTGCCAATTTACCATCATTTGGATTTATCGGCAACTTATACTCCCAAACCGCAAAAGAAAAAAAGCTGGCAAACCGAATGGGTATTTAGCATTTACAACATTTACAACCGTCAAAATGCGGCATCAATAAGTTTCAGACAAAATCAAGATACTGGCGCTAATGAAGCCGTCCGTTTCTCGGTTTTTGGAATTGTTCCCGCAGTAAGCTATAATTTTAAATTCTAAAATATTATGAAAAACATAACATACATCACGCTCTTTTTTATCAGTTTCTTTTTTGTTGGATGTGAAAAAGTGATCGATGTTGGCCTTGAAACTGCAGCACCAAAATTGGTCATTGATGCCTCTATAAAATGGGTCAAAGGCACGGCAGGAAATGAACAAACCATAAAATTATCGACAACATCTGATTATTACAGCAATGTAGTTCCAACTGTCGCAGGGGCTCAAGTTTTTATTACCAATACCGATACTAATTTGATTTTTGATTTTATCGAAAATCCTGGAACGGGAAATTATGTATGTACTACTTTTGTACCTGTTTTGAATGCCAATTATACATTAACCGTGATATATGATGAACAAATTTATAATGCAGACGAGAAACTAATTCCGGTTCCAACGATTGACAAAATTGAACAAAAAACCAATCAAGGTTTCAATAGTCCGTATTATGAAATCAAAGCTTTTTATACTGATAATGGCGCAACGGATGATTTTTACTTGTTTCGCTACAAAACCAATTTCGATATTTTTCCGAGTTATGAAGCGTCGGAAGATGAATTTTATCAAGGCAACCAGTTTTTTGGATTGTATATCAATGAAGATATAAAAGCAGGCGACAATCTTGATATTAATATTTATGGAATCTCGCAAAGGTATTACGATTATATGCTTAAAATTATAAGTATTGCAGGTGGCGCTGGCGGAAGTCCATTTCAAACCCCTCCAGCAACCGTTCGAGGCAATATCATCAATACAACTAATGAAGTTCAATATCCATTGGGTTATTTCAATGCATCGGAAGTCGATTTCCGAAATTATGTGGTGCAAGAGTAGCCTTTGGAAAACTTGTTTATCTTTACACTTATTGTTTCGATAAATCGTAAAACTGAAATCAATGTCCTCTCATCATATTGTTCGCGACGACCAAGAACCAGCTTTAATTATTGCCAACGGACAATCCTGTGATGCCGAATTGTTAGGACAACTTTTAGAATGGTCGCCACTAATCCTCGTTTTGGATTCGGCCATCGAACGTGTGCTTCCACTCGGAATTAAAGTAGATGTCGTTTTGGGCGATTTTGACCGAGGGTTTGTCCCCAATCAGTTGACATCGCAACATCCAATAGAAATTGTTTATGCGCCAGACCAAAACAAAACCGATCTTGAAAAAGCTTTTGATTATTTAATCGAAAGAAAAATTCCTGCTGTAAATGTGATTTGGGCGACTGGACGCCGCGCCGACCATAGCATTTCAAACATGACCAATATTGTGCGCTATCGCAACCATTTGAAAATTGTTATTTTGGACGACCATTCGAAAATATTTTTACTTCCTAGAAGATTCGAAAAATGGTACACCAAAAACACTATTATTTCGCTGATTCCTGTGGGAAGTGTAGATGGAATTACGACTCAAAACTTGGTTTATCCCTTGCAAAATGACAATCTTATTATGGGTTACAAAACCGGAAGTAGCAATGCGGTAGCCGATGACGGAATCGTGCGGATCATCCACGAAAGTGGCGATTTACTGATGATGGAATGTGTGGATTAGTTATTCTAGTTTTAGCAAAGCATCACGGATAATTCCATAATGCTCCCACGGAATAAAATGATTGGCCTCTTGAATCGAAATTACAGACAACGAAGTCGCATTGACAAATTCTTTTTTCATAAAAGCCACATTGCTATAAGGCACCAAAGCATCATTTGTACCGTGAACAATTAACACGTCACTGGTGATTTTTGTCAAAAAAGGTTGCATCTTAAACAAATCTTGCTTGAGCCACCATAACTCGTCATTTGCTGGACGCAAAGCGCCTGGCACTAAATACCGGACAGGAACTGATTTTACAAGCCACTGCCATTTTTCTGGCTGTTCTGCTTTTGGATCCACCGAACCCGCTAGAATGACCAAATTTTTGTACAAATTCGGATTTTCAGTTGCCATTTTCACAATGACTGGTCCGCCCATCGAATGTCCTATAAGTGTAATTGGTTTTTTGTTGTCTATTTTTTTAAAAAAGGTGGTCAACCTTTGCGATTGGGTTGCTAAATCTTGGGCTTCGCCAAAATTGCTGTAACCAAAACCAGGACGATCAACTGCAATCATCCTGAATTTTTGTAAAAGCAACGTATCTTGGAGGTATTGCTTATAGGCATCCCAGCTTCCGGGCGAGCCATGAACAAAAAGTAAAGTAGGACTATCTGGATTTCCAGTTTGAATATAATGTATTTTAAATTCCTCAAAATCAATGGTTTCTTCTTTAAATTCAGTATTCGATTTGTCAAAATTAACTTGCGTTTCTATTTTTGTCATCCGCATGGTCATACAAGCTTGACACATTATAATATAAGAAAACACCAGAAAAAAAACTACATACCGTTTTTTGAATCGAAAATTCAATTTTTTTGATGTCATATAAAACAATTTTGGAATAAAAGTACCGAAATTTGCCGTACGCTTTTAAAATAAACTGCGTTTGATTTAAAAATAATTCACATATAATGGGCAACCCAAAAATTACGATTCTGAAGAATGAGATTTTATCCAACAATTGGTATTTGCTTAGAAAATTAACCTACGATTATCTAAAAAAAGACGGCACTACAGAGCAACAAATGCGTGAAGTTTATGATCGCGGCAATGGCGCTGCAATTTTACTTTATAACAAAACTGAAAAAAAGGTTATTTTAATTCGGCAATTTCGAATGCCTACTTATATGAATGGTAACAAAACCGGAATGATGATCGAGGCTTGTGCTGGAATACTCGAAAAAGAAAATCCAGATGAATGCATCCGACGGGAAACCGAAGAAGAAACGGGTTATCACGTTACTGATGTTAAAAAAATTTTTGAAGCCTATATGTCGCCTGGTTCGGTTACTGAAATAATTCATTTTTTTGTTGCCGAATATACTAATGCAATGAAAATTAATGAAGGCGGAGGCATTGCTTCTGAACATGAAAATATTGATGTATTAGAGCTTTCATTTGACCTTGCTTTAGAAATGATTGCAACTGGCGCAATCAATGACGCCAAAACAATTATGCTTTTGCAATACGCCAAAATCAATGCGTTATTGGAATAAACTGTCAAGATAATTTTTGATTTATACATAACAATTACCGAGCAGAAAAAAACAAATAAATCCAAAATGCCGTTGTTGATTTATAGTAAATGTAATCATAATTTTTCTTAACTTCGTTTGCGATGCTATGGATGATACAGTCTCAAAAATATTGCGACAGCGATTTCAAAGTTCAGCCTAAAAAAATTCACATGAAACCCGATACTACTTCTGAAAAAACGAATCTTCATGTTAGAAATCCACACCGATTTAAATATGATTTTGAGCTGTTGGTTAAAAACAGTAGCGAATTAGAAAATTTTGTTTTTGTAAATGAATTTGATACACAAACCATTGATTTTAGTGACCCGAATGCTGTAAAAGCGTTGAATAAAGCACTATTAATTACTGATTATGAAATAAATAATTGGGACATTCCTGAAAATTATCTTTGTCCACCTATTCCGAGTCGCGCCGATTATATTCATTATTTGGCTGATTTGTTGGCATTATCAAATGACGGAGCTATTCCCACTGGCGAAAATGTACAAGGTTTGGATATCGGAATTGGTGCAAATTGTATCTATCCAATAATTGGAAATTGTGCTTACGGATGGAGTTTTGTTGGCACTGATACCGATGAAATTGCGCTTGAAAATTGCAGTAACATTCTCACCGCTAATCCAAAATTAATTGATTTTATCACTTTACAACAACAAATCGAACCGCGATTTATTTTCAAAAATATCATTACACCTGAAGATCGTTTTGCTTTTACAATGTGTAATCCACCATTTCATTCCTCACAAGAAGAAGCTAATAAAAGTAATTTGCGTAAAATAAATAATCTAGGCGATTCTAAAATTCAAAAAAACACAAAAACCATTTTGAATTTTGGTGGTCACAATGCCGAATTGTGGCGCGAAGGTGGAGAATTGGGGTTTATAACACAAATGATTTATGAAAGTGTCAAATACCCGCTGCAGTGTTTGTGGTTTTCGACATTGGTTTCCAAAAAAGACAATTTGACCAGTATTTACCGGATATTGAATAAAGTAAATGTGGCAGATTTTAAAACAATCGACATGGCGCAAGGACAAAAAACAAGTCGGATTGTGGCATGGACATTTTTAACCGAAGCCCAGCATAAAGACTGGAAGTTCTAATTTTTATAGATGCTTTAATTAAATTTATTTCATCTGTTATTCGTTTTATTGCAATAAACCAAATTTTCGCATTTACACAATGAATTTCCAAATCGTTTCTTCCTACCAACCCAAAGGCGACCAGCCACAAGCCATTGAAAAACTAGTTCAAGGTATAAATGATAACGAAAAGTTTCAGACTTTGCTTGGTGTAACAGGCTCAGGGAAAACTTTTACGGTGGCCAATGTGATTGAAGAAGTACAAAGGCCTACTCTGGTTCTTGCACATAACAAAACTTTGGCGGCACAATTGTATTCTGAATTCAAACAATTTTTCCCGAATAATGCAGTGGAATATTTTGTTTCTTATTATGACTATTACCAACCGGAAGCTTTCATGCCTGTAACTGGTGTTTTTATCGAAAAAGACCTTTCTATTAATGAAGAATTAGAGAAAATGCGAATGTCCACCACAGCTTCGCTCCTCTCGGGAAGACGCGATATTTTAGTGGTTGCTTCGGTTTCGTGCTTGTATGGTATTGGAAATCCTGTCGAATTCCAAAAAAATGTGATTCCTATTCAAAAAGACCAAATCATTTCGAGAACCAAATTATTGCATAAATTGGTGCAAAGTTTGTATTCTAGAACTGAAGCTGATTTTAATCCGGGAAGTTTCCGAATCAAAGGTGATACTGTCGAAGTGTATCCGAGTTATGCCGATGATGCCTTTAGAATTCACTTCTTTGGAGATGAAATTGAAGAAATTGAGAGTTTTGATGTGAAAAATGCAAAAGTGATTGAAAAATTTGAAAAACTGACTATTTATCCTGCGAATATGTTTGTCACTTCGCCCGATGTTCTGCAAAATGCAATATGGGAAATCCAGCAGGATTTGGTCAAACAAGTGACTTATTTCAATGAAATTGGCAAAAATCTTGAAGCCAAACGTTTGGAAGAACGAACCAATTTTGATTTAGAAATGATTCGAGAATTGGGTTATTGCTCCGGAATCGAGAATTATTCGCGTTATCTTGACGGACGTTTACCTGGAACACGCCCATTTTGTTTGCTAGATTATTTCCCAAAAGATTATCTTATGGTTGTTGATGAAAGTCACGTAACACTTTCACAAGTTCATGCAATGTATGGCGGCGACAGAAGTAGAAAGGAAAATTTGGTTGAATACGGCTTTCGCTTGCCCGCAGCGATGGACAATCGCCCGTTAAAATTTGACGAGTTTGAAGCAATGCAAAATCAAGTCATTTACGTCTCTGCCACACCTGCAGATTATGAATTGCAAAAAACCGATGGCGTTGTTGTTGAACAAGTAATTCGTCCAACGGGTTTGTTGGATCCAATTATTGAAATCCGTCCAAGTTTAAACCAAATTGACGATTTGATTGAGGAAATTCAATTACGAGCTGAAAAAGACGAACGCGTTTTGGTTACAACGTTAACCAAAAGAATGGCGGAAGAATTAGCAAAATATTTAACAAAAGTCGATATTCGTTGCCGTTACATCCATTCGGAAGTGGATACTTTGGAGCGCATAGAAATCATGCAGGATTTGCGAAAAGGAATTTTTGATGTGTTGATTGGTGTCAATTTATTGCGCGAAGGATTGGACTTGCCCGAAGTTTCGTTGGTCGCAATTTTGGATGCGGATAAAGAAGGTTTTTTGAGAAGCAATCGTTCTTTGACACAAACGATTGGTCGTGCTGCAAGAAATTTAAATGGAAAAGCAATTATGTATGCCGATAAAATCACAGCGAGTATGCAAAAAACGATTGACGAAACGGATTACCGTCGTACAAAACAGATTAATTTTAATACTGCTAATAATTTGATTCCAATGGCTTTAAATAAAACTATTGAAAGTGCTTTTGTAACTAAAAATCCTTTGGTGGATTTTGAATTGGGCAATATAATGAATGCCGCTGCCGAACCAGATACCGCCTATTTATCCAAAGAAGCCATAGAAAAAATAATTCGTGAAAAACGAAAAAAGATGGAAAAAGCAGCAAAAGAATTGGACTTTATGCAAGCAGCGAAATTAAGAGATGAGATTAAAAGCTTGCAATGTAAAATTTAGAAGTCAAATCTAAAACAAAAAACACTAACGATTTTTGAAAACTATACCTTCTTAAGAAAACTACATTTACAACCATTCGCTAGTTGTGCTGTTCTTTAAAAGCTTCCATCAAATATTGTGCGTCAATCATGTGGGTTGGCGAAGCTTTTATCATCAATAACAAACGTTTGGTTACTGAAGGATTCAAACCCATATTGATGGCAATTTGCTTGATGGATATTTCTTCTTTTTCGTGTAAAACACCATCAACATGCATCAGCAAAGCCAAACGATAAAATTGTTGGATGCGTTGGATTTCAGATTTTATTATGTTGTTAGGCAATTCTTTGTGAAACAAATCTTTGAAATCGGATTTTTCAATCTTTAATTCGTTAGCTACTATCGATAAAAATTCGTATTCTCTTTGGTGCAATTTTCCATCAACGATTGAAAACGCAATCATTTCGGACAGTAAACTAATTTTTTCGTCGTAAGTATTCATCAAATTGTTATTTTTAGCTAAAATATTGCTTTTATATCAGTAAACAAAATCTAAAAAATGCTCAAAATATTTTTAATTTCAGGACTTCTACTTTTTATTACCTTCAAAGTTCCCGCTCAAGAAAGCACCGCCTCGCAACAAGTTAGCACTTTTATCATTAATGCACCGCAACTGCAAACCACAAAAACGATATGGGTTTATTTGCCAAAATCTTATTCCGATTCTGAAAATAAATATCCTGTGATCTACATGCATGATGCGCAAAATCTATTTGACAAAAGGACTTCTTATGCAGGCGAATGGGAAGTTGACGAAACCTTAGATAAACTTAATGCCAATGTAATTGTTATCGGCATTGAACATGGAAACGAAAATAGAATGGACGAATTAACGCCCTTTAAAAACGAAAAATATGGTGGAGGAAAAGCTGACGCTTATCTTGACTTTATCGTAAACACTTTGAAACCTCACGTTGATTCAGTTTATCGCACAAAAACAATAGCAAAAAGTACTACGATATTTGGAAGTTCCCTTGGCGGATTGGTTTCTTTTTATGCTGTTTTAAAATACCCAAAAATATTTGGAAAAGCAGGTGTTTTTTCGCCCTCATTTTGGTTTACGAATGATATTTATGAGCTTGTGGCAAAAAGTAAAAAAGTAAAAGCAAAAATCTATTTCCTCTGTGGTGATAGCGAAAGTAAAGATATTGATGTGGTCGGCGATCTGAATAAAATGTACCAATTGCTAATTGAAAATCGAAGTGAATCCTTAAAACTTCAAGAAAAGGTTATTGTCAAAGGCGCGGAACACAATGAAAAATTATGGCGTGAAGGATTTGAAAAAGCGTATCTTTGGCTAGAATAATTGTGGTTTTTGATATTGTAAAAGCAACTTGTGATTTGTAAACTAACATATTAAACTTTTAACCTAAAATCCTTTTTAATAAAACTTTTAAACTTTTTACCGCTTGTACCTTTGCAACTTCTAAACTTAAAAACTTAAAAAAAATGACAAACAACGATATTTTTAAAAAACTCCGCGTGGCTTTAATGCTGCGTGATGACCAAATAGTTGAAATTTTAGAATTGGTCGATTTTAGAATTACAAAATCCGAATTGGGTGCTTTTTTTCGAGATGAAAAGCATGAGAATTATATGGAATGTGGTGATCAAGTATTGCGCAATTTCTTGAATGGGTTGGTCATTCATTTGCGTGGTACCAAAGAAAATCCTAAAAATCCGAATGACGTATTGGCCAAACACAAAGCAGAAATTCCTGTAAAAGATGGATTTAAAGCTAGAGTTGAATTCAAGCCCGCTCCAAAAACTGACTTTAAAAAGAAACCCGCTTCCAATGCCAAATCAAGAGACAAAAAACCAACTCCTAAAGTGCAAGTTGTTGAGAAAGTGAAATACAATAATGGTAAAAAATAAACAGACGATTTACTTTCGTTCTTAATCAATGCAAAAATCCCCGACTTTCGTCAGGGATTTTTAATATAATGCTAGTAGTAAAATCTTTGATAATTACTATACCGTTTTTTTCTTATTTGCTCAATGCAGCCTGAACCTGATCAGCGGCTTCTTGAAATTGTACCGCCGATAAAATTGGCATTCCTGAATTGTCAATTAATTCTTTGGCAATCTCGGCATTTGTACCCTGCAAACGCACAATTATTGGTACTTTAATTGCATCACCCATGTTTTTATAAGCATCAACAACACCTTGTGCAACACGGTCACAACGCACAATTCCGCCAAAAATATTAATTAAAATTGCCTTTACATTCGGATCTTTCAAAATAATTCTAAATGCCAATTCAACTCGCTTTGCATCAGCTGTTCCACCAACATCCAAAAAATTGGCTGGTTCAAAACCTGCATATTTAATTAAATCCATAGTTGCCATTGCCAAACCTGCACCGTTAACCATGCAACCCACTGTTCCGTCAAGGTCAACATAATTTAAACCTGCCGCTTTTGCTTCCACCTCAATAGGATTTTCCTCTCGAACGTCACGCATTTCAGCTAGTTTTGGGTGACGGTACAATGCATTGTCATCCAAATTTACTTTGGCATCAACCGCAATAATTTTATTATCAGAAGTTTTCAAAACAGGATTGATTTCAAACATCGAAGCGTCAGAACCAATATACGCTTTATACAAAGCATCTACAAACTGAACCATTTCTTTAAAGGCATTTCCAGAAAGTCCTAAGTTAAATGCAATTCTTCTTGCTTGAAAAGCTTGTAAACCGACCGTTGGGTCAATCTCTTCGGTAAAAATTAAATGTGGCGTATGTTCGGCTACTTCTTCAATATCCATTCCACCTTCAGTAGAATACATAATCATGTTTTTTGCTTTGCCTCGATTCAATAAAACCGACATATAAAATTCGGAAGTTTCACTTTCACCAGGATAATATACATCTTCGGCCACCAAAACTTTGTGTACTTTTTTACCTTCGGCCGAAGTTTGCGGTGTAATCAATTGCATTCCAATAATTTGTTCTGCCAATTCTTCAACTTGTTGCAAGTTTTTCGCCAACTTTACACCACCACCTTTTCCGCGTCCTCCAGCGTGAACTTGTGCTTTGATAACATGCCAGCCAGTTCCAGTTTCAGCAGTCAGTTGTTTGGCTGCAGCTACTGCTTCTTGTGGATTATTGGCTACGTAGCCACGTTGTACTTTTACACCATAACTGGCTAATATTTCTTTTCCTTGGTATTCGTGTATGTCCATATTGAAGTTTTTGACTTTATTATCCCTACTTTCGGGAGCACAAAAATAACTAAATTCATCTGATTGTGAAAAGAATTTATATTTTTTATTAATCACTTTTTTATTGTAGTAATGGCAAATACAACTTTAGCAATAGTTGCTAAATAGTTCTAGTTTTATCGTTGAAAAAAATGTAACAATAACTAACTTGCTTTTTTTCTAAATTTTTAGAATAAAATACTGTTAAAAAAAATCGTTACGCATTTGATTCAGCTAACTTTATAAAAAAATATTATGAAAAATTTAAAAATAATTAGTTCTTTATGCTTGCTGTTTTTAACAATGGCTTGCAGTGATAGCGATGATTCGGTTGTGAACTACGGAAGTGATTTAAATGGAATTTGGAAATTAACAAAATCATCTGGCGGCATTGCTGGTGCAATAATCAACTATCCCGAAGGCACCGAAGTCTGGACATTCAATTCTGCCAATCAAACTTTAAATGTGGTATCAAATAGTAATGGTCCATTGACAACTGGGAATTATACTTATTCCTTTGTTGCTAGCGATGTGCCCGATTTTTGTCCGCTAACCCTACTAATTGATGGTAATAATTTTGGATGTTACAGTATTTCAAATGGTGTATTGTCGATTAACCAAGAATTTGCCGACGGATTGAATCATGAATTTGTGAAATAAATCTGCTTTTACAATAATTTTTGTTTTAAAAATAAGAAATTATTTCATTTTGTTATTCTTTACCAATTCTTTTGGATAGCAATATTTTTGCAATAGTTTTGCATAAAATAATTAAAGATGCAACCAAAAGAATTAGTACAATTGGCACAAGATTTTGGAAGTCCCTTGTATGTATATGATGCCGAAAAAATACAATCGCAATACGATAGACTTACATCAGCGTTCGCAAAAGTCGCCAGATTGCGCATCAATTATGCCGTAAAAGCCTTATCAAATTTAACTGTTTTACAATTGCTTAAAACTTTTGGTTCCAATTTAGACACCGTTTCTATACAAGAAGTACAGTTAGGATTGCATGCGGGGTTCAAACCCAATCAGATCATTTATACACCCAACGGGGTTTCTTTTGAAGAAATTGAAGCTGTGGCGACTTTAGGTGTTCAAATTAATATTGACAATCTTTCGGTATTAGAGCATTTTGGCACAAAGCATCCTCAAATTCCTGTTTGTATTCGTATCAATCCGCATGTTATGGCTGGTGGCAATTCGAATATTTCTGTCGGACATATTGACAGCAAATTCGGCATTTCCATTCATCAAATGCCCCATATTTTGAGAATTGTAGAAAATACGGGCATGCATATCAATGGCATTCACATGCATACAGGTTCGGACATTTTGGATATAGAAGTTTTTCTTTATGCAGCAGAAATTCTTTTTGATGCAGCTAAAGATTTTAAAGTCTTGGATTTTTTAGATTTTGGAAGTGGTTTTAAAGTGCCTTACAACAAAGCTGATATTGAAACCAATATTGAAGAATTCGGAAAAAAACTAACCAAAAGATTCAATGCTTTTGAGAAAGAATACGGACGTGAATTGACTTTGGCTTTTGAACCAGGGAAATTTTTGGTCAGTGAAGCTGGTTTTTTTCTAGCAAAAGTCAATGTCGTAAAACAAACTACATCAACAGTTTTTGCAGGAATTGATAGTGGTTTTAATCATTTGATTCGTCCAATGTTGTATGGTTCTCAACACCACATTGAAAACATTTCCAATCCAAAAGGAAAAGAACGCTTTTACACCGTTGTAGGCTATATTTGTGAAACCGATACTTTTGCCAACAACCGAAAAATAGCCGAAATCAAAGAAAACGACATTTTGTGTTTTAGAAACGCTGGTGCTTATTGCTTTTCGATGTCATCCAATTACAATTCGCGCTACAAACCAGCCGAAGTTTTATGGAAAGACGGCAAAGGAATATTGATTCGAGAACGTGAAACTTTTGAAGATTTACTTAAAAATCAAATCATGATTGGACTGTAAATTCGTAAAACTATAAACTAAATTACTATTTTTAGTTTTTTCAATTGCCATCCAAAACCTCCAACAAAACTTTTGCATCTGTGCCATTCGGAAAAGCAATCTTTAGCTTTTGTGCTAATGTTGGCGCGATTTCAGTAATTACTTTCGGTCAGATGTATTACCTTTTGGAATATTCCGACCATAAAAAAATCAATGGCACATGCGTGTCATAACTGTAAGGCGTTCCGTGTGAAGTGCCCGTTGCTTGGTACTGAATGTATCCTGGTTTGTCCAAAATCACCAAATCACCATTTTGCTTCGGGTCATACCCATTGGCAATCAATTGCAAATAATAATCGGTTCCCGATGAAGCCAATATTTCTTCTTCAGTATACACTCTTTTTACTTGCTCTTGTTCCATCAAAAATGCTATAAAATTTTGCTTTACTTTTTCCAATTCTAAGCCTTTGGTTTTGATGGTTTCCTTATTAAAAAATAAATTAAAATTGGAATAATCCAAAACCAAATCAGCACCAAAAGTAACAGTCGAAAATTCTTTTAATGCTTTTATAAACGCCTTTGAATCAATATTTTTCACATCATATTTGTTGTCTTTCAAATACGTAACATTTTCAGCTCCAGCATGGTCTGCGGTCAAAAAAATCAAATAATTGTCTTTACCCACCGTTTTATCTAAATAATTCAGAAAATCTGCAATGGTAATATCCAAACGCAAATAAGTGTCTTGCAATTCTATTGAACGTGGTCCCAAAATGTGCCCGACATAATCGGTAGAAGAAAAACTAACGGTTAAAAAATCGGTAATATCATCTTTGCCCAATGCTTCATTTTCTATTGCTTTCTTGGCAAAATCGGCCAAAAAATCATTCCCATAAGGCGTCGCTCTCAAAATACCAGCATCATTTTTTTCATACATTGCTTTCAAATCATAAGGAAAAACGGGTGCTTTACTCCCGTACAATTTGCCTTCATACGGATTGTCATCGGCAAGACTTTCGTTATAAGTAGTTGTTGGCTTTAATAAATCCCAACCTTTATTAATATAAGGCAAAAATCTTTTTTCATTATTAAACGCCGTTACCCAATCTGGTAATTTTTCGCCATAAAAAGTACTCGAAATAAACGCACCTGTTTTGCTGTACCAAAATGCCCAATCAGCAAAATGTCCGGCTGGCAAAATCGCACCACGGTCTTTTAAACTCATTCCGATTACTTTTCCTTTAAAGTTGGTAGCCAATTTTAATTCATCGGTGATGGTAGTACTCAGTAGATTTTTCGGTGACATTTGACCTTCTTTTTCTCTACCATCACCAATCGTTTTCACACTGGCATCGTCGGTACAATACATGTCTTTTCCGGTAGCCCTATTGAACCAATCATTGCCAACAATTCCGTTGACCGAAGGGGTTGTACCAGTATAAATAGCTGCATGACCTGGTGCAGTATAAGTGGGCATATAATTAAAATGCATGTTTTGAAAAGTATAGCCGTCCTTCATCAAGCGATTAAAACCATTTGCGGAAAAATCATCAGAAAAACGGTATAAATATTCCATTTTCATTTGATCAACAACGATGCCGATGACCAATTTTGGACGTTCTTGCGCCTGAAGATTTACTATAGACAAGAATAAAACAATTAAAATTAACTTTTTCATGATCGAATATTTTAGATTCAAAATTACAATTTACATTTATAAATTGACGTTGCCAATTGTTAAGTTATGAATAAAATTTAAAGCAAGGCTACTTCACGTTTTGCCATTTCAAAATCTTTAATAATCGTATCTATTATAGCTGCAACAGGAACAATTTCATTAATCAAACCCGCAATTTGACCAATCTCCAATTCGCCTTCTACCAAATCACCTTCAAACATGCCGCGCTTGGCACGTCGTTTTCCTAACAAATTGGCCAAATCATCCACAGTTGGATTATTGGTATACAAATTTTGAACGTCATGATAAAACTTGTTTTTAATCAATCGAACAGGCGCTAATTCTTTCAACGTCAATTGTGTATCGCCTTCTTTTGTTGCAATTATAGTCTGCTTGAAATTATCGTGCGCCGAACTTTCTACCGACGCTGCAAACCGAGAACCCATCTGAACACCATCTGCACCCAATACCATCGCGGCCAACATGCCACGACCAGTTGCAATACCTCCAGCTGCAATTAATGGAATTTTGATTTGCGCTTTCACCATCGGTATTAATGTAAAAGTAGTCGTCTCCTCCCGTCCATTGTGTCCTCCCGCTTCAAAACCTTCGGCAACAACTGCATCAACACCAGCGTCTTGTGCTTTCAAAGCAAATTTTGAACTGCTTACCACATGAACAACCGTAATGCCTTTTTCTTTCAAAAAAGAAGTCCATGTTTTGGGGTTTCCAGCCGAAGTAAAAACAATTTTTACGCCTTCTTCAACAATAATTTGCATGATTTCCTCTATGTTCGGATACAACATCGGCACATTCACGCCAAAAGGTTTGTCAGTAGATTTTTGACATTGCTGAATGTGTTCGCGCAAAACTTCTGGATACATAGAGCCTGCTCCAATAAGTCCTAATCCGCCGGCATTGCTCACCGCACTGGCCAATTTATAGCCACTATTCCAAATCATTCCGCCTTGAATGATTGGATATTGAATACCAAAAAGTTGTGTTATACTATTCATTAAAAGTTTTTTTTAAGCGAATCGCTTGGGAATTATTGGTTGTCCATTTTCCTGCTTTCGCCTTTAGTTGCTCGTTTCTCGCAAGCTATCGGCTCAATCAGGGCTAGTTGGGTGCTGTCTTTCCTTTTTGGAAACTATTTTTTAATTAACTTCCCAGTATGAACGACATTTTGAACTGTAAGTGTATAAAAATAAAGACCGCTATTCAAACTTTCAATATTGATATCCAAACTAACATCGCGTTTTTCTAAAACCATTTGTCCTAAACTATTATAAAAAACTACTTTCGCATTTTCATAACCTTTTGGCAAATGAACAAAAACTTTAGTTGCTGCTGGATTTGGATACAATAAAAATTGGTTTTCAAAAATCGTATTCACTTGAAGTGCATTTTCTAAAGCAGCAGCAAAATTCGGAATTCCGTAACCAAACTCAACATTTGGATTTGTATATAAATGTGCTGAAGCTTTGATCAATTGCATAATTTCGGCATTGGTTTTTTCTGGTAGTGCTTGCCACAAACAAGCCACCAAACCCGCCGTAATCGGACAAGCAAAAGAAGTGCCGCTACCCACAATAATTTCGCCAGAAGCATTAGACAATACTGCCGACAAACCTTGCGCCATCACATCGGGCTTGACCCTGCCATCAGAAGAATTACCTTCAGAACTAAAAGAAGCATATTGTTCGTCGGCATCAACAGCACCAACAGTTAGCACATTAAAAGCATCAGCAGGTGTCGCAATATGTGGATTTTGTGAATTTCCCGAATTTCCTGCCGCAACAACAACGACCATTCCGCGACTGAAAGCAAGATCTGCACCGCGCGAGATAAATGAAGTTGCCCCATCCATATCTTCGTATGTATAACTGTAATTTGGATTTTGATAGTTAAAATAGCCCAAGGACGTATTGATCACATCAACACCCAAACTATCCGCAGTTTCTGCAGCTTCTACCCAAAGCGACTCTTCAACAGGATTTTCAGATGCGATATCTTCGGTTATAAATAAGTAATAAGCTGCATCAGGCGCTGTTCCAACCAACTGATTTTCGGTATATCCTCCCATCGAAGAAAGCACAAGCGTTCCATGATCATCGGCTGTATAAATATCATCATTACGGCTTACAAAATTATAACCACCCAAAATCAAATTGTTATCTCTTGCTCTTTCAAAAGGTTGAATCGTATTAACGCCAGGAAAACCAGCGTCCAAAACGGCTATAATTTTTCCAGTTCCTGTATAATTCTGCTCATGCAACAAATGACCATTCAGCATTTCAATTTGATTGTTTGAATTGCCATAACTAAAACTTGTTTGGTTTTCGAGTGATTTGTTATATGCGCTATTTCTGCTGCTATGAATCGGTCGGTCGATCAGGATGCCATTTAACGAAGCATCGGCAAAATCAATCTCACTTACAAAACTAAAACTAGCCAACGATTGAATGGCATTAATACTACCACGCACATGAATCGCATTCATCCATTTTGATTTAGCCATAACAACAATCCCATTCACTGCGTCAATTTGTTCGATAAAATCAAGGCTAATCGGAATATCTTTTGTGTCTAAAGCTATGTTTTGGTTGGTCCGTCTGTCTAAAGCGCGCTGCGAAAGCATTTGCAATGGATTGGCAAAATAGAATTCGGCATTAGGTTTTTCGTTAAAATAGATCCACGCGTCCTCTTGAGAAAATGCTTGAATAGAAATAAAAAACAAGATAAAAAGCGAGTGTTTTTTCATATTTTATAAAATAGAAAATGTGTTATAAAATTAGTGAAAATAAGTTTTAAAAAAAAAATTACGAAATTACGCCTGACCCAAGCAATTCGTCGTTCTCGTACCAAGCCACAAATTGTCCTTCGGTAATTGCAGATTGTGGGGTTTCAAAAGCAACATACATTCCGTTTTCAAACTGATGCAAAACCGCTTTTTGCAAAGGTTGCCGGTAACGAATGCGTGCCATGACTTCCATTTTTTGTCCATTATTTAATGATAAATCTTCGCGAATCCAATGAATTTCTGATTTTTCAATAAACAAAGCTTTTTTGAAAAGTCCAGGATGCTCGCTTCCCAAACCCGTATAAATCGTATTGGTCTTAACATCGGTTGCAATGATAAAAAGTGGTTCTTTTGTGCCACCAACATTTAAACCTTTGCGTTGTCCAGTTGTAAAATAATGTGCACCTTGGTGTTTCCCAACAATTTTTCCCATGGCTGGTTCATAAGGAACGTATTGTGCTGCCACTTCCAACTGTAATTCTTCGGATGTTGCATTGACTTCTGCGAGATTATAAATTGTATCTTCTTTGTCAATTTGAACGATCAATCCTTCTTTGGGTTGCAATTTTTGTTGTAAAAATTCGGGTAGTCGCACTTTCCCTATAAAACACAAACCTTGCGAATCCTTTTTTTCGGCAGTAATCAAATCCATTTCGGAAGCAATTTTTCTAACTTCAGGTTTGGTCAATTCTCCAATTGGGAACAAGGATTGCGCCAATTGTTCTTGAGATAATTGACATAAAAAATAGGATTGATCTTTATTATTATCTGCACCGGCCAGCAATTGATATACTGTTTTTCCATTGACATCAGTAGTACCTTTGCGGCAATAATGTCCTGTCGCCACAAAATCGGCCCCTAAACTTAATGCAATTTTCATAAAAACATCAAATTTGATTTCGCGATTGCACAAAACATCGGGATTAGGCGTCCGTCCTTTTTCATATTCGTTGAACATATAGTCAACGATTTTTTCTTTGTATTGTTCGCTTAAATCTACCGTTTGAAAAGGAATTCCGAGTTTTTCGGCGACCAACAAAGCATCATTACTGTCTTCTAACCACGGACATTCATTCGAAATGGTAACTGAATCATCGTGCCAATTTTTCATAAAAAGTCCAATGACTTCATAGCCTTGTTGTTGCAACAAATAGGCCGCAACACTCGAATCAACACCACCAGAAAGTCCTACAACGACACGTTTCATTTTGTGAAAAATTTAAAGAGCAAAAGTACTACTTAAATTTTCTTATTTTTGCCTTTTGCCATTTTCTTAACAATTGGATATTTTTGCTTGGTTTTTAGTTTTCCATCTTCATAAAACTCCCACATTCCTTTTTTCACGCCATTGACAAAAGGGCCTTTTGAAACTATTTTTCCGTTGACATCATTAAAAATAGCAATGCCATCGTATTCGCCATTTTTAAAGAATGAGGTTTCAATAACGGTACCTTTTTCGGTATATTTTTTATATAATCCATTTTTAAGACCATTCGTATAATTGGCTTCTTCAGCAATGGCTTTACTTTTAAAGAATACTTTCCGAACACCATTGAGTTTTCCTTTAGCATAATTCTCAATCGTCATGATTTCTTTTGAAGCTTCATGATAGTAATTCCATTCGCCTTCATTAAGTCGATTGACCGTTTTTCCCTCACTGACTTTGTTGCCTTTTTGATCGAAAAAGGTGTTATACGCCACCGTTCCCTTTTCCGAAAAAACACGTGTTGCAATGACAGATTTCGCTTTGGTATCATCAAAGTAAGTAAACGTACCAACTTCTATTCCGTGATCAAAAGTGCCTTCATAACGCGGTCGCTTTGATTCTTCAAAAACGCCCTTCCATAAACCGTGTTTTTTACCAACAGCATCTAATTTATTGCAATCATCTTGCGCGAAAACGCCAAGATTCAAAAATACTAGTAAAAAAAGAGCAAAACTTTTTCTCATTATAAAATAATTGATTGTTAAAAATAATAAAATAGTGTGCTATGAACCCTTTAGAATTAACGTTTTAAAAATAGAAATATTTCAGAAAAGAAATTTAAATTCGCTATCGGCATAGTAAAAATTAAAAAACGGGCTGAATGTAAATTTCAATTACAACCGTGTTAGATTATTCTAGTTACAAATGCAAGCTGCTAAATATTGTTTTGAATGTAAGAAGGCCACTCAAAATAAGATTGAATGGCCTTTATTACTATTTCTTTTTTGCCTTTTCAGCTTCTGCAAGTTCCATCATTTCTTGCAATTTGCGTTGGAATTTATTTTGCTGTTTGGGTTCTTTCAGCTTATTTTCTTGAATTCGTGCATGAATTTTATCATTGTCAACAATATAATTTTTGATTACCAGCATGATTCCGATCGTAATTAAATTTGAGATAAAATAATACAAACTCAGTCCCGAAGCATAATTATTAAAGAAAAATAACATCATTAAAGGCGATACATAAATCATAATTTTCATGATTTTCCCCATATCTGGCATGCCTTCTTGTGGCGGCGCCATTTGTTGGTCACCAGTAGTCATTTTCATGTAGAAAAATATAGCGATTGAGGCTAATATCGGAAACAAACTCACATGATTACCATAAGCGGGAATCGTGAAAGGTAATGTAAGAACAGAATCAAAAGATGACAAATCTTCGGCCCATAAAAAGCCTTCATGTCGCAGACTTAATGCTGACGGAAAAAACTGGAACAAGGCATAAAATATAGGCATTTGCAACAATGCGGGAACACAACCAGCCATTGGATTGACGCCGGCTTTGTTGTATAATTTCATTGTTTCTTGTTGTTTTTTCATTGGATCTTTTTTGAATTTTTCTCCAAGCTCAGCAATGTCTGGACGCAAAACCTTCATTTTTGCTTGCGATAAAAATGATTTATAGGTGATAGGCGACATGACCAATTTTATCAAAACTGTAAACAGTACAATCGCCCAACCTTGAGATAAAATTAATCCCAAAAGTCCGTATAGCGGAATAAAAGCGTGTCTGTTGATCCATCCGAAAATACCCCAACCAAGTGCTACAGTGTCTTCGATATTGCGATCATATTTTTTTAAAATAGTATAATCCGATGGTCCAAAATACCAATTCATTGATTGGTTGATTTCGCCATTTTGGAAAGGCAAACCGACCGTAGCTTTGAATTGTTTGGTAAAAACGGTATCAATTTTTTCATCATTTACCAAACTATTCGAAAATAATTCGGCTTTTTCAAAAGGTTGCTTTGACAACAAAATCGAAGTAAATAAATGCTGCTTGAAAGCCACATAACTTAGTTTGTTTACTGTCTCTGTTTCATCATTCCCCAGTCCTAAATAATCGCTCTTGCTGTCTTCATGCTCATAATACAGTTCTACATAACGATTTTCATAAGACACGCTTTTTTCATTGCGATAGGTTTTCAAACTCCATTCTAAATCCAATGGTTTTGAGGTATTTAAAACCTTACTTAAACCTCGCGATTGCACATCAAAATCCAACATATAGTCGTTGGACTTTAGCACATATTTATAGGCCAAAAAAGCGTTGACATCGGACTTTAGTCGCATGGTCAAAATTTGATCATTGCCGGATTTTGATAAGGTTGGCTCAAAAAATAGATTTTTAGTTTCTAGGGTTCGGTTGTCCTGAGTTAGTAATTTGATATTCAAACTTGCATTGTTGTCTGCTATTAAAGCTACCAATTCTCCTGAACCTTTTTTAGACTTTTCGAATTTTTTTAATTTGGCTTCAACAATAAAACCACCTTTGTTGGCAATTTTAAGAATTACCAATTCGTTTTCTAAAGTTGTAAATTCATTTTTAGCGGTTGGCAGTGTTGCCGAATAAGCAAATTTACCCAAAACACCTTGCAGATTCGCCAACTTAGTGCTATCGGCTGCAGCAGTATCTGTGCGTGATAATGCGATTTCATTGGTGGCAACTGTATTGATTTTTGCTTCCTTATTGACTAATTCCTGTTTTGCTTTTGCAGCAGCTTGGTCTTTTTCTGAAGGTTGTTTTTGATACATCATCCAAACTAAAATCCCAAAAATTAACGTAAAACCTATGATTGTATTAAGGTCTAATTTTTTTTCTTCCATTACTGAATATTAACGATTGTTTTAATTTTGTTGTTGTTTATTATTGCTGTTTGGCTTTTACGGTTGCTGCTACAAAGCTTACAAATAAAGGATGCGGATTGGCAACTGTACTTTTGTACTCTGGATGGTATTGAACACCTATAAAAAAAGGATGATTACCGATTTCAATAATTTCAACCAATCCAGTATCTGGATTAATTCCAGAAGCTTTTAATCCTGCATTTTCGAACATTTCGAGGTATGCGCCATTGAATTCATAGCGGTGTCGGTGGCGTTCTAAAATGGTTGTTTTTCCGTAAATTTTATAAGCCAAAGAATTGGATTTTATATCACATTTCCATGCACCTAATCGCATGGTTCCGCCTTTATCGGTAATGCTTTTTTGCTCTTCCATCAAATCGATCACCGGATGCGATGTACCCATATTCATTTCGGTCGAATTGGCATCATTAAAACCAAGTACATTGCGTGCATATTCAATAACAGCCATTTGCATTCCGAGACAAATACCAAAAAACGGCAAATTATTTTCTCTTGCAAAACGAACGGCTTCAATTTTGCCTTCTATACCACGCTCTCCAAAACCTGGAGCAACCAAAATGCCATCAAGTCCGTTGAGTTTATCGGCAACATTATTGGCATCGATATATTCTGAATGCACCGAAACAACATTGACTTTGGTTTCGTTAGCGGCACCAGCGTGTATAAAAGCTTCTAAAATAGATTTGTACGAATCTTGCAATTCGACATATTTTCCAATCAAACCAATATTTACGACGTGTTTTGGATTTTTTAAGCGGTGTAAAAAGACGTTCCAATTTTTTAAATCAGGCGTATTTTTTTGCGGAAGTGATAATTTTTTTAAAGCGACCACATCCAAACCTTCTTCGAGCATGAGGTTGGGCACTTCATAAATGGTTGAAGCATCAATCGATTGAATGACCGCTTCTCTTTTTACGTTACAAAACAAAGCCAATTTCTGCCGCAATTCGTCCGACAATTCATGTTCAGTGCGGCACACCAAGATGTCGGCTTTGATACCGCTTTCCATTAGTGTTTTTACCGAATGCTGTGTTGGTTTGGTTTTCAATTCTCCAGCTGCTGCTAAAAAAGGCACCAAAGTCAGATGAATTACGATACCGTTGTTTTCACCTAGTTCCCATACCAATTGACGTACCGATTCGATGTAAGGCAATGACTCAATATCACCAACAGTACCACCAATTTCGGTAATTACAATATCAAAATCACCTGAATTACCCAACAATTGCATTCTTTCTTTGATTTCGTTGGTAATGTGTGGCACGACTTGAACAGTTTTACCTAAAAATTCGCCTCTTCGTTCTTTTTCGATTACCGAAAGATAAACACGACCCGTAGTTACATTGTTGGCTTGCGAGGTCGGAACATTTAAAAAACGCTCATAATGTCCTAAATCCAAATCGGTTTCGGCACCATCATCGGTTACATAACATTCGCCGTGTTCATAAGGGTTTAAAGTACCTGGATCAACATTGATATACGGATCAAATTTTTGAATGGTTGTACGGTATCCCCTGGACTGTAGTAATTTAGCCAAAGAAGCTGCAATTATCCCTTTACCTAAAGAAGAGGTTACGCCGCCAGTTACAAAAATATATTTTGTTTGATTCATTGTCTTGCTGTTTGTGTTGTGTTGATGCTGTAGTTAGGTCAAAAACGTCGCAAAAGTACAATTTAATTAGGTAATTAGATAATTAGTTCGTTAGATAATTTGGAATATTTTGGGGATACCGCTTTGCGATAAATTGCGAAAGACGGCAATTAGGGTTTCGGATACTTGGCTTTAATATTCCGAATCAAATCTTCTAAACCATTTAATTTTAACTCATAAACGAGCTGCAATTGTTGCCCTAAAACGCCATTTGGAAAGCCTCTATTGCGGTACCAAACGATGTAATATTCGGGAATATCAACGAGGTACCAACCTTCATATTTACCAAAAGGCATTTTTGTGTGCGCCAGTTGAATGAGTTTTTTTTGGTCGTCGTCCAAAGTTATTGCCAATTAAAAGTAACCTCTTTCTCGATATCAGGATGCAAGCTCAAAAGTACAGGACAATGCATTGCGGAGCGTTCTAGAATGGTTTTGTTTTTTTCGTTAACCGAAATGGGAATGTTGATAACGATAATTATTTTAGCAATTTTTCGCGGTTCAGCTTGCATAATTTTGGTTACTTCAACCGTTGAATTGATCAGATCTATGGACAAATCTTTTGATTTTATTGCCATTATCGAAACCATACAACTGCCCAGAGCGTTGGCTACAAAATCGGTTGGAGAAAAAGCTTCCCCTTTTCCG